>JBKBSV010000052.1:0-15912 GCA_046291115.1 Novosphingobium sp. | reverse complement strand
CGGTCAGGGTCATCGACAGCATGATCGGAATGTCGCGGCCCAGCTCGCGCTCCAGCTGCTTGACCGCCATGATCCCGGCCTTGGCGTTGAGCGTGTCGAACACCGTTTCGACCAGCACGAAATCGGCTCCGCCCTCGACCAGCGCGGCGGCCTGTTCATGATAGACCTCGACCAGATGGTCCCAGTCGATCTCGCGGTAACCGGGGTCGTTGACATCGGGCGAAAGCGACAGGGTCTTGTTGGTCGGCCCGATCGCGCCGGCGACAAAGCGCGGGCGGCCGTCCCCGGCGGCGAACTCGTCCGCCACCCGGCGGGCCAGCCGCGCGCTGGCCAGGTTGATCTCGCGTACCAGGTGCTCCGCGCCGTAATCGGCCTGGCTGATCCGGTTGGCGGAAAAGGTATTGGTCTCGGCAATGTCGGCCCCGGCCGCGAAATAGGCGCGGTGGATCGATTCGGGCACTTCCGGCTTGGTCAGGGCGAGGATGTCGTTGTTGCCCTTCTGGTCCTTCGACAGACCCAGCGACCCGGCATAGTCGGCCTCGGTCAGCTTCCAGCGCTGGATTTCGGTGCCGAAGGCGCCGTCGATGATCAGGATGCGCTTGGCCGCTTCGGCCAGGAACGTTTCACGCGGGTTCATCATCGGGCATCCTTGGGGCGCAGGCCGAGCAGGTGGCAGATCGCATAGGACAGCTCGGCACGGTTGAGAGTGTAGAAGTGGAACTGGCGCACGCCGCCGGCATAGAGCCTGCGGCACATCTCGGCGGCGACCGTGGCGGCGACCAGCTGGCGCGCCGCGGGCAGATCGTCCAGTCCTTCGAACAGGTGGGCCAGCCATGCCGGAACGGCGGTGCCGGTCATCCCGGACATGCGCTGCACGGCGGCGAAATTGCTGACCGGCATGATTCCCGGCACGATCTCCGCGTTGATCCCGGCGGCTGCGGCTGCATCGCGGAAACGGAAGAAGGTATCCGGCTCAAAGAAGAACTGGGTGATCGCGCGGTCGGCCCCGGCATCGATCTTGCGCTTCAGGTTGTCGAGATCGGCCTTGGCGCTGGTCGCCTCGGGATGGGTTTCGGGATAGGCCCCGACCGAGATTTCGAACGGAGCGACCGCCTTCAGCCCGGCGACCAGATCGGCTGCGCTGGCATAGCCGTCGGGCCGGGCGACGAACCTGGCCCCGGCCTGCGGCGGATCGCCGCGCAGGGCAACGATGTGGCGCACACCGATGCGCCAATAATCGCGGGCGATCGCCTCGATCTCGGCCCGGCTGGCATCAACGCAGGTCAGATGCGCGGCGGCAGGGATGCGGGTTTCGCGCAAGATCCGCTCTACCGTGGCGTGGGTCCGCTCGCGCGTGGTCCCGCCTGCGCCATAAGTGACCGAAACGAAGCGCGGCTCCAGCGGTGCCAAAGTGGCGATCGCTTCCCACAGCATCTCGCCCATCCGCTCGGTCTTGGGCGGGAAGAACTCGAAACTGACGCCAATATCACCTTCCAGCCCTGCGAACAGCGGGGTGGCAAGGGCGCGGCGGGCTTCGCTGCTGGGGTTCATGCGGAAATAGCCTTCTTGGGGGATGCGGGAGCGGGCACGGCCAGGCGGCGGCCAGTCCAGATCTTCACGGTCAGCGGCTTGCCCGGCAGGGCCATCGGCGCAGCGGCGGCAAAGCCGGCCTCGGCCAGCATGCCCAGCATGGCTTCATCCGAAAAGCCCAGGCGGGCGTGGGCATGCTCGGTGCGCAATTCCTCGCGGTCATGCGCGGCAAAATCGACCACGGCGATGATCCCATCCGCACGGCACACGCGGGCGGCTTCGCTTATGGCAGCCAGCGGATCCTGCGCATAGTGCAGCACCTGGTGGAACACGACCGTATCGAACCTCGCCGCAGCAAAGGGCAGAGCGGTGAAATCGCCCTGGACCAGATCGACCTGCCCGGCCGGCAGTTCCTGCAGGCGAGTCCGGGCGAGGCGAAGCATTTCCGGGCTCTTGTCCAGCCCGGTGACATGGCTGGCGCGCGGGCTCAACAACTCGGCAATCCGGCCGGTGCCGGTCCCGATATCCAGCAGTGCACCAAGCCCGCCTTCGCCCAGCGCGGCCTGCAAGGCGGCTTCAACCGGGCCATCCGGGGTGTGCAGGCTACGCAGCCGGTCCCATTCGGCGGCATGGCGGGCAAAATAGCTTTGCGCCGCGCTTTCCCGCGCCGCGCGGATCGCGACCAGGTGGCGGCGATCCTCGGCGCAGCGGGCAGCGAACTGGGCATCGCCCTCTTCGGCCACGGCCAGCAGACGGGCGGCGGCCGCGCCCAGCGGCGGGGCGCGGTGTTCGCCGATTGCGCTGCGCAGGAATACCCAGGCCCCTTCCTTGTGCCTTTCGGCAAGGCCCGCATCGCACAGGATCCGCACATGGCGCGACACGCGCGGCTGGCTCTGCCCCAGCACCTGGGCCAGTTCCCCGACCGACAGCTCCATCGCCGCCAGCAGGCGCATGATGCGCAGCCGGGTCGGGTCGGCCAGAGCGCGAAGGGTGGGTTCGATCCGCATTGCCTGATGATATAAAGAAATCTTTATATCCGATCAACTACTCGCTGCGGAAATGTGACATTTCGGGGAATTGGCGGTTGGCAGCGGATTCCCACGCGGTTAAAACCCTGCATATGCGGCAATCGGGCCGCCGGGCCGCACGATCTGAAAGGTAGTTTGCATGAAGAAGACATTCACTCTTGCGCTTGCTTGCGGCGCTGTCCTGATGCTCGCGGCGTGCGGATCGTCCGAAAGCGCCAAGGAAGAAGCCCAGGTCGACAACGTCGAAATGCCGGCTGAAGAGGCGGTGGGCGATGTCGCGGCCACCCCGGTCGTCGATGCGTCCGCGGCGGCCGGTGCCGAAGCGGCCAGCGCCCCGGAAGGCGAAGCCGCCAAGTAACCGGCACCTCCCGGCAGGATCGAAGGCGGGTGGGGGCTATGGCTCCGGCCCGCCTTTTCCTTTGCGCGGGCGGCGCTATGGTGCCGCCATGCATCGTATTCCGCTCCTTATCGTTCTGATTCTGCTGGTCGCCTGCGGAGATGATAGCCGCACCGCCGGCGGCGTGACCAAGGCCGAGGCCGAGGCGCTCGACGATGCGGCCGCAATCATCGAGCAGCAGCAGCCGCCGGCCGAAGCGGTTCAGCCGGGTGAGCCGCCGGCTGCCGCAGGCGCCGCCAGCAATCCACCCAAACGCGGCGGTTGATTTTGCCGGTCCGCGCCGTAAGGGGTAATTAAACGATCGGTTAAACGGGAAAGGATTCGTCGCCGTGGGCATGCTTGAAGGCAAGGTTGTGGCAGTGACGGGCGCCGGGCGCGGCGTGGGGCGCGAGATCGCGCTGCTTTGCGCCAGGCATGGCGCTGCCGTGGTGGTCAACGATCCCGGTGTCGGCGGCGGCGGTGAGGGCGGCGATGAAGGCCCGGCCCAGGAAACGGTGCGCGACATCATCACCGCCGGCGGCAAGGCCCACGCCAACCTGGCCTTCGTGAACGACCCGGCCGGCGCCGCCTCGATCATCGAGGATGCGATCCAGCGGTTCGGGCGGATCGATGCCGTGGTCAACAATGCCGGCATCCTGCGTGACACGATCTGGCACAAGATGAGCCACGAGGACTGGCGTGCCGTGATCGACGTACATCTGAACGGCACGTTCAACGTGTCCAAGGCGGCGACACCCTATTTCCGCGAGCAGCAATCGGGCAGCTTCATCCACTTCACCAGCACTTCCGGCCTGATCGGCAACATCGGCCAGGCCAACTATTCGGCCGCCAAGCTGGGGATCGTCGGCCTGTCACAGTCGATCGCGCTCGACATGGCCCGCCTCGGGGTGCGCTCCAACTGCATCGCGCCATTCGCCTGGAGCCGGATGACCGCCTCGATCCCGGCCGAAACGCCGGAACAGAAGCAGCGGGTCGAGCGGCTCAAGACGATGAGCGCTGACAAGATTGCACCGCTGGTGGTCTATCTTGCTTCGGATGCCAGCCGGGAAGTGACCAACCAGATCTTCTCGGTCCGCAAGAACGAAATCGTGCTTTACAACAAGCCGCGCCCGATCCGGTCGATGACCAAGCTGGAAGGCTGGACCCCGGAAAGCATCGCCGATGAACTGATTCCGGCCTTCAGGCCCAGCTTTGCCCGCAGCGACGAGGTTTCGGCCCATGTCTTCCCCTATGACCCGATCTGAGGAATCCGCAATGAACTCCGGCATGGATCCCGAAATCTTCGATCAGTTCATCGAGCAGCTGCGCCGCTATGTCCGCGAACGGCTGATCCCGGCCGAAGAACAGGTGATCGCCGAGGACCGGATTCCGGACGATATTCTGGCCGAAATGCGCGAAATGGGCCTGTTTGGCATCACCATCCCCGAAGATTTCGGGGGCGCGGGCATGAACATCAGCCAGTATATCGAGACGGTGAAGCAGCTGAGCTATGCCGCGCCGGCCTATCGCTCGACCATCTCGATCAACATCGGCATGACCGGCTCTGCGATCAAGAATTTCGGCACGCCGGAACAGAAGGCCGAATGGCTGCCCCGGATTGCCAGCGGGGAAATCGCCTGCTTCGGCCTGACCGAGCCGGGTTCGGGATCGGACAGTGCAGCGATGCAGACCAGCGCAGTGCGCGATGGCAACGGCTACAGGCTCAACGGCACAAAGCGTTATATCACCAACAGCCCGCACGCCCGGATCGGGCTGATCATGGCCCGCACCAGCAAGGAACCGCTGCCCAAGAACGCGCATGTTTCCTGCTTCATCGTCGATATGACCACACCGGGGATCACCATCGGCAAGCCCGACAAGAAAATGGGCCAGGCCGGCGCACACATTGCCGATGTGATCATGGAAGATGTCCACGTTCCCGGATCGGCGCTGGTCGGCGGCGAGGAAGGCAAGGGCTTCCGGATCGCGATGCAGAGCCTTGACAACGGGCGCCTGTCGGTTGCCGGAATGAGCGTCGGCATGGGCCGCCGCGCGCTCGACACCGCGATCCGCTATGCCACCGAACGCAAGGCCTTTGGCGAACCGATCGCCAACTTCCAGCTGATCCAGGCCATGCTGGCCGACAGCGAGGCCGAACTGTATGCAGCCGAATGCATGATCGCCGATGCCTGCGCCCGGGCCGACCGGGGTGAGAACATCGTCCGCAAGGCGGCTGCCGCCAAGCTGTTCGCGTCGGAAACCTGCGGCCGTGTGGTCGATCGCTGCGTACAGATTTATGGCGGGGCGGGCTATCTGGCCGAGTATCCGGCCGAGCGGTTCTTCCGCGATGCCCGGATCCTGCGGATCTATGAAGGCACCAGCCAGATCATGCAGCTGCAGATCGCCAAGCACCTGCTGCGCGAATTCGCCGCCGAAGGGGCGGTCTGGTAGGTCATGTACCAGCTTCTGAACGGCCTCTCAATCATCGAGGTATCCTCGTTCGTCGCCTCTCCCACTGCGGGCCTCTATTGCGCGCAGATGGGGGCGGAAGTGATCCGGATCGATCACAAGGAGGGCGGGCTGGACTATTCCCGCTACTTGATGACGCGCGAGGGCCGCTCGCTTTCGTGGGAGAACCTCAACCGCGCCAAGAAAAGCGTGGCGCTGGATCTGCAATCGGCCGAGGGGCGCGAACTGGCGGTGCAACTGACGCAGGCGACCGGCCAGCTGATCACCAACCTGCCGCTGGAAAGCTTCATGGCGCATGGCTCGATCGCGGCTGGCCGCCCCGATCTGGTTTCGGTGCGGATCATGGGCTGGCACGATGGCCGACAGGCGATGGACTTCACGGTCAATGCCGCTTCGGGCTATCCGCTGATGACCGGACCGGAAGAATGGGATGCAAGCAGCGCCCCGCCGGTCAACCAGATCCTCCCGGCGTGGGACTTCATCACCGGTGCCTATTGCGCTTTTGCGCTGCTGGCCGGCCTGCGCCACCGCGAGGCAACCGGGGAGGGCAGCGAACTGCGCGTGCCCTTGGGGGATGTGGCGATCGGCACGGCGTTCAATGCCGGGGCCGCGCCGGAAATGCTCTATCGCGGGGCCGACCGGGAACGGATCGGCAATGCCATCTGGGGCGCCTTTGGCCGCGATTTCCGCAGCCGCGACGGCAAGCGCTTCATGATCGCGGCGTTGACTCCCAAGCAGTGGAAAGCGACGGTCGAAGCCTTTGGCCTGGCCGATGCCGTGGCGGCGCTGGAGGCGGAACTGGGGGTCAGTTTTCTGGTCAGCGATCACCAACGCTTCGTCCATCGCCACCGCCTGTTCGATCTGTTTCAGCAGGCTGCCGAGACCTTTGACTATGCTGATCTGGCCGCGCGGCTGACCAGGGCCGGGGCAACCTTCGAACGTTATCGCACCATGTATGAAATGGCCCGCGATCCCGATCTGGTGACCAACAATCCGCTGTTCGGCCCATCGCCGGCCAATCCCAGCGGTTTTGATTATCCCGCCACCCGCAGCTTCGCCAACATTCCAGGCCGCGAAGCGGGCAATCCCAAGGCCGCGCCCTATCTGGGCGAACACAGCGAAGAAGTGCTGGCCGAGCGGCTGGGCCTTTCCTCCGGCCAGATTGCCACGCTGATCGATCGCGGCGTGGTTGCCACTTCAGACAAGGACAGAGCATGACCCAGTTGCGCCGCGCCGCCATCGTTGCCCCGATCCGCACAGCCGTCGGCAAGTTCGGCGGCAGTCTTGCCCCGCTCACCGCCGGACAGCTTGGCGCAGTCATCCTGAAAGCGCTGATGGAGCGCACCAGGATCGATCCTGCGCGCGTGGACGATGTGATCTTCGCGCAAGGCTATGGCAACGGCGAAGCGCCATGCATTTCGCACTGGGCGTGGCTGCTGGCCGGCCTGCCCGAGGAAGTACCCGGCTATCAGCTTGACCGGCGCTGCGGATCGGGCCTGCAGGCGATCATCAATGCCGCAATGATGGTCCAGACCGGGGTGTCGGATGTGGTCGTGGCCGGTGGGTGCGAATCCATGTCCAATGTCGAGCATTACACCACCGATATCCGCAAAGGGGTCCGCGCCGGCAACCTGACCCTGCATGACCGCCTGACCCGCGGCCGGGTGATGAGCCAGCCGATCGAGCGCTATGGCGTGATCAGCGGCATGATCGAGACAGCCGAGAACCTGGCCAGGGATTGGAACATCAGCCGCGAGGCCTGCGATGCCTATGCCGTGCGCAGCCACCAGCGAGCCGCCGCAGCGTGGGAACAGGGGTTGTTCGCCGATGAACTGGTTCCGGTCGAAATCCCGCAGAAAAAGGGTGATCCCCTGGTCTTCGCGCATGACGAGGGCTACCGCGCCGACGCATCGATGGAAACGCTGGGCAAGCTGCGGCCGATCGAAGGCGGGGTGGTGACAGCGGGCAATGCCAGCCAGCAGAACGACGCCGCCGCCGCTTGCCTGGTCGTTGCCGAAGACAAGCTGGAAGAGCTTGGGCTGGAGCCGATCGCCTGGTTCCATTCCTGGGCTGCGGCTGGATGCGATCCGGCCCGCATGGGCTTCGGCCCGGTTCCGGCGACCGAGCGGCTGTTCGCCAGGAACGGCCTGTCGTGGCACGACATCGGCCTGATCGAGCTGAACGAAGCGTTCGCACCCCAGGTGCTCGCCTGCCTCAAGGGCTGGGGCTGGGCAGACGATGACAGCCGCCATGACCTGCTCAACGTCAACGGTTCGGGCATTTCGCTGGGGCACCCGATTGGCGCCACCGGCGGGCGGATCTTGGCCAACCTGACCCGCGAAATGCAGCGCCGCGATGTGAAGTACGGCTTGGAAACCATGTGCATCGGCGGCGGGCAGGGCATCGCGGCGGTGTTTGAGAAGGCCTGACGCCGTGGATACACACCTTGATTTCGGCAAGGTGCTGGGCGCGGCGCGGGGCTATGCTGACCTGGCCCGCGCGGCGGCTGCGGAGATCGCCCCCGGGCATCAGCGTGCCCACCATGGCTTTGCCTGGATTGCCACCAGCGTGGCCGCGCTGGATGCGGTGGCGGGCTGGCTGGACGCCAATGGCGGCGGGACCGAGCTGGACCGCCAAATTGCCCTGCTGGCCTTTGCTGAAACGCTGGGGCAACTGACAGGCGGCCTGCCGATGGGCCAGAACGAGCTGTTGCGCCCCGCTGATCTGGGCCTCGTGCCGCCCGCGCGCGACCTGGCCCAGGCCTGCGCCGATCTGACCGCGGCCGATCTTGCCCAGACCCGCGCCGCCGTCGCCGCCGCGCTTGCGGCCGGGCAATGGCCCAGCGAAGGGCTGCACGATGGCGAGCTTGATACGATCCGCGACCAGTTCCGCCGCTTTACCGAGGCTGAGATCCTCCCGCACGCCCATAAGTGGCATCTCGCCAATGATCTGATCCCCGATGACACGGTCCAGGCCATGGCCGATCTCGGCACCTTCGGAGTGACCATTCCAGAGGAATTCGGCGGGCTGGGCCTTGGCAAGCTGGTCATGTGCGTGATTACCGAGGAGCTGTCGCGCGGCTGGATCGGCGCGGGCTCGCTTGGCACGCGCAGCGAGATTGCCGGAGAGCTGATCGCGATGGGCGGTACGCCCGATCAGCAGGCTTACTGGCTGCCGAAAATCGCCAGCGGGGCGGTTTTGCCGGCCGCTGTCTTCACCGAACCCGATGTGGGATCGGACCTCGGCTCGTTGCAGACCCGGGCCCGGATGGTGGATGGCGAATGGGTGATCACTGGGGCCAAGACCTGGATCACCCATGCCAGCCGCAGCGACCTGATGACCCTGCTGTGCCGGACGCTGCCTGATGCCAAGGGCTATGCCGGTCTTTCGATGTTGCTGGTGCCCAAACCGCGCGGGACGGAGCACGATCCGTTCCCGGCCGAGGGGATGAACGGCAGCGAGATCGAGGTGCTGGGCTATCGCGGGATGCGCGAATATGCGCTGCAGTTCGATGGCCTGCGCGCACCCGGCGATGCCCTGCTTGGCGGCGAGCAGGGGCAAGGCTTCAAACAGCTGATGCGGACCTTCGAAGCCGCTCGGATCCAGACTGCAGCCCGCGCTGTCGGCGTGGCCAGGCGGGCGCTGGAACTGGGGCTGGACTACGCCCTTGGCCGCAAGCAGTTTGGCAAGGCGCTGGTCCAATTCCCCCGCGTGGCCGACAAGCTGGCGATGAGCCTGGTCGATTTTGTCCTTAGCCGCGAGCTGACCTATGCCGCCGCGCGGGCCAAGGATACCGCCAAGCGCTGCGATATCGAGGCGGGGATGGCCAAGCTGCTGGCTGCCCGTGCCGCCTGGGCCAATTCCGATGCGAGCCTGCAGATCCACGGCGGTAACGGCTATGCACTGGAATACGAAATCAGCCGCGTGCTGTGCGATGCGCGGATCCTCAACATCTTCGAAGGCGCGGCCGAGATCCAAGCCCAGGTAATTGCTCGCGGCCTGCTGGACGGGCGCAACTGATGGCCGACTGGAGCGCCTGGCTCAGGCGGGAAGAGCACCGTACGGACCGGGTTGATCCCGGCCACCTCGCCCGCTGGTGCGCCACGCTGGACCGCGATGCCCCGCAGGACGGCACCGTACCGCAGGGCTTCCACTGGTGCCTTGGCCTGCCCGATGCGCCCACCGCGCGGCTGGGGCCGGACGGCCATCCGCGCCGCGATGACAGTCCGGACAGCTTCCTGCCGCCCGTGCCGCTGCCGCGCCGGATGTGGGCATCGAGCAAGGTTGAATTCCTCGCGCCGCTGCGGGCAGGCGAGGCTGTCAGCCGTACCTCGCGCGTGCTGTCGATTGCCGAAAAGACCGGCGGCAGCGGCTCGCTGGTTTTCGTCGATATTGCGCACGAGACGAGCGGCGAGGCCGGGCTTGCCGTGCGCGAGGTGCAGACCGTGGTCTATCGCGCTCCCGCCGAGCCTAGCACACCGCCCGCGCCGCCGCCACTGGGCGAGGGCAGGTTCGATCCCGCAGGCTGGCAGGCGCACCGCGCGGTCCTGCCCGGCGAGCCGCTGCTGCTTCGCTATTCCGCGCTGACTTTCAACAGCCACCGGATCCACTATGACCTGCCCTATGCTACGGGCGCGGAGAACTATCGTGGGCTGGTTGTTCACGGTCCGCTCACTGCGACCCTGCTGCTCGATCTGGCCCGCCGGGAGCTGGGTGACAATATCCTGAAATCCTTTGCCTTCCGGGGCGTTTCACCGGCGATCTGCGGTGAAATGCTGCACCTTGTGCTGCGCCGCAAGGATGCAGCATTCGAGCTGGGTGCCTATGCCGCTGACGGGCGCCAGGTGATGAGCGCCAGTGCGGCCGAGGCGGCGGGAAACTAGTCCAGCCGCACCTTGCCGCGTCCGGCCTTTACCGCGCTGCGGATCTTCTTGCCTGCCAGCCGCTCGGTTTTGCCGACCCGGTTGAGGCGGCTCTTGGCGCGTTTTTCAGGCAGCCTGAAGGCTTCCTCGATCAGTTCGCCCAGCCGCTCGCGCGCGTCCTGGCGATTGGCTTCCTGGGTGCGGAAACGCTGGGCGGTGAGCAGCAGCTCGCCCCTCGCGGTCATCCGGCTGCCGGCCAGCTGGCGGAGCCGGGTGAACACTTCGGGCGGCAGGCGCAGCGCATAAACGTTGACCCGCAGCTGCACCGCAGTTGCCACCTTGTTGACATTCTGCCCGCCCGGACCGGACGCGGCGATGAAGCTTTCGCTTGCCTGCGCCAGCGCGCGGACGATCGCATCATGCGCCAAGATCGTCATCGCTGAATCCAAGCGCCTGGAAATCGGCCGGAAGCGGCGCGACCGCGTGGACTGGCGGCTTGCCCTGACGCTGCACGGTCAGGGCGCGGGCGTGAAGCATGGTGCGCGCTGCGCCTTGCCCATCGCCGTAAACCGGATCGCCCAGCAGCGCATGGCCGAGGCCGTGCTGCGCATGGACGCGGATCTGGTGGGTGCGGCCGGTTTCGGGGCGGAACTCGACCAGGGTCAGCCCGCCGTGTTCCGCCAGCTTGCGCCAGTGGGTGACGGCCGGCTTGCCCTTCTTTGCGGCAATCATCCGCCAGCCCTTTTCGGCGCTGGAAATCTTGCTGAGCGAGAGCGCGATGGTGCCATCTTCCCCTTCGACCGGGCCGGCGACCACGCCAAGATAGACCTTCTCAACCTGCCGGGCCTCGAAGGCGAAATTGAAGCGCTTCAGCGCCCCCGGATTACGCGCAAACAGCAGGCAGCCCGACGTATCGGTATCGAGCCGATGGACCGGCACCGGCGAGCGCGCGAATCCCAGCCGCAGCTCGCTGGAGCGGTCCTCAAGGCAGGGTCCGCCAGCGCGCGGGCGCTCGATCGGCAGGCCGGCGGGCTTGTCGATCACCAGCGCCTCACCATCTTCGAACAGGATCGACAGGGGTTTCATCGAACGGCCTCAGCAATGCGGCGGACCGCTTCTGAAAGTTTGGCCTCGTCAGCCGCGAAACTGATCCGAAAGCCGCCGCGGCTGCCGAAGGCCGTGGCCGGAACCACCGCCACGCCCTGCTCCAGGAGGTGCAGGCACAAGGCTTCGTCATCGCCGAACCGGGCCATCAGCGGCGCGGCATCGACCATGCAATAGAACGCGCCGTCGGGCACCGGGGTGGACAGGCCGGGAATGGCGTTGATGGCGCTGACCACCATGTCGCGCCGCGCGCGCAGCCGCTCGCGCCAATCGAGCAGGAAGTCCTGCGGGCCGGTGAAAGCCGCCACGGCGGCGGCCTGGCTGATTGAGGCGGGATTGCCGGAGGAGTGCGATTGCAGCCGCGCCATCGCCTTGATCAGCCATTCCGGCCCGGCAGAAACCCCGATCCGAAAGCCGGTCATGGCATGGCTTTTCGAAACGCCTGACACGGTCAGCACCCGCTCGGCCAGGTCCGGGCATTCGGCGGCGAGCGTGGCATGGGCGCCCGCGCCATAGCGCAGCGGGGCATAGATATCGTCGCTCATCACCAGCACTTGCGGGTGGCGGGCCAGCACTTCGCCCAGGGCGCGCAGCTCTTGCGCCGGGTAGGTCGCGCCGGTCGGGTTGCCGGGGCTGTTGAGCAGCAGCCAGCGGGTGCGCGGGGTGATCGCGGCTTCCAGCTGCTGCGCGGTGATGCGGAAACCGCCCGCCGCGGTGGTTGGCAGGCAGGCCACTTCGGCCCCGGCAAAGCGGACGATTTCGGGATAAGAGACCCACCACGGGCTGGGGATCAGCACTTCGTCGCCCGGATCGAGCGTGGCCAGCAGGGCATGGAAAATCGCCTGCTTGCCCCCGGCGCTGACGATCACCTGCGATGGCGGCACCGCGATGCCCAGATCGCGGGCGAAATGCAGCGCTGCCGCTTCGCGCAGGGCCATGGTTCCGGCCACCGGGGTATAGCGCGTTTCCCCGGCATCGAGCGCGGCCTTGGCCGCGGCCAGCACGTGGGCCGGGGTAGCGAAGTCCGGCTCGCCCACCGACAGCGCGATCACGTCCCTGCCGGCCGCGCGCAGTTCGCTCGCGCGGTCGGTCATCGCCGTGGTCTGCGACGGGGCGATGCGCGAGAGAGCCTGCGACAGCTTCACAGCAGCACTGCCGGGATCAGGCCGCGCAGCGCATTGCCGATCAGGAATCCGTCCTTGAGATCGTCCAGGGTCAGCTCCGCTTCCTCGGCGCGGCCCGCTTCGATCAGCGAGCGGCGCAGCACGCCGGGCAGCAGGCCCAGCCGGGCGGGCGGGGTCAGCAGCGTGCCGCCACGTTCGACGAACAGGTTGGTAAAGCAGCCTTCGGTGACAAGGCCGTCATCGCGCAGCAGCAGCGCCTCGTCCGCACCCACTGCCTTGGCGGCGGTGAGGCCGCGGTCATAAAAGCCGCGGTCGCTGGTCTTGTGGCGCTGGCGCCAGTCGCCAGAGTCGATCGGCAGTGGCAGCACCGCGCAGCGGGCCGGGTGGCTCAGCTGTGCGGGAAGCGGCGAAAGCTCCAGCGTGTAGGCACCGCTGCGCGCCGCCACCAGCCGCAGCCGGGCCGGCGCGTCGGCATCGAAACACAGCGCCTGAATCGCGTTGCGCACCGCATGGCGATCAAAGGCAAAGCCCAGTTCCGCCGCGCTGGCCTTGATCCGTTCAAGGTGCATCTCCAGCAGCGGCACGCCATCCTCGGGCGTGAAGCGCATCGTCTCGATCAGGTCGGCCCCGGCGGCCTGCAATTGCACGAAGGTTCCCTTGACCAGGCATTCGCGCCATTCCGGCAGGGCTTCGCTATCGGCAACGATGGCCGATCCGACCCCCAGCACCGCGCGGCCCTGCCCGTTCTCGCCAGGAGTCAGCCGCAGCGTGCGGATCGCGACGTTGAAAGCGGCGTCTGACGTGCCATCGGCCTTGGGCGCATCGATCCGGCCGATCGCCCCGCAATAGGGCCCGCGGGCATCGCGCTCGGCCGTATTGATCAGTTCCATCGCCCGGATCTTGGGCGCGCCGGTGATCGATCCGCAGGGAAACAGCGCCCGGATCATGTCGATTGGTCCTTTGCCGGCCTTCAGTCGCGCGCGGACCGTGGTGACCATCTGATGGACCGTGGGATAGCTTTCGACCGCGAACGGCCGCTCGACCTTGACCGATCCCGCCTCGGCCACGCGTGACAAGTCGTTGCGCAAGAGGTCGACGATCATCAGGTTTTCGGCGCGGTCCTTGGTTGATCCGGCCAGTTCCTCGGCCAGCGCGGCGTCCTCTGCCGCATCGCGGCCGCGCGGGCGCGTGCCTTTCATCGGCTTGACCATCGCCGCCCCGTCTCTTTCGGCAAAGAACAGTTCCGGCGAGCAGGACAACAGCCAGTGCGAGCCATCAAACACCACCCCGCCATAGCCCGCCCCGGCGGCCGGACGCAGCGCGGCATAAAGCGCCAGCGGATCGCCCCGGAACGATCCCGCCAGATGGAAGGTCAGGTTGGCCTGATAGATGTCCCCCGCCGCGATCGCCTCCTGCAGCGCGGCAAAAGCCCTGGCATAGCCGCCGGGCGAAAGCTGCGGCTCCAGCGGGCCGATCCGGGCCAGCCCCGGCTCGGCCTGGGCCTCCAGCCAGCCCGGCACATTGGCCGCGGCAATCGTCTCGTACCCCTTGAACGCCCCGAACCAGACCAGCGGCCCCATGGCGCCGGACCGGGCATCGGCCAGCGGCATCAGCCGTTCTTCCAGCGCCAGACCCGCTTCATAGGCCATGTAGCCGGCCAGATCGTAGCCGGCCTGGCGCAGTTCCTCCAGCCGGGTCAGGGCGGGGGCGACATCGGCGGCGCGGCGCGCCACCACCACTTCGGCGGGCGCGCGATAGAGCCGGGCCGCACTGGCTCCCGCCGGGCGGGCATCGTCTAGCAGGATGAAGGGTTCGGTCATCTTGGCGGCGCTTCTAGCCGCCTATTGCCGCACTTGCAAAAAGCCGCTCGCACAAGGGCGAAGGGCGTTCTATCTGTCGGCCAATCCAACTGGAACTTGCGGAGCTTGCCCCCCATGGAAGACATCTTCATCGGCCTTGGCGCCAATGGTGAAAAGCAGACCCTGCGGCTTGGCCGCGCCAACCGCCACGGCCTGATCGCAGGGGCAACCGGCACCGGCAAGACCGTCACCCTGCAGACCCTTGCCGAACAGTTCTCCGCCCGGGGGGTGCCAGTGTTCATGGCCGATGTGAAGGGCGATCTTTCGGGCATTTCGATGCCCGGCAGCAGCACGTTCAAGCATGCCGACAAGATCGAGAGCCGGGCGAAGGAACTGGGGATCGATCCGTTCGAATACCGCGACAATCCAGCCGTGTTCTGGGATCTCTACGGTGAACAGGGCCATCCGATCCGCACCACCATTTCTGAAATGGGGCCGCTGCTGCTCAGCCGCCTGATGGGCCTCAACGAAACCCAGGAAGGGGTGCTGACGATCGCGTTCAAATGGGCCGACGACAACGGCCTGCTGCTGCTCGACATGGACGATCTGCAACAGACCCTGATCGCCTGTGCCGAGAATGCCAGCGAACTCGCCACGACCTATGGCAACATCTCCAGGGCTTCGGTTGGCACGATCCAGCGTCAGCTGCTGGCCTTTGAAAGCCAGGGTGCGGATCGGTTCTTTGGCGAACCGGCCTTCGAAATCAACGATTTCATCCGCTGTGACGAGACCGGCCGGGGCGTGATCAACGTGCTCGCCGCCGACAAGCTGATGCAAAGTCCCAAGCTTTACGCCACTTTCCTGCTGTGGCTGCTGGCCGAACTGTTCGAGGCGCTGCCCGAAGTGGGTGATCCGGAAAAACCCAAGCTGGTGTTCTTTTTCGACGAGGCCCACCTGCTGTTCGAGGATGCGCCCGATGCCCTGTTCGACAAGGTCGAACAGGTCGTCCGCCTGATCCGTTCCAAGGGCGTCGGGGTCTATTTCGTCACCCAGAACCCGATCGACATTCCCGAAAAGATCGCCGGCCAGCTCGGCAACCGGGTCCAGCACGCGCTGCGAGCCTTCACCCCGCGCGATCAGAAGGCGATCAAGGCCGCGGCGGAAACATTCCGGATCAATCCGGAACTGGACGTTGCAAGCGCAATCACCGAACTCAAGACCGGCGAAGCACTGGTTTCGACCCTGGACGAGGAAGGCGCGCCGACCATCGTTCAGCGCACCCTGGTTGCCCCGCCACATTCGCGCCTGGGTCCGATCACCCCCAAGGAGCGAGCAATCATCCAGTCGATCAGCCCGTTCGAAGGCAAGTACGACAACGCCGTCAACCGCGAGAGCGCAGCCGAAGTGCTTTCGCAGAAGGCCGCCGATGCCGCCGCCGCCGCGCAGGTGGTGGAAGACCAGGGCGAGGAAGCCCAGCGCGCCCAGCCGCGCGCCACGCCTTCGATGTGGGAAAAGGCCGGGAAGGCCGCCTTCAGTGCCGCTGCCGCTTCGGCCGGAACCATGGTCGCGCGCAAGATCACCGGGCGCAAGTCCAGCGGATCGCCGGTGGCCTCGGCCGCC
>JBKBSV010000051.1:0-16038 GCA_046291115.1 Novosphingobium sp. | reverse complement strand
CGAGCAACCCGGCCCCGCCCCCGGCCCAGCCGCAGGCCATGCCCTTGCCGCTGCCCGGCAGCAGCGCCGCACCTGCCGCCAGCCCGGCCCTCTCCCCGGATTTGCCGCCCCCGGCCTTGCCGTCCGCGCCCGTGCCTTCGCCCGCTTCGGCCCAGGCCGCGGGGCCTGCCGCAACCGGCTGGCACTGGCCGTGGCTGGCTGGCGCTGCAGTGTTGCTGGCCGCGCTGTTCGCGGCCTTGTGGTGGCGCAAGCGCCGGATCGAGGCCCCGCTGGCCATCACCTTTGAACCGCCCGTCGTGGCGGACCCGGCGCCCCCGACACAACCGCAACCCGCAATGCCGGCAGAGCCGGCTCCGGCGGCCGCTCCACTGGCCCAGCCGCAGCTCAGCGCCGCCCCGCTTGGCGGCCTGACGGTCGAGCTGCAATCGCGCCGTCTGAACGCCTCGCTGGTCGCCACCACCCTGAGC
The DNA here is from genome assembly GCA_046291115.1 of Novosphingobium sp. Taxonomy (GTDB): domain Bacteria; phylum Pseudomonadota; class Alphaproteobacteria; order Sphingomonadales; family Sphingomonadaceae; genus Novosphingobium. The sequence goes on along the minus strand of JBKBSV010000051.1, from coordinate 15,571 downwards.
TATGTGCTGCGCCTTACCAACCATGGCGACCGGGCGCTGAGCGGCCTCACCATTTCTGGCGACATGATTGCCGCCCACGCCTCGCTGCCGCCCGAGGCGCAGATCGCCAGCGAAAGCCAGCGACTGGAGCATCGTCATGCCCTGCCCGCGCTGGGCCCTGGGGAAAGCGCCGAAGTAACCGGCGATTTCCGCCTGCCGCTGACCGCGATCAAACCGATCCGCGCCGGCGATGCCGCCTACTTCGTGCCCCTTGCGCGGCTGCGGGTGGAAGCGGCGCAGGACGGGACCCTGCCGATGGTGCGGGTGCAGACCTGGGTGATCGGGGAATTGCCCGAGAGCGAAGGTGCGGCACTGCGGCCATTCCGGCTTGATCTGGGCCCGCGCACCTATTCGCGGGTCGGCCAGCGCGCGGTAAATTAGCAGTTGCTGTCGATTCGCCCCTCGACGGGTGACGATCACGCGGTTAGTCTTCTTCGCAATTGCAGCGAAAGGGGGCTGCAATCGCCGTGGAGGACGGCGCGAGGAGGATAACAGGAATATGGATAGTCTGGTTTCGACCGAGTGGCTTGCCAACGAAATGGGCGCAAGCGATCTCAGGATCGTCGATTGTACCAAGCACCTGCCGGGCACCGGCCGCAACGCGCTGGCAGAGTATGAGGCCGGGCACATCCCCGGCGCGGTATTCATGGATCTGGACGATCTGGTTGATACCAATGCCCCGGTGGAGAACACCCTGCCGCCGGCGGAAAAGTTCGCCAGCCGGATGCAGTCGCTCGGCCTTGGCGATGGCAGCCGGATCGTGCTTTACGATGACAGCCCGGTGAAGACTTCGGCGCGGGCCTGGTTCATGCTCAAGATGTTCGGCGCGCACGATGTGGCGATACTCGATGGCGGGATCGCCAAGTGGAAGGCCGAAGGCCGGCCGATCACCCAGGGCAAGGAAAGCCTGCGTCACCGCCACTTTACCGTCTGGCAGGATGACAAGAACGTGCGGACCAAGGCCCACATCCTCGCCAATCTCCATTCCAAGGACGAGCAGGTGGTTGATGCCCGCGGAGCCAAGCGCTGGTCGGGCGAGGAACCCGATCCGCGCCCGAACATCGCCAGTGGCCACATTCCCGGTTCGTTCAACGTGCCGTTTACCGAAGTCTACAACGCCGATGGCACGTTCAAGGATCCGGCCGCGATTCGCGCCACTTTCGAAGCGGCCGGGGTCGACATGGGCAAGCCGGTGGTGACCAGCTGCGGCAGCGGGATTACCGCCTGCGTGCTGATCTTTGCCCTGCATCTGGCCGGCAAGGACGATGTTGCGCTTTACGACGGCAGCTGGACCGAATGGGGCAACGATGCGGACACCCCCAAGGCGGTCAAGACGGCCTGATTGATGGCGGGTGGCCCGGACGACAAGGGGTTCGCCCCCGCCACCCGGCTGGTCGGCGCAGGGCGCCGCCGCGAATGGACCGGCACCCCGGCCCAGCCCGGCGCAGTGGTCAACCCGCCGGTCTGGCGCGCCTCGACCCACCTTTATCCTGACAGCGCGGCGCTCCACGCCGGCAAACCCAATCAGGACGGCCACTTCTTTTACGGCCGCCGCGGCGCCCCGACCCAGTGGGCACTGGCCGATGCGCTGACCGCGCTGGAACCGGGTGCGGCGGGAACGGTCCTCTATCCCTCGGGTGTGGCCGCGCTGGCCGGCGCGCTGCTGGCGGTGCTGCGGCCTGGCGACACCCTGTTGATGACCGACAACGCCTATGAACCGACCCGCAACATGGGGCGCGGGCTGCTGCGGGACTTCGGGGTGGAAACGCGCTGGTTCGATCCGCTTGATCCGGCCGCCTTCGCCGCCGCGATCGACGATCGCTGCAAGGCCGTGCTGCTGGAAAGCCCCGGCAGCCTGACGATGGAGATTTCCGATGTTCCCGCGCTGTGCGAAATCGCCCGCGGGCACGGCTTGACAGTGGTGCTGGACAATACCTGGGCCGGGCCGCTGGCCTTCCCTGCGCTGGAACGCGGCGTGGATATCTCCGTAATGAGCCTGACCAAGCATTTCGGCGGCCATTCCGACGTGATGATGGGCAGTGCCGCGGCCGGTGAGCACCATTACGCCAGGCTGCGGCACACCGCGCAGGCGCTCGGCCAGATCGTATCCCCCGACGATGCCGCGCTGGTGCTGCGCGGAATGCGGACCTTAGACCTGCGCCTGAAGCAGGAAACCGCCGCGGCGCTGGCTCTGGCCACCTGGCTGGAGGGCCGCCCCGAAGTAGCCCGCGTGCTCTGCCCGATGCTGCCGGGATCGCCGGGGCATGAGATCTGGGCGCGCGATTTCAGCGGCGGCTGCGGCCTGTTCTCCATCGTGTTCAAGGGCAAGGACGGTGCGGCACGCGATGCCTTCATCGATGCCCTGGGCCTGTTCGGCATCGGCTATTCGTGGGGCGGGTTTGAAAGCCTGGTCACGCCGATCGATCCTGCGTCCCTGCGCAGTGCGACTGCCTGGCCCCTGCCCGGCATGGACGAGGGCGACCGCTTCGGGGTGCGCCTGGCGATCGGGCTGGAATCGCCAGACGATCTTCAGGCCGACCTTGAACGCGCTCTGGCCGCCTGGGCCGCGGCATGAGCTGGCCGGAATTGCTCGGCTGGCTCGATACGATCGCGATCGATGTCGGCGGCCATCACATTTCGCTGCTGGGCGGGGTCAAGCTTGTCACCGTCTTGGTCCTGGTCCTGCTGGCCGGCTGGGTGCTGACCCGGCTGGTCCGCCGCTTCTTCCGCCGCCTCACCCGGCTCGATCTGGCCCAGCAGGTGCTGGGAGAAAAGCTGGTGGGCGTGGTGATCTGGACCGCGCTGGTCCTGATCGGGATCGACGTGCTGGGCATCAACCTGACCGCGCTGACCGTGTTTTCCGGCGCTTTCGGCCTCGCCATCGGCTTTGGCCTGCAGAAGACGCTGGGCAATCTCATTTCCGGCATCATCCTGCTGATGGACCGTTCGATCGAACCGGGCGACGTGATCGCGGTTGGCAGCGGGGCCGATAAGACCGTCGGCAAGGTAGACCGGATCGGCATGCGCGCCGTGGCCGTGACGACGCGCGACCGGATCAAGTACATGATCCCCAACGAACTCTTGATGACCTCTGCGGTTGAAAACTGGACCGCCAGCACCAGGAACGAGCGGATGAAAGTGGCCGTCCGCGTTGCCTATGGCAGCGATTTGGAACTGGCTGAACGGCTGATGCTGCAAGCCACCGAAGGCGTGGAGCGGGTACAGAGCGAGCCACGGCCCGCCGTCTGGCTGGTCGCCTTTGCCGAAACCGCGATCGAGTACGAGATCCAGGTCTCGATCAGCAATCCGGAGCTGGGCAACGGCGGGATCCGCTCAGACATTCTCGGCAAGGTCTGGCGGCTGTTCCGTGACCACGGCATCGCGCTCCCCGCTCCAGCCAAAAAGTAGGCGGCGAAAGCTGACCTAATCCCCTGCAAAGGCATTCTGGCTGGCGGCTTGCCCGGCCAATGGCCATGGCACTTGCATGAGCCTGTTCCCTTCCCCCACCGCCCGCTCAGCCACGGGCAAGGTCTGGCTGGTTGGCGCCGGGCCCGGCGATCCCGATCTGCTGACCCTGCGCGCCGCGCGGCTGATCATGCGCGCCGCGCTGATCGTCCATGATGGGCTGGTCGATCCGGCAATCCTGGCCCTGGCCCAGCCCAAGGCGCGGCTGATCTCGGTCGCCAAGCGGCGTTCGCGCCACACCATGGCGCAGGATGAGATCAACGCCCTGCTGGTCCGCGAGGCGCTGGCCGGGCGCGAGGTCGTGCGCCTCAAGGGCGGCGATCCATTCATCTTCGGGCGCGGCGGGGAAGAAGTCGAAGCCTGCGACGCCGCCGGGGTTCCGGTTGAAGTCGTTCCCGGGATCAGCGCCGCCATCGGCGGGGCCGCCGCCGCGCAGATGCCGCTGACTCACCGCCGCAGCGCCTCGATCGTCAGTTTCGTGGCCGGACAGTGCAAGGGCCTGGCCGAGCAGGACTGGTCGGGCCTCGCTGGTCAGGGTCGCACGCTGGTGATCTACATGGGCCTGGCCGCCGCCGAGGCAATTGCCGACAAGCTGATCGCAGACGGCCTCGCCCCGGATATGCCGGTGGCCGTGATCGAGAACGCCACGCGCCCGCAGATGCGGGTGCTGCGCGCCTCGCTGGCCGGTCTGCCGGACCTGGTGGTGCGCCACAAGGTCAACAGCCCGGCAGTGATCGTGATCGGCGAAGTAACCGCCCAGCCCCCTATCGAACAGTTGCGCGCGCTTGCGCTGGAGGCAGCACAGTGAAAATCCTGACCGGCAATGATCTGAAGACCGGCGCCGTCATCTGGTGGGACGGCGTCCAATGGTCGCGCCATGTGGAAGACGCGGTCGATGTGGGCGAACATGCCGATACGATCCTGGCCCGCGAACAGGCCGCGCGCCGCGTCAACGCGGCTTACGCGATCGACGCGGTCAAGGATGCCGCCGGTGTCCACCCGGCCCACATCAAGGACCGCATCCGCGCGCTCGGCCCGACCGTGCGCCCTGACCTCGCTTTGCAGCCGGCCGATCCCGCTGCCGGCGATTGGGTGATCTGATGTACAGGTACGATACCTATGACCAGTCCATGGTCGATGCCCGCGTCGCGGAATTCCGCGATCAGGTCCGCCGCCGCCTTGAAGGCCATATCACCGAGGACCAGTTCAAGCCGCTGCGGCTGATGAATGGTCTCTACCTCCAGCTTCACGCCTACATGCTGCGCGTCGCCATTCCCTATGGCACGCTGAACAGCACACAGATGCGGATGCTGGGCGACATCGCCGACAAGTATGACCGGGGCTATGGCCACTTCACCACCCGCCAGAACATCCAGTACAACTGGATCAAGCTGGAAGATGCCCCCGACATTCTGGCCGACCTTGCCAGTGTCGAGATGCACGCGATCCAGACCAGCGGCAACTGCATCCGCAACACCACCTCGGACCAATATGCCGGCGCGGCCGCAGACGAAGTGGTCGATCCCCGCCCCTATGCCGAGCTGATCCGCCAGTGGTCCACGTTCCATCCGGAATTCAGCTTCCTGCCGCGCAAGTTCAAGATGGCGGTGATTGCCAGCGATATCGACCGTGCAGCAATGAAGCTGCACGATATCGGCATCCAGATCGTGAAGAACGCAGCGGGCGAAATCGGCGCGGCGTTCCATGTCGGCGGCGGCATGGGCCGGACCCCGATGATCGCGCCCTGTATCAATCCGTTCGTGCCGATTGACCAGTTCATCACTTATGCCGAGGCGTGCCTGCGGGTCTACAACCGCCATGGCCGGCGCGACAACAAGTTCAAGGCGCGGATCAAGATCCTGGTCCATGAACTGGGCAAGGATGAATACACCCGCCAGGTTGAGGAGGAGTTTGCCCACCTCCTGACGCAGGACATCGAACCGCCGCTGGCCGAACTGGAGCGAATCAAGGCGATGTTCGTTGATCCGCCGTTCGAGACCGGCCTGTCTGATGAACTGGACCGCAGCGATCCCGATTTCGCGCTGTGGGTGGACAACAACTGCCTCGCCCACAAGCAGCCCGGCTATGTCGCCGCCACGATCAGCCTGAAGCCGGTCGGCGGCATTCCGGGCGATGCCACGGGTGAGCAGATCCGCCTGATGGGCGATCTGGCCAAGCAGTACTCGTTTGACGAACTGCGCGTCACCCACGCGCAGAACATCGTCCTGCCGCACGTGAAAAAGGCCGATCTCTACGCGCTGTGGCAGGTGCTGGACGCGAATGGCCTTGGCACCGCCAACCTCGATCTGGTCGGCGATATCATCGCCTGCCCGGGGCTCGACTATTGCAGCCTGGCCAATGCCCGCTCGATCCCTGTTGCCCAGAAGATCAGCCAGCGGCTGGCCGGACAGGCGCAAGAGATCGGTGAACTGAAGCTCAAGATCTCGGGCTGCATCAACGCCTGCGGGCACCACCATGCCGGCCACATCGGCATCCTTGGCGTCGACAGGAAGGGGGTGGAAAACTACCAGCTCCTGCTTGGCGGGTGCGAAGGCGCGGACACTTCGCTCGGCCAGATCACCGGCCCCGGCTTTGACGAGGACGGCATTGTCGATGCGGTTGAAAAGGCCACCCGCTTTTATCTCAGCCAGCGCGCAGCCGGGGAACGCTTCCTCGATACCTACCGCCGCATCGGCATGCCCGCGTTCAAGGAGGCGATCTATGGCTGAAGTCCAGTTCCGGCTGCGCAGTGATGAGCCGGTGGCCGATCCGGCCGTGACGGTCGATTCATTCGGCGAGCAGTCCAACGCCAGCGCGGTGCGGCTTGAACCGGGCGACGATGCCCGCGATCTGCTGCCCCACCTTGACCGGCTGCAGCTGATCGAAGTGAACTTCCCGGTGTTTGGCGACGGGCGCGGTTATTCCGCCGCCCGGATCCTGCGCGAAGCCGGTTATGCCGGCGAACTGCGCGCGGTGGGTGACGTGCTGGTCGACCAGATCGCCTTCATGCGCCGCTGCGGGTTCGATGCCTTTGCGCCGGACGTGCCGCTCGATCCGGCCGATGCCGAAGCGGCCTTGGCCCGCTACGATCAGGTCTATCAGCCGACCAGCGACGGGCGCGCGCCGATCTGGCAGCTGCGGCATGGCTAGGCCCGCGCGCTGCATCGATCGCCTCAACACCGCGCCGCGCTTTACCGCAGCCGCTGCCGAGGCGCTCAATGCGCGTTTCGCGGGCGTGCCGACACTGGCCATGCTGCGCGCCGTGCTGCGCGAGGGGCTGGCCGGCGATGTCGCCGCAGTTTCCAGCTTTGGCGCGGAAAGCGCGGTGCTGCTGCACCTGATCGCCAGCATCGACCGTTCGGTGCCGGTGCTGTTCCTTGATACCGGCAAGCATTTTCCTGAAACCCTGGCCTACCGGGACGAGATCATGAAGCGGCTGGGCATGACCAACCTGGTCACCCTGACCCCCGATGCCGCAGCGGTGACGGCCCACGACGGGACCGGCCTGCGCTGGTCCTATGATCCCGATGGCTGCTGCGAGATCCGCAAGGTCCAGCCACTGGCCGCCGCGCTGGCCCACTTCGATGCCAGCTTCACCGGGCGCAAGAGCTTTCAGAGCGCGACCCGCGCCGGACTGCCGACGTTCGAGATTGACCAGACCGACGCCCGAGGCCGGCTGAAGATCAATCCGCTGGCCAGCTGGTCAAGCGATCAAGTGCAGCGCTATTTCGAAGCCACCGGCCTGCCAGCGCACCCCCTGGTGGCGCAGGGCTACCCCTCGATCGGCTGCTCCCCCTGCACCAGCAAGGTCGCCCCCGGCGAAGACCCTCGCTCGGGCCGCTGGAAGGGCTGGGACAAGACCGAATGCGGCATCCACGTCGATGGTGCGGCCAGCGAACTTCCGCCGGGCTTCGATCCCGCGTTCTAAAGCAGGTCGTCCAGGAACAGGCTGACCAGTCCGGCCTGGCTGGTCACCCCGGCCTTGGCATAGACCTGGCTCAGCTGCGCCCGTACCGTGCCCTGTGCCGCACCGCGCATGGCTGCAATCTCGGCCGCATCGCAGCCCTTGAGCGCAAACAGCGCGACATCGCTTTCCGCCCCGGTCAGCCACCAGTCGGCGAAACGCTGGGCGATGTGATCGGCCAAAGCTCCTGCAACCACCGCCAGTGCCCGCTCGCGCCGCTGCGCTTGGGCCAACAGCTCGCGGGTGTGCCAGGCGCCGAGGCCAACCCCGGCCAGAAGCGCGATTGCGATCAGCGCCTCGATCACGATGTGGCCGGTCAGCCCATCCTTTGCCGCATCGCCCAGCGCGTCGGCAACAAAGAACACGGCTGCCACCGCCTGCACCACGGCAACCGCCGCGACCAGCGTGATCTGCCGGCCGCGACGCTTGCCGAAGGGAGATTGGCTTTGCCTCATCAAGGATCCCTGTTCAGGTGCGGCGATTGCCTCCCGGCAGCATCGCACCAACCACTTCATACCCGCTGCGGCGGGTTTCGAAAATGACCCCCATCAAGTGCAGCGCAATCAGCAGATAGAGCAGATTGACCGCCACCTCATGCACTTCCTTGAACACTTCATCGGCCTCACCCTCGCCGCCCTTTGCGCCTTCACCAGCATAGGCGGGCGCGATGATTACCGCGCCCAACGCGGCGGGCAAGCGCGCTGCGGCTTCGTCATTCCCGTCCTTCTCGTCGCCGTGTTCCTGAACGCCCTTGTTCGCGCCGGCCTCGCCCTTGCCGCCTGCTGCGTGCTTGCCGCTCACGGCCGAGGGGTCGGCGGGAGGCGGCCCGGACAGGGCAATGCCGCTGCCGATCACCACCAGCAGCGTAACCCAGATCGCATAGACCATCAGCGCGCCCAGCGGATTGTGCGAGCGGTGGCGCACCACTTTGCCGTTCCTGATCTCGTTCAAGTGCGCAAGGGCGCGCCCCGGGCTGGGCGGAAAGGCGCTGAAACGCGCTTCCTTTGGCCCGATCAGGCCCCACAGCAGGCGCAGTGCCAGCAACGCGGCAAGGCCGTAACCGACCCAGATGTGCCAGCCCGATCCTTCCTCGGTCACCAGGGCATTGCCGATCACGGCGGCAACGATGCCCCAGTGGGTCAACTTGACAATCGGGTCCCACCGGCGCGGCGCGGCAGCTTGGTCATTCATGGCTAGTGCTCCTTTGTCCTTCCAGACGGGAGCATGGCCGGTTGAAATCAGCCGCGCGAGGGACAGGCGCTTACAGTGGCAAGCCTAAGCAGCCGCTTAGAGCCACCGGTTCTCACGGTACCATTGCGCCGTGGCCTTCAGGCCCTCGCGCGTCGGGATGCGCGGCTGCCACAGGTCCGGCGGTGGCAGCGCGCCTTTGCTCACCACCCAGTCCGGGTGGCTCATGTATCCGGCGCGGTCGAGGGTCAGCTTGGCCCTGGCGCGGCGGACAAAGCCATCGACCCGAGCAGCGCGTTCGAGCGAGGCACGGCTGAGGTGCACCACCCACGGCCGCCGTCCCATCGCCCAGCCGATCGCGCGGGCGAATTCGTAATGGCTCCAGCCACCTTTGCGCCCGTCATCCGGCTCAAAGGTCATGTGGGTCACCGCCTCGCCGCCCGGCACCAGAGCCAGCAGCAGGCGGCACAGGTCATCGACGTGGATATAGCTGGCCCGCCCGCCCCGCGCCGGCATCGGCATCAGGCCCCAGCGGGCCATGCGGAACATGTCGAGGATTTCGGTATCGCGCGGGCCATAGATCCCCGGCGGGCGGACGATCGTCCAGTCAAGGGCGGAGGCGCGAACCAGCTTCTCCGCGCGGGCCTTGCTGGCGCCATAGGCGGACAGCCCCGGCTCGCGCGCGGAAAGCGAGGAAACGTGGACGAAGCGCGGCACGCCTTCGGCCTTTGCGGCTTCGATCACGTTGAGCGTGCCGGTGACGTTGCCGGCTTCGAACCCGGCGGCATCGGGCGCATTGACCACTCCGGCGATGTGGATCACCGCCTCTGCGCCGCGCACCAGCTGGCGCAGCGCGGCCTTGGCTTCCAGATCGCCGCGGACCCATTCCACGCCATCGCGGCGCGGCTGATCGCGGCGGGTGAGGGCTTTGACCGGCACGCCTTCCCGCCCGGCCAGATCAAGCAGGCCCTGCCCGACAAACCCGGTCGCGCCGGTCACGGCAATGGTCACAGCACCACCATCTGATCGCGGTGGACCACGGCCGAGCGCGGCGCATAGCCAAGGATTTCGGCATGGTCGGCCGATTGCCGCCCCATCAGCCGGGCGCATTCCAGCGCGTCGTATTCAGCCAGGCCATGGGCCAGCGTGGTGCCGGCCTCGTCGCGCACGGCCACGGCATCGCCGCGCTGGAACTCTCCTTCCACGCCGATCACCCCGGCAGCGAGCAGGCTCGATCCCTTGCCCAGCGCCTTGGCCGCCCCGGCATCGATCACCAGCGCGCCTTTCAGCCGCAGCCGCCCGCCCAGCCAGGCCTTGCGCCCGGCATCCTTGCGGCGCGGCAGGAACAGCGTGCCGATCCCCTGCCCGCAGGCCCGCGCAATCGGGGCATCATGCAAGCCGGAAGCGATCGCCAGCGCTATCCCCGCGCGTTCGGCGATTTCCGCGGCCTGAAGCTTTGACGTCATCCCGCCAGACCCCATGCCGGAAGAACTGCCCCCGGTGGCCATGGCGTGGATTTCTGCCGTGACGCCGCGCACTTCGCCCAGCAGCACCGCGCCGGGCTCTGCCGGGTTGCGATCGAACAGCCCATCGACATCTGACAGCAGCAGCACGCCCTGGGCCTGCGCCGCCTGGGCCACACGGGCGGCCAGCCGGTCGTTATCGCCAAAACGGATTTCCTGCGTCGCCACGCTGTCATTCTCGTTGATCACCGGCACGGCCCCGGCATCAAGCAGCCGGGTCAGCGTGGCCGTGGCGTTGAGATAGCGGCGGCGGTCCTCAAGGTCTTCCAGCGTCAGCAGCAATTGCGCCGCGGTGATCCCGTGCGCGCCAAGCAGATCGGCCCACAGGCCGGATAGTGCGATCTGCCCCACGGCAGCAGCGGCCTGGGCATCGGCCAGACTGCCGCGCCCACCCCATTCCAGCCCCAGCTTGGCCGCGCCCAGCGCAATCGCGCCCGAGGATACCACGATAACTTCCTGCCCGCGCGCCCGGGCCGCAGCGATTTCCGCCACCAACCCATCCAGCCAGCCACGCCGCACGCCCTCTTTCCCGACCAGCAGCGACGAGCCGACCTTGACCACCAGCCGGGGGCAGGCGGACTTGTCAGCCAGGTCAGAGAGGCGGGCGATTTTCATGCCCTGCCGATTACGGGAATGCGCGGTTTATGCAACCTTCGCGCGATCAGATCGGCGACCAGGGCTTGTCGTCGCCTGCTTCCTGCTCGCCCTTGGGCCGTTCGGTGACAGTGGCAGCGGGCAGATATGCGGTCACTGCATCAAGCAGCGCGGCCATGCCCTGTCCGGTTGCGCCAGAAATCGGGTAGATCTTCTTCGCACCGGCTGCCTTCAGTTCCTTGCTGAACATCTTCACCAGTTCGGCATCGACCGTGTCGATCTTGTTGAGCGCAATCAGGCGCGGCTTTTCATCCAGGCCGTTGCCATAGGCTTCGAGTTCTTGCTCGACGATGTGGAGCGCTTCGGCCGGGTCGGTGCCGCCCACGTCGATCAGGTGAATCAGCACCCGGCAGCGTTCAATGTGGCCCAGGAACCGATCGCCAATCCCCGCCCCTTCGGCCGCCCCGGCAATCAGGCCGGGAATATCGGCCAGCACGAATTCCCGGTTCTTGTGGCGGACCACGCCAAGCTGCGGCTTCAGCGTGGTGAAGGCATAATCACCCACCTTGGCCTTGGTATTGGTAATCTGGTTGATGAAAGTGCTTTTGCCGGCATTAGGCAGACCGACCAAGCCGACATCGGCCAGCAGTTTCAGCCGCAGCCAGACGTACATTTCCTCGCCCAGTTCGCCCGGCTGGTGTTGGCGCGGGGCGCGGTTGGTGCTGGTCTTGTAACTGGCGTTGCCGCGCCCACCAAGTCCGCCACGCAGAAAAGTGACGCGCTGCCCGGCTTCGGTCAGGTCCAGCAGCACCGTCTCGCGGTCCTCATCGGAAATGATCTGGGTGCCGACCGGAACCTTGATGACCAGGTCCTTGCCGGCCGCGCCGTTGCGGTTCTTGCCCGAACCATGCCCCCCGCGCGGGGCCTTGAAATGCTGGGTATAGCGAAAATCGATCAGCGTATTGAGACCGGCAACGGCTTCGAAAATGATGTCCCCGCCCTTGCCGCCGTTGCCGCCATCGGGGCCGCCATACTCGATATACTTTTCCCGCCGGAACGAGACCGCCCCAGGGCCGCCCTGGCCCGAGCGGATATAGATCTTGGCCTGGTCGAGAAAATGCATGGGAGGGGTTCTAACGAATCAGGAGGGCAAAGTCGCGCCTCGCCTTGCCAAGGGGCAGGCCAAACGGAACCAGGGATCGGCCAGTGGGTTGAAAACCGCTTCAGCTTGCGCCGGGAATGCTGCCGGACGAGAGCCGGCGCGCAGCGACCGTATCGGCCAGGAGCAACAGAAGCGCCGGCCGGTGCCGTTCGCAGGCCAAGATGGCGCGGTTATCAACCCACTGGTGGAGCCGAGGGGGATCGAACCCCTGACCTCGTCATTGCGAACGACGCGCTCTCCCATCTGAGCTACGGCCCCGTTCCAGTGCGTGCGAGCGGCAAGCCGCCCGGTGCGAGGCGCCCCCTTAGCGAATGGGCGTGATGCTTGGAAGGGCTAATTTTACCGGCGGGTGCCCGGACCGGCCGCTGTGCCGCCGGCCGACGGCGCGGCAGCCGTGGGGGCGGCAGCCGTAGGTGCGCCGGCCGTCGGGGCGGCGGCCGTGGGGGCATACTTCTCATCCCAGGCGGCGGCGTCGGCGCGGTACTGTTCGTAAGAGCGGAAGAACCCTTCGAAAACGGTATCCAGCATGGCCAGGTTGCGGGTCGAAAACGCGGTCAGCTCGGCCGGCTTCAGCGTCATCGATTCCCGCGCCATGACCAGTGCCGCATCGCAGAACCGCTCCAGCGTCGGCGGGAAGGCGAAATAGTTATAGACCTGCGTCATGTAGGCTTCGCGCGGGCGGATCCAGCTGGTGCCGTGCCGCTTCTTGAATTCGGCATCCACAGTCAGGTTGGCCGTATTGAGGCCCTTCTTGTGAACGGCGATGAACTTCTTGTAGCCAACCAGAATGTCGGCATGTTCCGCCTTCAGGCAATTGAGCGCAGCAACATTATAGGCGGAGCGCAGGTTCCACACCGTCTGCGCCGGGCTGATCCCGGCATTGACCGTCTGGCGCACGCCGTTGGCGCCGAGCGGCGGCACGGCAAAGCCGGCAGCCGCACCCAGCGGCGGCAGCGGACGCGGCGGAATATAGACCACCACCGGCGCGGGTGGCGGCGGCGGTGGGGGCGGCGGGGCCGATTTGGGGCCGCAGGCCGCCACGCCTGCCGCAGCTGCCAGAACCAGTCCGAAACCTGCCCAATTGCGCATCTGCAAACCCATCGCTTTCCATGTTGCCCTCGGCCGGTCGGCACGGGGGTGTCGTTGCGCGGTTACCTAACCGCTTCGCGGCATAAAGCAAATGCCCGGAGCGCTGAAAGGCGCTCCGGGCAAGCCATTGCGATCAGGCTGCACGCTCAGTCGCGGCTGCCGAGGAAGCTCAGCAAGAACTGGAACATGTTGATGAAGTCGAGATAGAGCGACAGCGCGCCCAGGATCACGACCTTGCCCATCATGTCCGTCCCGGCCACGTGATAGTAGGCATCGCGCAGACGCTGGGTGTCATAGGCGGTCAGCCCGGCGAAGATCAGCACGCCCAGCGCCGAGATCGCCAGCGCCAGCGGTCCCGAGGCCAACCACAGGTTGAGCAGCATGGCGATGATCAGGCCGATCACGCCCATCACCAGGAAGCTGCCGATGGCGGACAGGTTGCGCTTGGTGGTGTAGCCATAGAGGCTGAGCCCGGCAAAGGCCCCCGCCGTGGCGAAGAAGGTCAGCGCGATCGACGGGCCGGTGTAGATCAGCAGCAGCGCCGAAAGCGACAGGCCCATGACCGCACTGAAGGCCCAGAACATCGTCTTCAGCGTGCTTTGCGAACGGGCCGGGCTGAAGAAGAAGATGAAAGCCAGCGGGGCAAGCACGATTACCCAGCGCAGCGGGGTGGCCATGACCTGCGCGGCCAGGCCCGAACTGGCAAACAGCAGGGCGACGATGCCCGAAAGCAGCACGCCCGAAGCCATGTAATTGTAAATTGACAGCATGTAGCGCCGCAGACCCTGGTCCATGGTGACGGCGCCAAGCGCTTCACCATTGAGGGCCGGGCCCCGGCTGCCAAACGGCGAGCTGGTCGTCCGCGGGTCGTTCCATTCAGCCATGACAAACTCCTTTGCCGCCCCACGATAGGAGCGATAAGGCAAATATCGGGCGAGTCGGTTGCGGATTCAAGCAAAACCGGAACGAATTCGTCGACTTTCGCAGAGCCGCCATCATCCCCTTGCCGCCGCTGCCAGCTCCGCCCCGCGATCCCGTGCCGCTTTCAGGGTCGCGGCCAGCAGCGCCGCCAAGGCCCCATCGGCATCCAGCACAGCCAGGCCAGCCGCTGTGGTCCCGCCAGGGCTCGTCACCCGCCGGGCCAGCTCCGCCGGACTTTCCGGCGATGCCGCCGCCAGTGCCGCTGCGCCTTCCACCATGGCCCGGGCCAGCCGGTCGGCCTGCGCCGGATCCAGCCCCAGCCCCGCTCCGCCATCGGCCAGGGCGGCAATGAAGCGGTAGACGAAGGCAGGGCCGGACCCGGCCAGCGCCGTCACCGCGTCGAGCTGGTTCTCGCCCGCCAGCCATCCGGCCGTGCCAAGCGGGGCAAGGAGCGCCTCCACCCTCGCCTTGCCAGCCGCATCCAGCCCCTCAGCGAACAGGCCGATGGGCGACTTGCCGATCGCGGCGGCCAGATTGGGCATCACCCGGACCAAGCCGGCTGCAGCCGGGAAGGCGGCGGCCAGCGTTGCCAGCTCCGCCCCGGCCAGGACCGACAGCACCACCGCCCCGCGCGTGGCCGGAGCCAGCGCGGGGGCGACTTCGGGCAGCGCTTGCGGCTTGATTGCCAGCAGGACGATATCGAATCGCTCGTCCGGCACGGCGCGCAGCAACCGCACGCCCGCCGGGGGCTCGGCCAGCACCGGATCGACCACGGTGAACCGGGCCGGATCAAACCCCGCCGCCAGCCATCCCGCCAGCATTGCTCCGCCCATGTTGCCGCAGCCGCAGATCAGAATCGTCATGCAGTGTCTCCAGTCTCCCCTCCCGCCAGCGGGCATGGGAATCACGGTGCCTTGCGAAGCAGCTCAGGCTTCGCCGGCGGCGTCGACCAGCGCGCTGGACAGGGCCTCGGCCGGAGTCCTGTCACCCCACAGCACGAACTGGAACGCCGGATAGAACCGATCGCATTCTTCCACCGCCGCTTCGACCGCGACCTGGGCCTGGGCAAGGCTGAGCAGGCCTTCATCGCCCAGCAGCAGGCCGTGACGGTAGAGCAGGACATTGCCACTCGACCACATGTCGAAATGGCCGACCCACAGCTGTTCGTTGACCATGGCCAGCAGTTCGAACACGGCGGCGCGCTTGTCGTCCGGCACGCGGATATCGGGCAGGCATAACAGTTGCAGCACGTGATCCTCGCGCCGCCACACCCCGCGCAGGGTGTAACTGGCCCAGGATCCCTTGATCTCGCCCGACATCTCGTCCTCGGCGATGAATTCACACGGCCAGCCGCGCGCCTCAAACAGCGAGGCGAGCATGTCGACGGGGGCCGCGTCTTCCTCGCGCTGGTAATGGCGGTCGCCTTGGATCATGCTGGGCACGATGCCGCGGCGCGGGGGCAATCGACAATCCGCCCTGCTGCCAGCCCTGCGCAAAACTCGACAAGCCTGTTTACAAGGTGTGGAAAAGGGGTGGATGGCACAGGCACCGGATCAGGCCATCAACCAGCCGCAATGGTTACTTGCCGCCACCCAGCGTCTCGACCACCTGCCCGGCCGGGCTGGT
>JBKBSV010000050.1:0-16118 GCA_046291115.1 Novosphingobium sp. | reverse complement strand
AAGCACGGCACATCGGGGGACGGCAATGGCAAGAATCGGCATCATCGGCAGCAAGGGGCGCATGGGGGCGGCGCTGGTTGATGCGATCGGCGCGGCGGGCGCAGTCCACGCCGGCGGGGTGGACAAGGGTGATGATCTGGCCGCGCTGGCGGGGCAGTGCGACGTGCTGGTTGATTTTTCTGCTCCCGCGGCGCTGGAAGGCAACCTCGATGCCGCCGTGGCGGCAGGCGTGCCGATCGTGGTCGGCACCACGGGCCTTGAAGAACGCCACCACTGGCTGTGCGATGCGGCGGCGGACCGGATCGCCGTGCTGCAGACCGGCAATACCTCGCTTGGCGTCACCTTGCTGGCCCACCTGGTGCGCGAGGCGGCGAGCCGGCTGGGCGAGGACTGGGATATCGAAATTGTCGAGACCCACCACCGGATGAAAGTGGATGCGCCCTCCGGCACCGCGCTGCTGCTGGGGCAGGCGGCAGCCGAAGGCCGCGGCATTGACCTTTCCGCCCATGCGGCGCGCGGGCGCGACGGGATAACCGGTGCGCGCCGGCCTGGCGACATCGGCTTTGCCGCCCTGCGGGGCGGATCGGTGGCGGGGGACCACACGGTCCATTTCCTTGCCGATGACGAGCGGATCGCGCTGTCGCACCTGGCCGAAAACCGCCGGATCTTTGCCAGGGGCGCGGTCCGCGCCGCGCACTGGCTGATCGGCAAGGAGCCGGGGCGCTATGCAATGAAGGACGTGCTCGGGCTCTGACCGGCCCGGGACCAGGGGGGAGACGCAAGCCATGTCACAGCCCATCACCCCGGTGACGAACAGCCTGACCCGGATCGACGAGGTTGAAGCCGACGTCTATTCGCTGCAGACCGTGAACGAGCCGGATGCCTTGGCGAGCGCCCTCGTCAAGACGGCCGAGTACCGCTATCCGCGCCCCTCGGCCTGGCAGGAGATGCTGTTCTACACCCACCCCTCGGTCGAAAAGCGGGTGTTGCGGGCGCTGGAATGGAAGGCGGCCCACCCCAGGGCTGAGGCGGCGAAGGCTCGATGAAGAAGGACCAGATCTTCGAATTGTTCCGCCGCCTGGCCGAGGACAATCCCTCGCCCGAAACGGAGCTGGAGTTCGGCAACACCTCTCAGTTGCTGGTCGCCGTGGTCCTGTCGGCACAGGCCACCGACGTCGGCGTCAACAAGGCAACCCGGCGGCTGTTCGAAACGGTCAAGACCCCGCAGGCGATGATCGCGCTGGGCGAGGAGGGGCTGAAGGAGCACATCAAGACGATCGGCCTGTTCAACGCCAAGGCCAAGAACGTCATCGCGCTGTCGGAAATCCTCGTGCGCGATTTTGGCGGAGAGGTTCCGGCCGACCGCGATGTGCTCACCACGCTGCCGGGGGTTGGCCGCAAGACCGCCAACGTGGTGATGAACTGCGCGTTCGGGGCTGAGACCTTTGCAGTCGATACCCACATCTTCCGCGTCTGCAACCGCACCGGCCTGGCCAGGGGCAAGACCGTGCTGGCGGTAGAAAAGGCGCTGGACAAGAGGGTCCCCCAGCCCTTCCGGGTCGGGGCGCATCACTGGCTGATCCTGCACGGCCGCTATATCTGCAAGGCCCGCCGGCCCGAATGCTGGCGCTGCCCGGTGGCCGACCTGTGCGCTTTCAAGCCCAAGAGCGCGGACCCCAAGGGAAAGGCGCAAGCGGCCTAGCCGGATCCAACCCCAGCAGTGCCATCTCCGCGCAGGCGGGGATCCAGGGCGCAAGGCCGGCCGATGGATTCCCGCTTGCGCGGGGACGGCGAAGGCCGGCGACTGCGCCCTTACCCCTTCGTCTCGTCCTCGAAGTTCGACGGATCGAGCTCCAGCCCGGCGCGGCCGTCGGCAGCGGTGTGGGCCGGGGCTTGGGGATGCTCGACATATTCGGGCTCTTCCACTTCCAGCATGCCCTCCCACTTGGTGATGACCGAAGTGGCCACGGCATTGCCGACCACGTTGGTGGCGGTCCGCCCCATGTCGAGGAACTGGTCGATCGCCAGGATGATCGCCACGCCTTCCACCGGCAGCCCGAACATGGCGAGCGTGCCGGTGATCACCACCAGCGAGGCGCGCGGCACGGCGGCAATGCCCTTGGATGAGATCATCAGCGTCAGCAGGATCAGGATCTGGGTGCCGATCGACAGGTCGATGCCGTAAGCCTGGGCGATGAAGATCGTCGCGAAGGACATGTACATCATCGAACCGTCAAGGTTGAAGCTGTAACCCAGCGGCAGGATGAAGCCCGAAATGCGGCGCGGCACGCCGAACCGGTCAAGCTGTTCGAACATCTTGGGCAGGGCCGCCTCGCTCGACGCGGTCGAAAAAGCGATCATCAGCGGCTGGCGGATGTACTTGATCAGGGTCCAGATCCGCTCACGCAGGAAAATCGCACCGATCGACAGCAGGATCGTCCAGAGCAGGGCGAGGCTGATATAGAATTCGAACAGCAGTTCCATGTAGGTGCCAAGGATGCCCAGTCCCTTGGCTGCGACCACGTTGGCAATCGCGCCGAAGACCGCGACGGGGGCAAAGCGCATCACATAGCCGGTGATCTGCAGCATCATCTCGGCCAGGGCATCTGCCCCGCGCACCAGCGGCGCGCCTTTCTCGCCGATGGCAGACAGCGCCACCCCGGCGAACAGGCTGAACACCAGGATCTGCAGGATGTTGTTGGTGGCCATCGCCTCGAAGGCGTTCTTGGGAAAGATCGAGAGAACGAATTCCCAGAAGTCGAGCTTCTTGACTTCGCCGACCTTGGACGCCGCATCGGCCGCGTCCATGATCGGCGCGCCGACGCCGGGCTGCAGCCAGTTGACCATCAGCAGGCCCAGCCCGATCGAAATGAAGCTGGCGATGATGAACCACAGGATTGCGCGAAGTCCGATCCGGCCCAGCGCCGCGCTATCACCCATGTGAGCAATGCCGACAACGATGGTGGACAGGATCAGCGGCGCGACCAGCAGCTTGATCAGGTTGAGGAAGATATCCGACAGCAGCTTGAAAGTCTTGGTGATCGCCACGAAGACCGGATCGCCCGCCGGAACCGAGACGTGGACCACAAAACCGGCCACTACGCCCAGAATCATGCCCAGCAGGATCCAGGTGGTCAGGTTCCGGCTGAGCCGGGCGGTGATCCCGGTCAGCATCGAACGGCTCTCGGTCATGGAAAGTCCCCCACCTGAAAGATTGTTACGCGCTGCAGCCTAACAGGCTGATCCAGACGGGGCAACGGGCCTGTCCCCGGTCCACTCCGCCGATCAGGAGCGGGCTCAGCCAGTCAGCGCCGCCCGGGCCACTCTGGCATAGATCCGCGCCAGGGTATCGAGGTCCGGCACGGCCACGGCCTCGTCGCGCTTGTGCATGGTCGCGTTGCACAGGCCGAATTCGATCACGGGGCAGAGGTCTTTCAGGAACCGCGCATCGCTGGTCCCGCCGGTGGTGCTGGGTTCGGGACGGATCCCGGTTTCGGCTTCGATCGCGTCCGCGATCAGGGTGGAGAAGGCGCCCGGCGGGGTCAGGAAGGCTTCGCCAGAGATCACCGCGCGGGCCGTTCCGCCGTGCTTTGCGGCAATGGCGGAAACCCTATCGGCCAGGCCCTGCCCGGTGTGCAGATCGTTGAACCGGATGGAAAGACGGGCATGGGCGCGGGCCGGGATCACGTTGGTGGCGGGATTGCCGACGGTGATGTCGGTGATTTCAAGGTTCGATGGCTGGAACCACTCGGTCCCTTCATCCAGTACTAGCGCGTTGAGCTCTGCCAGCATATTGACCAGCGGCCCGATCGGGTTGCTCGCCAGATGCGGATAGGCCACGTGGCCTTCGCCGCCTTCCACGGTCAGCCAGATGTTGACCGATCCGCGCCGGCCGATCTTCATCATGTCGCCCAGCCGGTTCACCGATGTCGGCTCGCCCACCAGGATCATGTCGGGAATGGCGCCCACGGCGCGCATGTGGTCGATCAGCGGCAAGGTGCCGAAGCGGGCCGGGCCTTCCTCGTCTCCGGTGATGATCAGGCTGATCGTGCCGGTTTCCTGGGGCACTTCGGCAGCGGCGGCAACCATGGCCGCGATCGCGCCCTTCATGTCGACCGCGCCGCGGCCATAGAGCAGCTCGCCGCGCACTTCGGGGGCGAAAGCGCCGCTGGTCCAGCCTTCGCCGGGCGGGACCACGTCAAGGTGCCCGGCAAAGCCGAAATGGCGGCTGCCGTTCGGCCCTGGCCGGATCGCGAACAGGTTTTCGACCGGGCCGTCGGGGGCTTCACCGGCGAGGAAGCGGTGGACCGAAAAGCCCAGCGGGGTCAGTTGCCCTTCCAGGCAATCGAACACCATGCCGGTGGCGGGTGTCACGCTGGGGCAGGCGATCAGCGCTTCTGCCAAGGGAAGGACCTTGCTCTGCAT
Organism: Novosphingobium sp.; assembly: GCA_046291115.1. Taxonomy (GTDB): domain Bacteria; phylum Pseudomonadota; class Alphaproteobacteria; order Sphingomonadales; family Sphingomonadaceae; genus Novosphingobium. The sequence goes on along the minus strand of JBKBSV010000050.1, from coordinate 11,693 downwards.
CTCTTATCCTCCCAGCGCCGTGTCGAGCGTGCGGGCGATGCGCAGCCCGGCCTGGGTCAGGCGGCGGCGCGCGTCGGGCAGGGTCGCCTCGATCGTGGCGTTGGACCAGACCACCTCTTGCGGCATCACCGCACCGCTGCACGGATCGAACCCGAAGGCCCGGGTATAGACCTGCCGGGCCAGTTCCCAGCTTTCCCGGCCCCAGTCAGCGGGAACCCCGCCGCTCAGCGCGGCATATTCGTCCGGGGCATAGCGGCGCACCAGCGGCGGCACGGCCGAAGTGATTGCGCGCTCGGCCTGCGGGCCGTCCCACAGCGCATGGAGGTTGTTTTCCGGTGCCTCGCCATAGATCGCCGCCACATCGTTGCCGCCGCGATCATTGTTGTCACCCGAATGGAGCGGCATGTGGATATCGCCGATGAAGTGGACCAGGAAGGCCAGCGCCTCCAGCCGCTGGGCGGCGGGCAGGCTCTGGTCGGCCAGGATCCGGCGGTTGCGCTCGATCTGCCCGCTGACGCAGTTTCCGCCCGAACAGTTGGCGCGCGGATCATACGGCTTGCACACGTTCATCGTCTGGTAGTGCCACGGGAAGGAATAGCCCCAGCGCCAGCCCTCGCGGCGGATGCAATCGGGCCAGACCGCTGCATCGCCCAGGCTGCGCACCCGGCAATAGGGCGTGCCCAGCCCCGGCTCGGCCCTGAGCAGCGCGGCCACTTCGGCGCGGGCCTTGGGCGACATGTTGGCCATGGCAATGGCCGCCGTGGTGCGGTGGCCGAACTCGCCCCAGGCCATGGCCGGTGCGGCGTTCAGCCCCAGCAGCATGGCCCACAGCACGATCAGGCGGCGGATCACTTGCCGGCTCCTGGCGGTATTTCCCATTGCTCGATCACCCAATCCTCGGCTTCGGCCGCCTCGACCCAGGCCTCGATCCACTCATGCGCCCAGATCGCTTCCATATAGGCGACGGCAAAACCCGGCACACCCACCCCATAGGTCATGAACCGGCTGACCACGGGGGCATAGATGATGTCGGCGGCGCAGAAGGTGCCGAACAGGTACGGCCCGCCTTTGCCGAACCGGGCGCGGGCCTCGGCCCACAGGGTAAGGATGCGGACGATGTCGCCGCGCGCTTCCTCGCTGATCTCCCAGCCCTCGACCCGGCGGCGCACGTTCATCGGGCATTCGCGGCGCAGCGCCTGATAGCTTGAATGCATTTCCGCCACCATCGAGCGGGCAAAGGCGCGGGCATCGTCGGCCTTGGGCCAGAACCGTTCGCGCCCGACCTTGTCGGACAGGTACTCGATGATTGCCAGGCTGTCCCACACCACGGCCTCGCCGTCCCACAGCACCGGCACCTTGCCGGAACTGGGGGCGATCCCTTCGGTCTGCTTTTTCCGGCTTTCCCAGTCCTCGCCATAAAGCGGGACAGTGATCTCCTCGAAATGCAGGCCCGATTGCTTCATCGCCAGCCAGCCGCGCAGCGACCAGCTGGAATAGTTCTTGTTGCCGACGATCAGCTTCATGGGTTAGCGGCTAACCATTCAGTTTTGTCCTGTCGAGTCTGAACGATCGTGTCCCTGCGCCCCTTCCACCTGGCCTTTCCCGTCCGCGATCTCGCAGAAGCCCGCGCCTTCTGGGGCGGGGTGATGGGCTGCGCCGAAGGCCGATCGTCGGACCAGTGGATCGACTTTGATTTCTATGGCCACCAGATCGTCGCCCACTGCACCGGGCAGGGCACGGACGATGCCGGCACCAATCCGGTTGACGGCCACGGCGTGCCGGTGCCGCATTTCGGCATCGTCCTCGCCATGGCGGACTGGCAGGCCCTGGCTGACCGGCTGACGGCGGCCGGGGTGACGTTCGAAATCGAACCCCATGTCCGCTTCAAGGGCCAGACCGGCGAGCAGGCGACGATGGTCTTTCGCGATCCCAGCGGCAATGCGATCGAGATGAAGGCCTTTGCCGATCTCGGGCAACTGTTTGCCCGTTAGGGGGCCGCGCGCAAGCAGGGCGCGGTCGCGGTCTGGATCCGGGGCCTGTCACAATTTCGCCTGATATTTGCCGCCGAAGCGTTGGTGAAGCGTCATCGAACGGACGCTGAAACGGCACGCAGGCGTAACATCGCCTGCCTAATCGCCGCCCCCGCAACCATCGTACCCAGGGGGTCAATATCATGCGTCGATTCGCCGTCATCCTGCTTTCCACCGCCGCCCTGCTGCCGCAGGCCGCCTTCGCCGCCGAAGCGGTTGAAGCCGATGCAGCCACCGCAGCCACCGCTGCGGAAGAGGCGGAAGCGATTGTCGTCTTCGGCAAGGGTGAGACCCGCCAGGTCCAGGAAGTCAGCCAGCAGGACATCTCGGTCCTGCTGCCCGGGACCAGCCCGATCCGCGCGATCGAAAAGCTGCCCAGCGTCAACATCCAGTCGGCCGACGCTTTCGGCAACTACGAATGGTCGACCCGCGTTACCATCCGCAGCTTCAACCAGAACCAGCTCGGCTTCAATTTCGACGGCATTCCGCTGGGCGACATGAGCTATGGCAACCACAACGGCCTGCACATCAGCCGCGTGGTCAGCCCGGAGAACATCGGCACGGTCCGCGTTTCGCAGGGTTCCGGCTCGCTCGGTACCCAGTCGGCCAATAACCTTGGCGGTACGGTCGAGACCTTTTCGATGGATCCGCTCGATCGCACTGCGGCGCAGGCCAATGGCACTTACGGCAGCCATGACACTGCCCGCGCCTTCGTCCGTCTCAACGTCGGCCGGCCGGATGGCCTGCGCGGCTTCGTGTCCTATGCCTATGGATCGACCGACAAGTACAAGGGCACCGGCGTGCAGGACCAGCAGATGGTCAATGCCAAGCTGATCCTGCCGCTGGGCGGGGTGACGATGGATGCCTGGTTCAGCTATTCGGATCGCCGCGAGCAGGACTATCAGGACATGTCGCTGAGCATGCTCAACCGGCTTGGCTATGGCTGGGACAACGCCTTCCCCGACTATGCCCGCGCGATCCTTTATGCCGATATCGGCAACAACCGCGGCGAAACCGGCGCGCCGGTTTCCAACCCGGCGGCCGGTACGGTCTATCCGGGCAACGTTACTTCGGTTGACGATGCCTATTACGATGCCGCCGGCCTGCGCAAGGACACGGTTGCCGCGCTGGGCTTCACGGGGCCGCTGGGCGAAGGCTGGAACTTCTCCGTCCGGGCCTATTACCACCACAACGACGGTGCCGGCCTCTGGGCGACGCCCTATGTGCCCAGCCCCAATGGCGTGCCGATCTCGATGCGCACCACCGAATACGATATCGACCGCTTCGGTGTGTTCGGCCGGGTGACCTGGGAAGCGCGCGGCAACAAGCTGACCGTGGGCGGCTGGTATGAGACCAACAAGTTCAACCAGGCCCGCCGCTTCTATGATTTCCGCAGCCGCACCGAAGCGGGCCGCTCGTTCCGTGATTTCCCGGAAAATCCGTTCTTCACCCAGTGGGAGTTCGATTTCGACACCCAGACCCTGCAATACTTCGTCGAAGACCGGATCGAGCTTGGCGCGCTCAAGGTAAACCTGGGCTGGAAGGGCTTCCGCGTCACCAACGAGGCCACCGCGATCATCGCCGCCAGCTTCCCGCAGGGCAAGATCGACGCGACCGACTGGTTCCAGCCGCATGTCGGGGTGAACTTGGCGCTGGACAGCAAGACCGAAGTCTTCGCCGGCTTCACCCAGTCGACCCGTGCCTTCGCCTCGGCCACCACGACCGGCCCGTTCTCGACCAACCAGACCGGGTTCAATGCGATCAAGGGCACGCTCAAGCCGGAAACGTCAGACACCTATGAGCTGGGTCTGCGCTACAACGATCCGGTGTTCAACGGCGTTGCCGGGGTTTACCTGGTCAACTTCAACAACCGCCTGCTTTCGGCCGCCAGCGGGCCGTCGATCGTCGGAAGCCCTTCGGTGCTGCAGAACGTCGGTTCGGTCCGCGCGGTCGGGTTCGAAGCGGTTGGCGAAGTGAAGCTGGGTGGCGGGCTGGGCCTGTTCGCGTCCTACAGCTACACCGAGGCGACCTACCGCGACGACGTGTTCAACCTGTCGGGCGTGCTGCTTGCCCCGATCAAGGGCAAGACCGTGGTCGACAGCCCCAGGCACATGCTGCGCGGCGAACTGACCTATGACGACGGCAGGCTCTTTGGCCGGATCGGCGCGAACTACATGTCGAAGCGGTATTTCACCTACACCAACGACCAGTCGGTGCCGGGCCGGACCATTGTCGATGCCTCGCTCGGTTACCGGGTGACCGACACCATCGAAGTCCAGCTCAACGCCACCAACCTGTTCGACAAGCGGTACGTCGGCACGATCAACTCCGGCGGGACCGGCAACAGCGGGGATCGTCAGACCCTGCTGGTAGCCGCTCCGCAGCAGTTCTTCGTGACGATCAAGACCGGGTTCTGAGCGGGATCACGCGTTCCCTCGTGGGGATGGCCGCCTTGGCGGTCATCCCCTATCGAGTTTCAAACAGCTTCAGGATCACACGATTATGATCACCCGCCGCACCACCCTTGCCGGGCTTTCCGCCGCTGCCGCGCTGACTGCGCTGCCAGCCGGGGCCGTCCGTCCGCAAGTGGCGGCCAATGGTCCCTTCCGCCACGGCGTGGCAAGCGGGGATCCGGATGCGACCAGCGTGGTGCTATGGACCAGAGTGAGCGTGGCTGGCGATGTCGAGGTGGCCTGGGAAATGGCTGCCGATTCCGGCTTTGCCCGGATTGTGCGGCAAGGCACTTTTGCGACCGGGGCAGAGCGCGACCATACGGTCAAGGTGCTGGCCGAGGGGCTGGAGCCGGGCGCGCGCTATTTCTACCGCTTCCGGCTGGGCGGGCAGACTTCGCCGGTCGGGCGGACCCGGACCTTGCCGGTCGGGCGGCTGGACCGGCTGGGCATTGCGCTGGCTTCGTGTTCCAACTTCGCCTTTGGATACTTCAATGCCTACGATGCGATTGCGCGCGACCCGCTGATCGATTTCGTGCTGCACACCGGCGATTACATCTATGAATATGGCGCCGATGGCTGGGGCGCTGATACCGCGCGCAAGCTGGACCGGGTCCACCAGCCCGCGAACGAGATCGTCAGCCTGTCCGACTACCGGACCCGCCACGCCCAGTACAAGACCGATGCGGGCGCGCAGGCGATGCATGCGGCCAAGCCGCTGATCGCCTGCTGGGACGATCACGAAAGCGCCAACAACCCGTGGACGAGCGGGGCGCAGAATCACCAGCCGGAAACCGAGGGCGATTGGGCCGCGCGGCGCGAAGCCTCGATCCGGGCCTATTTTGAATGGATGCCGGTGCGTGAACCAGGCCCCGGGCGCACCCGGATGCAGTTCTGGCGAACCTATCTGTTCGGCGATCTGGCGACCATGACGACGCTGGAAACGCGCCACACTGCCCGCGCGCTGCAAGTCGATTACACGCCGTGGAAGCAGGCCATCACCAGCCACGCCGATGCCCGCCGGCTGGAGGCGGAGACGATCGGCGCGCCGGGCCGGGCCATGCTGGCGCCGGAACTGGAAGCGGATCTGGCCGCCGCCTGGACCGCCTCCAAGGCCGCCGGAGTGCCGTGGCGGCTGATCGGCAATCCGATGCCGATTGCCCGCACCCGCGTGCCCGATGTGGTCGCGCTGGGGCTGATCCCCGATCCGGCCCGGCAGGCCCGGCCGCTCGATGCGGCGGTCGATCTGGCCTGGAAGGGCAAGTGGGACCTGCCGTTCTATCCCGATACCTGGGACGGTTATGACTGGGCGCGTGAGCGGCTCTATGCCCAGGCCCGCAGCGCCGGGGTGGACGATCTGGTGTTCCTGACCGGGGACAGCCACAGCTTCTGGGCCAACCGCCTGGCCGACGGCGCAGGCCGCCCGGCCGGGATCGAACTGGGCACTTCGGGCATCTCCTCGCCCGGCGATTTTGTTGAAAGCGGGTTCGATCGGGTTACCGCGCAGCGGCTGGATGCTGCCTTTGCCGAACACAATCCCGAAGTGGTCTGGACCGACAACCTGCACCAGGGCTTTGTCCGGCTGATGTTGACCCCGCAAGGCGGGCAAGCCGATTTCGTGGCGGTTGATACGGTGCTGTCGCGGCGTTACCGCACCCGCACGATCAAGCGCTATGCGCTCGATCGCCGCGGCCAGGGGCTGGCCTTGCGTGAGCTGCGCTGATCAGATCGCGGCGTCTTCCAGCACGGCGGCACGCAGTTCCGGGATGCCCATGCCCTTTTCGCTGCTGGTGACGTGCACCACCGGAAAGGCGGCCGGGTGCTTTCGCGCTTCGGCCTCGGTGGCAGCCAGCACGTCCGCCAGTTCGCTGGCCTTGATCTTGTCGGCCTTGGTCAGCACCAGGCGGTAACCGACTGCGGCCTCGTCCAGCATCTTGAGCATTTCGCGGTCAACGTCCTTCACCCCGTGGCGGCTGTCGATCAGCACCAGGGTGCGTTTCAGTTCGACCCGGCCGCGCAGGTAATCGCGCACCAGCCGCTTCCACGCCTCGACCACCTTGAGCGGGGCCTTGGCATAGCCATAGCCCGGCATGTCGACCAGGCGGATGCGGGTTGGCGTGCCCACTTCGAAGAAGTTGAGTTCCTGCGTCCGGCCCGGCGTGACCGAGGCGCGGGCGATCGACTTGCGCCCCGTGAGCGCGTTGAGCAACGAACTCTTGCCGACGTTGGAACGCCCGGCAAAGGCGATCTCTGGTGCGCCGGGATCGGGCAGGAATTTGAGCGCCGGGACGCTGCGCAGAAATTCCACCCGCCCGGTAAACAGCTTGCGCGCCGCTTCGATCAGGTCTGCGTTTTCAGGCACCCGCTACCTGGCCCGTACCTTGGCCCGCCTGGCATCCTGTGCATCCTTCTCGGCCTGGGCCTTGAGCTGCGGATGCCGGGAATAGAGGTAGGCCTGCTGGCCGATGGTCAGCACGTTGGAGGTGATCCAGTAAAGCAGCAGCCCGGCCGCGAACGGGGCCATGATGAACATCATGATCCACGGCATGACGGCGAAGACTTGTTGCTGCACCGGGTCCATCTGGGCTGGGTTGAGCTTGAACTGGAGCCACATGGTAATGCCCAGCAGCAGCGCCAGCACACCGATCCCCAGGAAGGCCGGAACCTGGAACGGCAGCAGGCCGAACAGGTTCAGGAAGTGCAGCGGATCGGGCGCGGACAGGTCCTTGATCCAGAGCGCGAAGGGCTGGTGGCGCATTTCGACCGAAAGGATCAGCACCTTGTACAGCGCGAAGAACACCGGGATCTGCAGGAAGATCGGCAGACAGCCCGCCAGCGGGTTGACGCCTTCCTTCTTGTACAGCGCCATTATTTCCTGCTGCTGCTTCTGTTTGTCGTCCTTGTAGCGTTCCTGCAGCGCCTTCATCTTGGGCTGGATCGCCTTCATCGCTGCCATGCTGGCGAACTGCTTCTGGGCGATCGGGAACATCACCGCCCGCACGATCAGGGTCAGCAGCATGATCGCCACGCCGAAGTTGCCGACCGCTTCGAACAGCCACTTGAGCAGCGCGAACAGCGGCTTTTCGAACCAGCGGAACCAGCCCCAGTCGATCGCCAGGCCAAACTTGGGAATGCCGCTGTCCTCATACCGGTCAAGAACGTCAGTTTCCTTGGCCCCGGCAAACAGGCGGGTGACGCGCTGGGTCTGCTGGCCGGGCGCGATCGTGGCCTGGGGATAGAACAGGTTGGCCAGGAAAATCCCGCCGCCCAGGCTGCGGAAGTCGCTCGCCGCGCCCGGCTTTTCCGGGATCAGCGTGCTCATCCAGTAGACGTCGGTAAAGCCGATCCAGTTGGGTGCGCCGTCCATTGGGGTGGTCGGCGTTTCGACCAGATCCTTGTAGTCGGGGCCGAAGGAGACGACTTCGTCGAACGCGCCGAACGGACCGGAATGAACGTTGAAGCTGTCGACCGAGGCGGTCTTGTTGGTGCGGTTGATCTGGGCCACCGGCTTCACCGAGACCGGGGCCTGCCCGGCATTGCTGACGCCTTGCGTGATGGTCAGCATGTAATCGGCATCGATCGCATAGGTCAGCGTGAAGGTTACGCCTGCGCCGTTGTTCCAGCTCAGCGTCACCGGAGTCTGCGGGGTCAGCTTTGCGCCGGCCGGCGCGGTCCACAGGGTCTGGGCGTTGGGCACGGCCAGCGGTGCGCCGCCCTCACCTCCTGTCCAGCCGAACTGGGCGAACTGCTGGGCCGGGGTCCCCAGCGGGGAGTAGATCCGCTGGAGGCCCTGCGCCTGGTCGAGCGCCGCCGTGTGGCGGTTGGTGGACAGGTCATCGACCATCCCGCCGACGAGGTTGAGCGAACCCGACAGGCCGGGCGCTTCGATCTTGACCCGGTGGGGTGATTCCAGCGCGGTCTTGAGGTCGCGGGCTTCGGTGGCGATGTCAGCCGGGTTGGTCAGTCCGCCCTCGCGGGTGCGGGGCGCGGCATCGGTGCTTTCGCCAGTGGCGGCAGGGGGCGCGGCCGGGGCGCTGGCCGCGGGCTTGGGTGCATTGGCGTTGGGGTAGAAGTACCGCATCGCCATATCCCAGCCGAGCAGGATCAGCACGGTCAGGACCCCGGCGAGGATCATGTTGCGGGTGTTCTGCTTGTCCACAAAGGCCCCTGCTTGGAATTGATGCGTTCGATGTCAGATGGGGAAGGCGCGCTGCCGTTCAAGGCACCGGGTCATAGCCATGCCCGCCCCACGGATGGCAGCGCAATAGCCGCTTGAGCGCGAGCCAGCCACCCCTAATTGCGCCATGTTTTTCCAGCGCCTCGATCGCATATTGCGAGCACGAGGGAGCATAGCGGCACGATGGCGGCAGGATCCGCGAGGGCCCCAGCTGCCAGCCCCGCGCGATCAGGATGAGGAGGCGTTTCATTGACGATTCCCCGGCCGGCGGCGGGGCGGATCGCCCTTGCCTTGCGCCGCGCGGGACAGGGCCATGGCCAGTTCCTCGCGCAGTTTGCCAAAATTGCGCTCAACCCCGCCTTCGCGGCCGATCAGCACGTGATCGTGGCCGGGAAGGCCGGCGGTGGGCAGCGCTTCGCGCAGCAGTTCGCGCAAACGGCGCTTCATCCGGTTGCGGACCACCGCATTGCCGATCTTCCTGGTGACGGTGATGCCATAGCGCATCTTATCAAGGCCGTTGGCCCGCGCCAGCAACACAAAGCCGGGACGCGCGATGCGCAAACCCCGGTTGGCCGCCAGAAAATCGGCGCGTTTCGTCAGAACGGAAACGGGACTGGTCATCTCGGCGCCGACCTTAGCGGATTTTGCTGGCTATCAAAAGCAACACCGGCCCGCGGCCCCGGGCCCGCCACCGGCTTACGGGTACCCGCTGGGCGGCGGGGCCGGGGGGGCGGGCCGGGGGTGCACGCCCTCGACCGCGGGCGGTGGCTCGCCGGCAAAAGCTCAGGCCGAGAGCTTCTTGCGGCCGCGGGCGCGGCGGGCGCGCAGGACCTTGCGGCCGCCGACAGTGGCCATGCGGCTGCGGAAGCCGTGGCGCCGGGCGCGGACGAGGTTGCTGGGCTGGAACGTGCGCTTCATGGCTAAAACCTTCAGGAATCTGTTTGCTTGCGGACCAGGCCCGCGATCAGAGGCGCGCCGTTACAAGGGGTGCGGGGACGAGTCAAGGGATTCGGGCCGGATTGCGCCTAATCCAGCCGCACCCATTGGCCCATGTCCTGCGCGGTCAGCCACTTGGCATCGGCATGGGGCACTGAATTGGTCATGGCATAGAAGGCGCGGGCCTGGGGCGGGGGAAAACCCATTTCGACGTAGTAATCGACATAGGCCCGGTTCTCCGGCGCGTCGGCCGGATAGTCGCTGGCTTCGCGCCCGTCCTCATCGGCCCAGGCGTGGACCGCGAACTCCGCGCCGGGATCGGCGATGCGGCGCTTGCCGGCGAGGAACAGCTCAACCCCGCCCGAGCGGACCGAGCCGCCGGCCGGCACATAGGTGGTAATGCCCTTCGCCCGGATCAGCCGCCCCAGTTTGAGGTTGGCGCGATCATCCTCGGTGCCGGGGGCCTCGATCATTTCCAGCATGGTAATGCCGGGATAGGCCGCCAGCATGGCGGCGAACTGCGCCGGGCTGCGCGCATCGGTTACCCCGACCAGCGCGGCGCGGCTGCCATCCAGCACGCGGAACGGGCCGAAGCTGGCAATGCCCGGCGGGATGTCCGCTGGCTCGACCCCGACAAACCGTTCCGAGCCGCCCTCGCCGCTGATTTCGACGATCTCGACCGTCTCCTCGATCACCACGACCTCGTCCGCTGCCGCCGGCAGGGCGAAGGCGAACAGGGACAGGATCAGGAGGGCGATGCGGCTCATGCCCATGCTATCGGCCCCGCGCCATTGCGGGAATCCCAAGGAGGCCGGTTAAGAAGCGGTTACCGCCAGCTTGAAGCAATCACCTCGACAAGCGCATGCCCAGCAGGCATCACCCAAGTATTCGTGCGAATCCACAAGGGGGTTTTACTTGGTCGCGCTGGTCAGGACTGTGGCGTATCTGGGGCTGGAGGCACGCAGCGTCGAAGTGCAGTGTCAAATCGCGCCCGGTCTGCCGCGCTTCAACGTCGTCGGTCTGCCGGACAAGGCGGTCAATGAAAGCAAGGAACGGGTCGGGGCGGCGCTGGCCTCGATGGGGCTGTCGCTGCCGCCCAAGCGGATCACCATCAACCTGTCCCCGGCCGATCTGCCCAAGGAAGGATCGCATTACGATCTGCCGATCGCGCTGGCCCTGCTGGCGGCGATGGGGGTGACCGATGCGGAGCAGCTGGGGGATTTCATCGCTGTGGGCGAACTGGCGCTCGATGGCCGGGTGGTCGCCTCGCCGGGCGTGCTGCTGGCCGCACTTCATGCCAGCGGGGAAGGGCTGGGACTGATTTGCCCGGCGGTGCAGGGCAGCGAAGCGGCCTGGGCCAGCGGGATCGCCGTGGTGCCTGCGCCCAACCTGGTCAGCCTGCTCAATCACCTGAAAGGCACGCAGCAATTGCCCCAGCCCCGGCCGGGCGAAGCGCAAGAGCCGGGCTTCGGGCCGGACCTCAGGCAGGTCAAAGGCCAGGAAGTGGCCAAGCGCGCGCTGGAAATTGCCGCGGCCGGCGGCCACAACCTGCTGATGATCGGTCCGCCCGGTGCAGGCAAAAGCCTGCTGGCCAGCTGCCTCCCCGGCATCCTGCCGCCGCTGACCCCGGCCGAGGCGCTGGAAGTGTCGATGGTCGCCTCGGTCGCCGGCACGCTCGAGGAAGGCCGGATCAGCCGCACCCGCCCGTTCCGCAGCCCGCACCATTCCGCTTCGATGGCGGCGCTGACCGGCGGGGGGCTCAGGGTCAAACCCGGCGAAGTCAGCCTGGCGCACCTGGGCGTGCTGTTCCTGGATGAACTGCCCGAATTCCAGCGCGCCGTGCTCGATTCGCTGCGCCAGCCGCTGGAAACCGGGATGGTCGATGTCGCCCGCGCCAATGCCCACGTCACCTTTCCGGCGCGGGTCCAGCTGATAGCGGCGATGAACCCGTGCCGCTGCGGGCATCTGGGCGATCCGGCGCTGGCCTGCAGCCGCGCGCCGCCGGGGGGCGCCGGGTATCAAACCCAGGGTTAAGGGCCCAAGCGTTGACGGCGAGCCCGCCACGGCGGGGAATGGCTCCACCGTCGGCTTCGCCATGAC
>JBKBSV010000049.1:0-16259 GCA_046291115.1 Novosphingobium sp. | reverse complement strand
GACGAGGTAGCTGTCCATCCCTTCCGGCCCGCCTTCGCTGCCAAAGCCCGAATCCTTGACCCCGCCAAACGGGGCATCGGCCGTGCTGATCGCGAAAGTGTTGATCCCGACCATCCCGCTTTCGATCCCGTCGCCCAGCAGGTTGGCGGTGCGCAGGCTTTCGGTGAAAGCGAAAGCGGCGAGGCCGTAGGGCAGGCGGTTGGCCTTGGCCAGCGCGTCATCCAGGTCACTGAACGGAGCGGCAACGGCGACCGGGCCGAACGGTTCGTTGTTCATGATGTCGGCACTGTCCGGCACGTCGGCCAGCAGGGTCGGCTGGAAGAAGAACCCGGCATTGCCGCGCTTGCCCCCGGCCATCACCCGCGCGCCCTTTGCCGCGGCATCCTCGACCAGCGCCTCGATCGCCGCCGGACGGCGTACGTTGGCAAGCGGGCCCATCCTGCTGTCCGGATCAAGGCCAAAGCCCGGTGTCACAGCGTGGGTGCGGGCGGCAAAGCCATCGACAAAGCGCTGGTAGATCGATTCCTGGACATAGAACCGGGTCGGGCTGACGCAGACCTGCCCGGCATTGCGGAACTTCTGCGGCACGACCAGGTCCAGCGTCCTTTCCAGATCGCAGTCCTCGAACACCAGCACCGGGGCGTGACCGCCCAGTTCCATCGTCACCCGCTTGAGGCTGTCTGCGGCAAGTCGCATCAGGTGCTTGCCGACCGGGATCGAGCCGGTGAAGCTGACCTTGCGGATCACCGGGCTGGCGATCAGGTGGCGGCTGACCGCATCGGGCACGCCGTGGACCAGCTGCGCCACGCCCGCCGGCAAGCCGGCATCAGCCAGGCAGCGCATCAGTGCGCCGGTGCAGCCGGGGGTTTCCTCTGGCGGCTTGGCAATCACCGAGCAGCCGACGGCCAGCGCCGGGGCCAGCTTCTTGGCCATCAGATAGACCGGGAAGTTCCACGGGCTGAACGTTGCGACCGGGCCGACCGGCTGCTTCAGCACCATCGAGCGCTGCCCGCTGGGGCGGACCAGCACACGGCCATAGGTGCGGCTGGCTTCTTCGGCGCACCAGTCAAAGATCCGGGCGCTGGACAGGACTTCGGCCCGCGCCTCGGCAATCACCTTGCCCTGTTCCAGGGTCAGCAGCGTGGCAATGGCATCGGCCCGCTCACGGATCAGCGCGGCGGTCTTTTTCAGCACGGCGGCGCGCTGATCGACTGCGGTGGTTTTCCATAGCCGGAACCCGGTATCGGCGGCATCGAGCGCGGCGTCGAGGTCGGAAGGGCTGGCCAGCGGCACTTCGGCAATCGTCTCACCGCTCGCCGGGTTGACCACCGGGAACAGGTCGCGCCCTTCGCCAATCTGCCAGCTGCCATTGATGAACAACGCGAGGTCCGCGTCGTAAGTCTGTGTCATGGGGTGATCCTCACTCTCGTAAGGGTGGTTTCTAGGCCTCGTAGAGCGCGTTGGCCAGTGTGGTGCGCAGGGCAATCAACCGCGCGCGCAAGGCAAAGTTGGCGCTGATTGCAGAGAGTGGCGGTTCGGCGGCAGCGAGCCGGGCCTGAGGCGCCTCTGGCAAGCTGGCGGTGACAGCGTGGTGATGGCCTTGAAGGGCTTTTTTCGCACCCTTGAGTGTATAGCCTTCGCGGTGGACCAGCCGGTCGATCGTCTCGACCAGCTGGATGTCCTGCGGCCGGTAATAGCGCCGCCCACCGCTGCGCTTCAGCGGCCGAAGCATCGGAAACTGCTCTTCCCAGTATCGCAGCACATGCTGGCGGATTCCCAGCGCCTTGGCGACCTCGCCAATCGTGCGCAGTGCCTGCGGATCCTTGCCATCGGCAAGGCCTTGACCTTGCTGGGTTTCGGCAGAGGACCCGGTATCCGTCATCCCCTCGCGATCCGTTCCTTCAGCATCTGGCTGGCCCGGAACGTCAGCACCCGCCGCGGGGTGATCGGTACTTCGACGCCGGTCTTGGGATTGCGCCCGATCCGCTGGGCCTTGTCGCGCAGCAGGAACGTGCCAAAGCCCGAAATCTTTACATTTTCCCCCTGCTCAAGCGCAGAGGACATATGCTCCAGGATCGATTCGACCATCGAGAGCGACTCCGCCCGCGAGAGACCAAGCTTGCGGTTGAGAGCTTCGGCAAGATCTGCCCGAGTGAGTGTAGTCATGGAGCGCACCAGCACCTTTCCATAGCCAGAGTCGCGACCTCTCAGGTGGCTGTCTTGCAAATCTGTCGCATGATTGCAATGCAATCGCGCAATTTCGGCAACTTATCCGCTATTGCTCAAATCCGGATGAGGCTGGCACCCCAGGTAAAACCACCGCCCATCGCCTCCAGCACGATCAGGTCGCCCGGCTTGATCCGTCCGTCACGGGTAGCGACATCCAGCGCCAGCGGGACCGACGCAGCCGAGGTGTTGGCGTGGCTATCGACCGTGACCACCACCTTTTCAGGCGGCAGACCAAGCTTTTTGGCCGTGGCATCAAGGATGCGCCGGTTGGCCTGGTGCGGAACGACCCAGTCAATATCGGCCGCGGTCAATCCCACTTCGGCAAGAACATTGCCGAGCACGTCGGCCAGGTTGACCACGGCATGGCGGAACACCTCGCGCCCCTTCATCCTGAGATGCCCGACCGTCTGCGTAGTCGACGCCCCCCCATCCACATAGAGCAATTCGTTGTGCGCCCCATCGGCGTGTAGCTGCGTCGCCAGCACGCCAGGCCCGTCTTCGGCCACATCCCGCGCTTCCAGCACGACGGCACCCGCCCCGTCGCCGAACAGCACGCAGGTGGTGCGGTCTTGCCAGTCAAGCAGACGGGTCATCGTCTCTGCACCGATCACCAGCGCGCGGCTGGCCATGCCGGCCCGCAGCATCGAATCCGCCACGCCCAGGGCATAGAGAAAACCCGAGCAGACCGCCGCGACATCAAAGGCAATCCCGCCGTTCGCCCCGATCGCGTCCTGCACGATCGTGGCGGTTGCCGGAAAGGTCTGGTCCGGGGTGGTCGTGGCAAGCACGATCAGGCCGATCCCGCGCCCGTCAACGCCGGCGGCCTCCAGCGCGGCGCGAGCGGCGGCAATGGCCAGGGTCGAAGTCGTCTCGCCTTCCCCGGCAACGTATCGCTGGCGGATCCCGCTGCGCTCGACGATCCATTCATCGCTGGTATCAACGGTTTCAGCCAGTTCCGCATTGCTGACCGCACGCTTCGGGAGCGCCGAACCGGTGCCGATCAGGATCGAACGCCGGGTCATTCCGCCGCCTTCGGCACGGAGCGCAAGTTATCCATGCCCAGCCGGGCAAGGTCGGCGGCGATCCGCTCGGTCAGGTTTTCCTCCAGCAGCCGGGCGGTAACTGCCACGGCATTGGCCACCCCGATCGCGCTGGCCGAACCGTGGCTTTTCACCACCACGCCGTTCAACCCCAGGAACACCGCGCCATTGTGGTTGTTGGGATCGAGGTGATGCTTGAGCAGTTCGGTCGCCGGGCGCGAGACAAGAAAGCCGAACTTGGAACGCAGCGAACTGGCAAAGGCCCGTCGCAGCAGGTCTGCGACAAAGCGGGCGGTCCCTTCAACGGCCTTGAGGGCTATGTTGCCCGAAAATCCGTCGGTCACTACCACATCGACATCGCCGCGGCCCAGCTTGTCGGCCTCGACAAAGCCGTCAAAGGCGATCGCCAACTCGTTCGCCGCAGCCTTGAGCTGGGCCGCCGCAGCCTGCAACTCGCCCGTGCCCTTGGTTTCCTCGGTGCCGATATTGAGCAGCCGGACCCGGGGCGCATCGCGGCCGGTAACGATCCGCGAATAGGCCGCGCCCATCACCGCGAACTGAACCAGGTTGCGGGCATCGCATTCGGTGTTGGCGCCAAGATCGAGCATGACCAGGTCATTGTCGCCCAGCGTCGGCAACAGCGCGGACAGCGCCGGCCGGTCGATCCCCGGCATGGTCCGAAGCGCCAGCTTGGCCATCGCCATCAGCGCGCCGGTGTTGCCTGCACTGACCGCGGCCCCGGCATCGCCGGTTTTCACCGCGTTGATGGCAAGGCCCATCGACGTGGTCTTGGCCCGGCGCAGCGCCTGGGTGGGCTTTTCTTCGCCCGCGACCACGTCTTCGCAATGCAGGATTTCGCTTGCCCCGCGCAGGTTGGGGTGATGTTCCAACGCATCTTTGATACGCTGCTCATCGCCAACCAGCAGGAATTTGAAGCGATCGTGGCGGCGGCGGGCCAGCGCCGCGCCTTCGATCATCACGCGCACGCCTTCATCCCCGCCCATCGCGTCAACAGCGATACGCGGCAGGCTCATGCGCGATTACTCCGGTATGACGGGCTTAAAGCCCGATCGCGATAATCTCGCGCCCGTTGTAGTAGCCGCAGGCCGGGCACAGGTTGTGCGGGCGCTTCAGCTCGCCGCAGTTCGGGCACTCGTGGAACGCTTCGACCTTCAGCGCATCGTGGCTGCGGCGCATGCCCCGGCGGCTGGGAGTGGTTTTTCTTTTGGGGACAGCCATTGCGGCACCTGTTCCTGCAAATAATCAAAAAGTCTAAGAGAAGCTCGCCTCGGCCAGTGCCCGGGCGGCTCGCGAAGGCGCGCCTATACCGAATTCGGCGCAGGTTGCAAGCGCTATGGTCCGCTTTTCGGGGCCGAACCACAGGGGAGAGAGAAATGATTTTGCCCACCACCCTCAGCATGGCCGCTGCTGCGGCGTTGATCAACCTCTGGCTATCGATCCGTTGCGGTCAGGTCCGGTCCAAGGCCGGAATCAGCATCGGCACCGGCGGGAACGAGCTGATGGAGCGGCGGATGCGCGCCCAGCTCAACTTCGTCGAGAACACCCCCTGGGTGCTGGCGCTGGTCGCCGCGCTGGAACTGGCCGACAAGGGCGGCACCTGGCTGGCCGTGGTCGCCGGGGTCTATATGCTGGGCCGCGTCGCCCATGGCCTGGGCATGGACGGCACCACCTTTGGCAAGGGCAGGAGCATCGGCACCGTGATCACCGCGTTGACCCAGCTTGGCCTGGCGATCGTTGCCGTGCTGGTGCTGCTCGGCCAGATGTGAGACGCACCCTCCCCGCTTTCGCTCCGGCGCCAGGCGGGGAGGGCGCGTTTCAGCTCAGGTTTCAGCTCAGAATGTAATCGCTGACAAAGCCGTTGACCTGCCGCTCTCGGCCAAAGGTGCTGGTCGGCCCGTGACCGGGGATAAAGGTCACGTCATTCCCCAGCGGCCACAGTTTCTGCGTGATCGAATCGATCAGCTGCTGGTGATTGCCGCGGGGAAAGTCGGTCCGGCCGATCGACCCGGCAAAAAGCACGTCACCCACGATCGCCAGGTGCCCTTCCGGATAGTAGAACACCACATGGCCCGGCGTGTGACCGGGGCAGTGGATCACGTTCAGTACCGCCTCGCCCACGGTCACCTTGTCGCCGTCCTGCAACCAGCGGTCCGGCTCGAACGGTTCGGCATGCATTCCGTACCTGGCCCCATCGCTGCCCAGCTGGTCGATCCAGAACCGGTCATCCTCGTGCGGACCTTCGATCGGCACGCCCAGTTCCTGCGCCAGTATCCCGGTCTGCCCGCAATGATCCAGGTGGCCGTGAGTGACCAGCAGCTTCTCGATCGTCACCCCGGTCTTGGTGATGGCCGCGCGCAGCTTGTCCAGATCCCCGCCGGGGTCGACCAGCGCGCCCTTCATGGTCCTGGTGCACCAGATCAGCGAGCAGTTCTGCTCTAGCGGTGTGACGGGGATGATCCCGACGCGGACAGGCGGTTCGGCAGTTTCGGTCATGGGGGTGATCTTTGACCCGGCTTTCTCAGGCAGGCAACGATTTTCCTGAACACCCTGACAAAGCTGTCAGGGTTACGGCATCACGAAACACTGTTCGTCACCCCCTGTCACCTTGCCCCCCGTGATACCCATTTGCGGCGGTGCAATCCGGCAATTGCAAGAAGCGTGGGCGGGATAGCAAAGCAGGCAAGCGGGACAACTGCGGCTTCAGCCGGGCAAACCACCGGTCTGCCGCAGTGCCTCCCCCAGTGCGAGGCCGGCCGCCATGGCGAGATTCATCGAGCGGACTTCGGCGCGGATCGGGATCCGCAGCCGCGCGTCGCAGAGATCGGCCACTTCCCTGGAAACGCCCGCGCTTTCCTTGCCGAACAGCAGGACATCGTCGGGGCGGAAGGCAAAGTCATAAGGCGAGGCCGCGGCCTTGGTGGTGAACAGCACCAGCCGCGCCGGGCCGACTGTCTCGCGAAACGCGGCAAAGCCCGCATGGCGAACCACTTCGACATGGTCGATATAGTCCATCGCCGCGCGGCGCACGCGCCGGTCATCCCAGACAAACCCCATCGGCTCGATCAGATCAACCGCCGCGCCAAGGCAGGCCCCCAGCCGCAACACGGCCCCCACGTTTCCGGCAATCTCCGGTTCGAACAATGCGATCCGCATCTCAGAGCCGCCCGCCTTTCCACACCACCCGGCCGATCACCTGCACGTCCTCCGGTGGCAGTTCGATCGTGCGATAGGCGGGATTGTCGCTGACCAGGGCAATGGTGCCGGGCCGGGCCAGATCGAGCCGCTTGACCATCAGCGCTTCGCCCACGCGGACCACGTGGATGCCGTCGCGCAAGGGGCGCAGCGTGCGATCAACCAGGATCTCGTCGCCATCGCGCAGGGTTGCTTCCATCGAATCACCTTCCACCCTGATCGCCGAAAGCTGGGCCGGATCGAGCCCCTGTTCCCGCAGCCACCGCGCCGAAAAGCGCAAGGCGCCGACCGGCAGCTCATCCAGCGCCAGCGCCCCCGGCCCGGCCGAGGCACCCAGCGGCAGGCGCGGCACATCGACCCAGTCCCCGCGCGGGGGTTTTCCGGAGACGCTGGGGGAAATTTCCTCTGGCGCGCCCAGCTCCGCCTCGTCCACGCCAAAGAAGCGGGCCAGCGTTCGGCGGTCCCCCTCCTCCAGCTTGCGCGGGCTGCCCTTGCGAATGAATTGCTGAAGATAGGTCGAATTGCGGCCAATCAGCCCGGACAGGCGGGAGAGGCTGGTGCCCCGCTCGCCGGCCAGTTGCAGCAGCCGGGTGCGTGGATCGGTAGTAACCATGAAAATCCTATAGATGATGTATTTTTCCTAGACAAGTAGGATTTCGCGAGGTTGAAAAGGATTATTCCTGCAACGATTCGCCGCAAGAGAAAGGGGGCACCAACCCATGCTGATTACCCGGATCGAACGCTTCCTGCGCGAAACCGGAATGCCGTGGACCAGGTTCGGGCGGCTTGCCGCGCATGACCCGCGCTTTGTCCAGGACCTGCGCAACGGCCGCACTCCCCGCGCTGCAACCGCGAAACGTGTGGAACATTTCATGAACATTTATCGCGAGGAATGCCGTGCAGATTGATCTTTCGCTCGACCAGACGTCCCTTTCCGCCCAGCGCCGCGCCGCCCGGCGCACCCCGTGGCTGCCGCTGCTGGCCGAACTGATGAACCTCGCCGGGGGCAAGGGCGAACTGCTGCGACATGCCGAGCGCGCCTGGGCCAGCGCAACCTTTGCCGGCACCCGCCACACCGTGACGCTGTGCTTCACCGGGGCCGAGGCGGTGGCGGCGGGCGAAGCGTTCATCGCTGCCCTGCCCGATCACGAATTCACCATTCCGCGCCAGCTGGTGGCCGACGCGGCGGTAGTGGCGGCAGAACATACCGCCCTGCCCCAGCCGCGCCTCGAAGTGACGGCGGAACTGCTGCTGCTGGAGGATGGTTAGGCAGCGAGCCGCTCGGGACGAACGCGGTGAGTTTCCGGTGCGGCGCGCTCAATAGCCCAGCGTGTAATCCACCCGCGGCTCCAGCGGCTCCCCCCGGTGATAGCGCCCAAGGTTTTCCAGGAACCGCGCGGCGGAGCGTTCGAACATCCGGGTTTGCGCCCGCCCGCTCAGGTGCATGGTCACTTGCGCGCTTTGCAGATCCCACAGCGGGTGATCGGCCGGCAGCGGCTCGGGCGTGGTCACGTCCAGCAGCGCGCCGCCGATCCGCCCTGCAGCCAGCGCGGCCACCAGCGCCGGCTGATCGATCACCGATCCGCGCGCCACGTTGACCAGCACCGCGTCCGGCTTCATCGCCGCCAGTTCGGCCGCGCCGATCATCGCTTCGGTCTCTGGCGTGGCGGGAACGGCAATCACGATCCAGTCAAACTCGCCCAGCCGCGCGCGCCATTCCTTCGGGCCAAGCGTGCCGGGGCCGGTGCTGCGGCGGACCTTGCTGACTTCCATGCCGAACCCGGCCAACCGCTTTTCCACTTCCTGCCCGATCGCGCCGTATCCCAGGATCAGCGCCTTGCTGCCAAACAGCTCGCGCTTGCCGGGCGAATCCTTCAGCCATTCGTGCCGGTCCTGCGCGCGGACCACTTCGCGGTAGCCCTTGCACTGCGCCAGCATCAGCATGACGACATATTCGGCAATCGGCACCGCGTTGATCCCGGCTCCGTTGGTCAGCACCACGCCGCGCTCGGCCAACATCTCCAGCGGGAACGCCTCCACCCCGGCGAAGATCGAATTGAGCCACTTGAGCCGGACCGCCAGCCGCATCACTTCGGCCATGTCGGCGCGGGCGTACATGTCGAACCAGCCGATCTCCGCATCGGGGGCCAGGGCAAAAGCCTCTTCCTTGCTGGCATACCAGCGCGCCTCGGCCCAGTCCGGCAGGTGCGGCTCGATCAGCGGTTTGAGCAGGTGGTTGAGAGCGATGACGGTCATTCGCCGGGCGTCTCGGTCAGTTCCTGCTGCATGCCCGCGCGCACGCCGTTCGGCGCGCTTTCGCTGAACAGGTCGTCGATCAGCCAGCGCTTGCCTTCGCGGACCATGATCATCCGCTGGGTCAGGAAATTGCCAAAGCCGGGATTGACCCTGACCGTCACTTCCAGCTTGCCCGGCGCCAGCGGCTTGATCGCGGCACGCCGCCAGGTAAACTTCTGCCACTGCCAGTCCTGGCACTCGCACAGCCAGCCGTAGGAACTGAGCCCGGTCAGCTCGCCCCCGTTGTGGCGCTTCCACTGGCGGATCAGGCGGGTGGTGCGGGTGCTCCAGACCGGTTGGTCCCAATCGCCGCCTTCCCCGCCGCTGGCCTTGAAATAGCCGGCATAGGCGCGCTTCAACGTGCCATCGACCCCGGC
The DNA here is from genome assembly GCA_046291115.1 of Novosphingobium sp. Taxonomy (GTDB): domain Bacteria; phylum Pseudomonadota; class Alphaproteobacteria; order Sphingomonadales; family Sphingomonadaceae; genus Novosphingobium. The sequence continues at coordinate 7,105 of JBKBSV010000049.1, read as the reverse complement.
GCTGCCCGGCACCGGCGGCGCGGCAGCAGCCAGCGCGGCGGGCATCAGGGCAATCAGCAGCAGCTTGATCCAGTGGGTCATCTTGCGCTCCGTGTGATGGGTGTGGCGGACTGGATAGCGGTGCGCTTCGCGCCAGTCTTGGATAACCGCGTCAGAAATCAGCCCAGTTTCCAGTCCCAGCAGAGCGGATCGCCATCCATCACCTCGACCCCGCGCGCGGCAAGCTCGTCTCGCAGGGCATCGGAGGTGGCAAAGTCCTTGGCCGCGCGGGCCTCCCGGCGCCGGACAAGGACCGCCTCGATCTCGTCCTCGGTAATCGTCGCCGCCTTGGGGCGCAGGCGCAGCTCGGTGCGGGCGAGGTCCAGCAGGCCCAGCCCCAGCACCGCATCCATCGCGGCGATCGCGGCCAGCTTTTCACCGGCATCGACCTTCTTCAGTGCGGCGACTTCTTCCAGCACGGTCAGGCCGACGGCAGTGTTGAGGTCGTCCGATACCGCCGCATCAAAGCGTTCCAGAAACGGCACAAGGCGCGGTCCCGGCGCGGCGGCGGGTTCGGCCTGCGCGCGCCAATGGGCCACGGCCATCACCAGCCGCTTGAGCCGCACCAGCGCCGCGTCCAGCCCTTCCCAGCTGAACTCCAGCTCGCTGCGGTAATGCGCCTGGAGGCACAGCATCCGGTAGGCCAGCGGGTGATAGCCCTTGTCGATCAGCAGCCCTAGCCGCAGGAACTCGCCGCTGGACTTGCTCATCTTGCCGCTGCGTTCGACCAGGAAATTGTTGTGCATCCAGATGTTCGCGCCGGAATTTGACGGCTTGTCGAGGCCGCCCGCGCAGCAGAACGCCTGGTTCTGGGCGATCTCGTTCGGGTGGTGGATTTCACGGTGATCAATCCCGCCGGTGTGGATATCGAACGGAAAGCCCAGCACCTGGCCCGACATGACCGAGCATTCCAGGTGCCAGCCCGGCGCGCCCCTGCCCCAGGGCGAATCCCATTCCATCTGGCGCTTCTCGCCCGGCGGGGTCTTGCGCCAGATCGCGAAGTCGGCCGCGTTGCGCTTGCCCTCCACTGCCTCGATCCGGCCTTCTCCGTCCTCGGTCCGGGCGCGGGCCAGGCGGCCATAGTCGGCCACGGTCGAAACGTCGAAATAGAGCCCGCTGTCCAGCTCGTAGCAGTGCTTGTCAGCAATCGACTTGGCGAAGTCGATCATCGCCGGGACATATTCGGTGGCGATGGTCCACCTGGCCGGCTGGCGGATGTTGAGCGCCTTCACATCGGCCCAGTAAGCCTCGGTATAGTGCCGCGCGATGTCCCAGATGGATTGCGCCCGCTGCGCCGCCACCTTCTCCATCTTGTCATCGCCCGCATCGGCATCATCGGTCAGGTGGCCCACATCGGTGATGTTGATCACGTGGGTCAGCTTGTAGCCCTTGAAGCTCAGCGTGCGGCCCAGCACATCAGCAAAGACATAGGCCCGCATGTTGCCGATGTGGGGATAGTTGTAGACCGTCGGCCCGCAGGAATAGACCCGCGCCTCGCCCGGATGGACGGGCTGGAACACTTCCAGCTGGCGGGTCAGGCTGTTGAACAGCCTCAAGGGGACGGTCTGGCTCATGGCGCGGGCCTTACGCAGGCTGGCGCGCGGGTCAAGTCCGGCGGGTCAGAACCCTTCCCAGCGCACCGCCTCGTCCAGCCCGGCACGCGGCACCGCAAATCGGTTGATCGGCGCATCGCGGTCTCCGTGGCCGATCGCGAGGCCGCAGAAGAAGATGTGATCGTCCGGAATGGCAACGCATTCGCGGATCTGCTTTGTATAGACCGCCCAGGCTTCCTGCGCGCAGCTGTCCAGCCCTGCCTCGCGCAGCAGCAGCATCACGGTCTGCAGCCACATGCCGATGTCCAACCACTGCGGCGGCCCCATATAGCGCGGGGTGTGGATCAGCATCAGAACCGGCGCGCCGAAGGCCTGGAAATTGCGGGCGAACCACTTCAGGCGGCTGGCCTTGTCCTCGCGCGGGATGCCCAGCGCGGCATACATCGCCTCGCCCACGCCGAACCGGCGCTGCTGATAGACCCCGTCGAGTTCAGGCGGGTAGATGTTGTATTCGGGCGAATAGGCGGCCATGCCCTGCGGGATCACTTCCGCCACCTTGCCCAGCAGGGTCTTGAGCGGATCGCCGGTCAGCACCACCGCATTCCACGGCTGGGTGTTCCCGCCAGACGGCGCGGCTTGCGCCTTTTCCAGCACCCGCTTCAGCACCGCCTGGTCAACCGGCTGATCGAGGAACGCCCGGATCGAGCGGCGGCTGGCAACGGCGGCGGAAACGTCCATGCGCCTACCCCTATTCGAAGCCGAGGAACCGGACCTTGCTGTCCAGCGGTTCGCGCTTGCGATCAAAGGCGTTCACCGGATCGCTCTCGTCACGGTAGCCGATGGCAATACCGCAGAAAAAGATGTGGCTTTGATCCGAAACGCCGAGGAAATCCTTGATCAGGCGGGCGTAGAGCGAGAGGAATTCCTGCGGGCAGCTATCCAGTCCCTGCTCGCGCAGCAGCAGCATGATCGATTGCAGCCACATGCCCACGTCCGACCATTGCGGCGGCCCCATGACGCGCGGGAAATAGACCATCAGCACGGCCGGAGCACCGAAGGACACGATGTTCTGGGCCATGAAATCACCCCGCGCGGCCTTGTCGGCGCGTTCGATGTTCATCGCCGCATACATGTCCGCACCCACCTGCTGCAGGCGGGCGAGGCATTCCGGCAGCACTTCGGGATCGCTCCACGAATACTCCTTGGGATCCTGCGGCGGGGTGGCGCGCATCTTTTCCTGCAAGGCCCTGAGCGGCTCTCCGGTCAGGATCGCGCCTTCCCACGGCTGGAAATTGCAGCCGGACGGCGCCCAGCGCGCGGTGTCCATCACTTTCCTGAGGACATCAAGGGGAACAGGCCTGTTGCTGAAGGCCCGGATCGAGCGGCGCGACATGACGGCGTCGGTAACGGTGGTGCTGTGGCTCATGGACGTTTAATTGAGCGATTAAACGCCGCGGTCAAGCCTATTCGTCCTCGAACAGGGCGGCCAGCTGCTCGATCATCGTGCCGCCCAGCTGCTCCACGTCCATGATCGTCACCGCGCGGCGATAATAGCGGGTCACGTCGTGACCGATGCCGATGGCGACCAGCTGAACCGGGCTTTGCCGCTCGATCCAGTCGATCACTTTTCGGAGATGCATTTCAAGGTAGCCGGCGTTGTTGACGCTGAGCGTCGAATCATCGACCGGCGCGCCATCCGAAATGACCATCAGGATCCGGCGGTCTTCCGGCCGGCCGAGCAGCCGCTGGTGCGCCCAAAGCAGCGCCTCGCCATCGATGTTTTCCTTCAGCAGGCCTTCGCGCATCATCAGGCCCAGGTTGCGGCGGGCGTGGCGATAGGGTTCGTCAGCCTTCTTGTAGACGATGTGGCGCAGGTCATTGAGCCGACCCGGCTGCGCGGGCTTGCCCCCGGCCAGCCAGGCCTCGCGGCTTTGCCCGCCCTTCCACGCGCGGGTGGTGAAACCGAGGATCTCGGTCTTGACCCCGCAACGCTCCAGCGTGCGGGCCAGCACGTCGGCGCTGATCGCGGCAATGCTGATCGGCCGCCCGCGCATCGACCCGGAATTGTCGATCAGCAGGGTGACGATCGTGTCCTTGAATTCGACATCGCGCTCGATCTTGTAGGACAGCGAATGACCCGGAGAAATCACCACCCTGGCCAGCCGCGCGGCATCAAGCAGGCCTTCTTCCTGGTCGAAATCCCAGGAACGGTTCTGCTGGGCCATCAACCGGCGCTGGAGCCGGTTGGCCAGCTTGGTGACGATACCCTGAAGGCCCTTGAGCTGCGCATCCAGATAGGCGCGCAAGCGGCCCAGCTCCGCTTCATCGCACAGGTCGGATGCGGCGACAACCTCGTCGAACGCCTGGGTATAAGCCTTGTAATCGAACCCGGCGGGAACCTCGGTCCAGGCGCGATTGGGCCGGGTCGGGAGCATCCCTTCCTCGCCCTCGTCGGCTTCCTCGGCGTCGGCGGTTTCGTCCTCCATCTGCCGTTCGGTTTCGCTCTCGCCCTCGTCCTCGCCTTCGCTCGGCTCGCTGGCGACTTCGCTTGGCGCCTCGTTTTCGCTCGATTCGCCGTCGTCGGGCTGGTCTTCGCTGTCGTCCTGGTCCTCGCCCTCTTCGCTTTCCTCGCTGTCGGCCTCGGTCGGCTGGGCCTGGGTCAGTTCGAGGTGCTGGAGCATGTCGAGCGCAAGGCCCTGAAACGCTTCCTGATCCTCAAGACTGAGCGCCAGGGCGTCAAAATCGGCCCCGGCCCGCTCGCCGATCCAGCCGCGCAGCATGTCCACCCCCTCGCGGGCGGCTTCCGGCACCGGCTGGCCGGTCAGGTGTTCGCGCAGCAGCAGGGCCAGAGCAGCGGGGATCGGCACGTCTTCCGGGCGCTTGGCGCGGGCAATCGGATCGCCGCCGATCTTCACCTGGGTCGCCGCATCCAGATTGGCGCGCATCCCGGCATAACCGCGCGAGCCGAGCGCTTCGTAGCGTACCGCTTCGATCGCATCGTAAGCGGCGCGAGCAGTCGGCTCGGCAGGCGCATTCCTGGCATGGAGGCTTTCGCTGTGATGCAGCAGCTTCAACGCGAAACTGTCGGCAAAGCCGCGTGCTTCCATCGCCTGGTCGCGCGGCAAATTGCGCCCCGGCATGGGCAGGCGCATGTTCTTGCCGTTGATCACCGGATGATCAGCGGTCCAGGCCACTTCCACCTCGGGCTCGTGCGCGATCGCCCGGCTGGCGCCGGTCAGCACGCTCTTGAAGCGATCGAGGGGCGTTTCGTCTGCCATTTGCCGGGCCGCTTCGGATCAGATTGCCTGGCCCGTCTTGGCCCAGTCCGCAAGGAAGCCTTCGATGCCCTTGTCGGTCAGCACGTGCTTGAACAGCCCGCGGATCACGGCCGGGGGTGCGGTCATCACATCGGCGCCGATCTTGGCCGCTTCCAGCACGTGCATGCCGTGACGGACCGAGGCGACGAGGATCTCGGTGGCGAAATCGTAGTTATCATAGATCAGGCGGATGTCGCTGATCAGCCCCATGCCATCAAAGCCGTTGTCATCGTGGCGGCCGACGAAGGGTGAAACGAACGTCGCCCCGGCCTTGGCCGCGAGCAGCGCCTGACTGGCCGAGAAGCACAGCGTGACGTTGACCATGGTGCCATCGCCGGTCAGCGCCTTGCAGGTCTTCAGGCCATCGATCGTCAGCGGCACCTTGATGCAGACGTTGTCGGCGATTTTCCGCAACACTTCGGCCTCGCGCATCATGCCTTCGTGGTCCAGCGCAACCACTTCGGCGCTGACCGGGCCAGCGACGATCGCGCAGATTTCCTTCGTCACTTCCAGAAACGAGCGGCCCGACTTCATGATCAGGCTGGGGTTGGTGGTCACGCCATCGAGCAGGCCGGTGGCGGCCAGCTCCTTGATGTCATCGATTTCGGCAGTGTCGGCGAAGAACTTCACGGCGCTTTGGCTCCTGCATGCGATTCAGGAACGGCTAGTGGCACGGATTGCGGCGCGGGCCTAGCCCCCTTCAAAGCACCTTCAGCACACCGATCAGCACCGGATCGTTGGTGCTTGCCGGGTTGGCCCGGATGGCGCTTTCCTCGGCCCCGATCTGATACCAGATCGAATTGTCCGCACGGTTGGCCACCGCCTGGGCCACACCGCCGATATCGACCCCCGACAGCGCCCGGATCGCCTGACCCAGAATCGGCTCTGACGACAGGCGCAGGGCATCGCTGAGGCCGGGAACCATCGCGTTGATCAGCGCCGGACCCATCGCGCTGCGCAGGAACGTGGTCGCCGCGGTCGGCCCGCCGCGCACGATCCCCACTGCATCGGCAATCGAAATCGAGCGAACCGCATCATAGACCACCGGCGCGGCGCGCTCCGCGCCCTTTTCCGCCAGCAGATTGAGCTGCTTTTGCAGCTGGTTCTTGAACACGGTGGACGTGAGCAGGGTGCGGATCGTGCCGCCGCTGCCGGTGAACAGTTCGGGCAGGTCGAACCGCGCCACTTCGCTGTCCCAGAAGCCGCCGGGCGCGGTCAGCCGGGCAAAGGCCCGTTCGGACGAAAGCATCAACAGCCGCCGGATCGCCTCGACCATCGAAAACCCGCCGACCGAGGCACAGCCCGGCAAGAACAGCAGGCTTGCGCTCGCCGCTCCGGCCAGAAAGCTGCGGCGCGCCAGTGCTGCGGTGATGATCCGGTTGATCTCGTTCATCTGGTTCATGGATCCCCTGCTCCTTCGCTTTGCCTGTTGCCTTGCGGGGGCTGTCACCCGCCGCCGAATGCGCCATAGAGGCCGTGCATGACCCGCATCCGACTCCTTGTCTTCAACCCGGCCCTGCCAGTGCTGGATTACCGCCTTCCTGCTGGAATGGCGATAGAATTCGGCCAGCTGGTGATCGCCCCGCTAGGTCCGCGCCAGGTGCTGGGGATCGTGTGGGAGCCAGACCGGCTGCCGGGCGCTGAAGTGCCGGATGCCAGGCTCCGCCCGATCCTGGAAAAGCTGCCGGTGCCGCCGCTCGGCGCGCCGCTTCGCCGCCTGATCGAGTGGTGCGCGGACTATTACGTCGCGCCGATGAACGCGGTGGCGCGGATGGCGCTGGGTTCGATGGCGGCGCTGCGCGGCGGGGGCACGACCACCGAATACCGCCTGTCGGGCAAACAGCCCAAGCGCCTGACCCCGCAGCGCGCGGCGGCGATGGACGCGCTCCACGGCGAACAGGCCAGCATCCGCGAACTGGCGCACATCGCCGGAGTATCGGACGGCGTGCTGCGCGGGATGGTTGGTGCCGGGATCCTTGAGCCGGTGACGGTCGATCTTGACCGCCCCTATCCCCGCGCCCGCGCGGACCACGCCGTGCCGCAGCTGTCCGAAGCCCAGGCCGCCGCCGCAAACCGCTTCGTCGCCGCCGTGCGCGAGGAAAAATTCACCCCCTTCCTGCTCGACGGGGTGACCGGATCGGGCAAGACCGAATGCTATTTCGAAGCCGTGGCCGAAGCGCTGCGGCTGGGGCGGCA
>JBKBSV010000048.1:10132-16284 GCA_046291115.1 Novosphingobium sp. | reverse complement strand
ACGCTTTCGGACACGACATTGCCGGGCCGCTTGAGCAGCCAATAGACCAGCGGCATTGCCCAGAACTTGGCGATCCGCGACCCGGGCCGGGCATCGGGATCGAGCAGGACATCCACATCGGCCCGTTCCAGCCACAGTTCGGTCAGCGCTTCCAGGCTCTGACCGGAATGGATGGCCTGGGCCAGGAACACCCCGTTGATCCCGCCCGCGCTGGCCCCGGCGATGATGTCGGGCAGGATCCGCAGCCGCAACTTGAAGTGCCGCTCGATCCGTTCCAGCAGCCGCGCATAGATGGCCTCGGTTCCGCCAGGCGGGCTGACGCCCTGATGATAGTCCCGGCTGGCGCGGGCGAGCTTCCACAGTTCCTTGGTGACACCGTGCATGTACACGGCCAGGCTGACTCCGCCGTAGCAGACCAGGGCGATGCGGAGTTCCTTCTGGCGCATGGTTCCTTCTTTCCACTTCGCGGCGGCAATGGCAATTGCGTTCTATCTTCGTTCCGTATAGGCACGAGGCATGGCCAAGCCCAAACGCCGTTATATCTGCCAGGCTTGCGGCAGCGTGACACACCGCTGGCAAGGGCAATGCCCGGACTGCGGCGAATGGAACACGTTGAGCGAAGAATCGCCCGCGACGGTCTTCTCAGCCAAGCATGACCTGTCGAGCGGCGGACGGCCGATTACGTTCGAGGCGCTGGATGCTCCGGGTGAGGTGCTCAAGCGTCGCTCTACCGGGCTTGCCGAGTTCGACCGCGCACTGGGCGGCGGGCTGGTGCCGGGATCGGCCGTGCTGATGGGCGGCGATCCGGGGATCGGCAAATCGACCCTGCTGCTTCAGGCGGCGGCGAAAATTGCACTGGGCGGCGGCAGCGCGGTCTATATCAGTGGGGAAGAAGCCGCCGGTCAGGTGCGGATGCGGGCCGACAGGCTTGGGCTGGCCAATGCGCCGATCAGCCTGGCTTCGGCCACATCGGTGCGGGATATCCTGACCACGCTGTCGGCCATGAGCCCGCCCTCGATGCTGGTGATCGATTCGATCCAGACCATGCATTCCGACCAGATCGAAGGCGCCCCCGGCACGGTCAGCCAGGTCCGCGCCTCGGCTTTTGAACTGATCCGCTATGCCAAGGAAAACGGTGTGGCGTTGGTGCTGGTCGGGCATGTCACCAAGGATGGCTCGATCGCCGGCCCGCGCGTGCTGGAACACATGGTCGACGTGGTGATGAGTTTCGAGGGTGAACGCAGCCACCAATACCGGATCCTGCGCAGCATCAAGAACCGCTTCGGTCCGGTCGACGAAATCGGGGTTTTCGCGATGGAAGGGGCGGGGCTGTCCGAAGTCGGCAATCCCTCTTTGCTGTTCCTTTCAGGGCGAGAGCATCCAGTGGCGGGCAGTGCCGTTTTTCCGGCGATCGAAGGGACGCGCCCGGTGCTGATCGAGGTTCAGGCCCTGATCGTGCGGCTGCAAAGCGGGGCCACGCCGCGGCGCGCCGTGGTGGGCTGGGACAGCGGTCGGCTTGCCATGCTGCTGGCCGTGCTGGAGGCCCGCTGCGGGCTCAATTTCTCCTCGGCCGAAGTCTATCTCAATGTCGCGGGCGGATATCGCCTGGCCGATCCGGCAGCGGATCTTGCCGTGGCGGCGGCGCTGATTTCGGCGCTGGCCGACAAGCCGCTGCCCAGCGATGCCGTGTGGTTCGGGGAAGTCTCGCTGGCCGGTAAGATCCGCCCGGTCGCCCATAGCGCGATCCGCCTGCGCGAAGCGGCCAAGCTGGGTTTTGCCCGCGCTTTCGGGCCTTGGGAAGCAGGGGCCGCGTCGCCGGATACGCGCTTTACCGCCTTGTCGCTTCTCCCAAATCTCGTTGACCGGATCATGGGCGGGGCCTAATTTCCCGGTGTCATGACGGGTTTCGATATCGCGGTCCTCACCTTGGTCGGCCTTGGTGCAATCACCGGCTTCATGCGCGGCTTCGTGCAGGAAGTGCTGGCGCTGGCCGCCTGGGTGCTCGCCCTGGTGGCGATCAAGAACCTGCACACGCCGCTTTCCGACGGGCTTGTGCCGCACATCGGCACCGAGAGCGGCGCGGCGGTGCTGGCTTTCGCGCTGTTGCTGCTGGTGCCCTATGCCATCGTTCGCCTGCTTGCCGTCCGGCTGGGAGATGCCAGCCGCAATTCGGTGCTGGGTCCGATTGATCGTGTGCTTGGCTTCGGCTTTGGCGCGATCAAGGGCGTGGTAATCGTCGTCATGGCCTTTTCGGTGCTGGTGCTGGGTTATGATACGGTCTGGGGGGTGGCGGGCCGACCTGACTGGATCAAGCAGGCCCGGTCCTATCCCTTCGTCAATGCCGGGAGCGAATACCTCGTCAGCATGATTGCCGAACGCCGCAAGGAAGCCGTCAGAGCTGAGGCCGAGCGGCTGGGCAAGGAAGCGATCAAGAGGAAGCTTTCGGACAAGTGAGCGCGGCGCGGCTCTACAATGGCGAAGTGCTGGGGCTGGCGACGGCACTGGCTGCGTTCCCGCTGACCGATGATCTTCCGCTGCGCGGCGCGGCCCGGTCCACGCTGTGCGGATCGGCGCTGGAGATCGGATTGGCCACCGACGCTGCCGGACGGATTGTCGGCGCCGGGCTGAAGGTCCATGCCTGTGCGATCGGGCAGGCGGCGGCAGCGATCTTTGCCCAGGCCGCAGTTGGCCGCGACCGGGCCGGGCTTGCACAGGCCGAAGCCCGGCTGCGGGAATGGCTGGCTCAGGCCGATGCGCCCCGGCCGGACTGGCCGGGATTGGAGGCGATCGGCCCGGCGCGGGCCTATCCCGCGCGGCACGCGGCAATTCTGCTGGCCTGGCAAGCCGCGCTTGAAGCGCTTCCCTAAGCCGCCTGGCGCGGCTAGAGCAGCGGGGCAAACCAACGGGGAGACTTCCTGCCATGAGCGATCCGGTGCGGCATCCGCACGTTGAACCATCGGCCAGCGAAATGCGTCTGGTGATCGCCGCTTCGTCGGCCGGCACGGTGTTCGAATGGTACGATTTCTTCATCTACGGTGCGCTTGGCGCGATCCTGTCCAAGACCTTTTTCCCGACCGGCAATGCCACTCTGGAAATGCTGCTGTTCTGGCTGGTTTTCGCGGTCGGCTTTGGCTTTCGTCCCTTGGGGGCGATCCTGTTCGGCTATCTGGGTGACAAGCTGGGGCGCAAGTACACCTTCCTGGTCACAGTGACGCTGATGGGCATTGCCACCGCCGGGGTCGGCCTGATCCCGTCGGCGGAAAGCATCGGCTATTGGGCACCGGCCATCGTCATCCTGCTGCGGATCCTGCAGGGGCTGGCACTAGGCGGCGAATATGGCGGCGCAGCGATCTATGTCGCTGAACATTCGGCTTTCAACCGGCGCGGCTATTTCACCAGCTATATCCAGGCCAGCGTGGTTGGCGGCTTCGTGCTCAGCCTGGTCGTGGTGCTGGGCTGCAAGGCAGCGATGAGCCCGGAAACCTGGGCGGCCTGGGGTTGGCGCGTGCCGTTCCTGCTGTCGATCCTGCTGCTGGCCATATCGCTGTGGATGCGCTTCAAGCTTTCCGAAAGCCCGGTGTTCCAGGCGATGAAGGAAGAGGGCGAGATTGCCGGCAATCCCTTTGTCGAAAGCTTCACCTATCCGGGCAACAAGAAACGGATCTTCATTGCCCTGTTCGGGATCGCCGCCGGTCTGACGGTGATCTGGTACACCGCGATGTTCTCTGGCCTGGGCTTCCTCCAGAATTCAATGCACGTTGAAAACACCACGGCGGAGATCATCGTGGGCATCGCCGCCTTGCTGGGCATGGGGATGTATGTTTATTTCGGGAACCTGTCCGACCGGATCGGACGCAAGAAGCCAATTGTGATCGGCTATGCGCTGACGCTGGTGCTGCTGTTCCCGACCTTCTGGTTCATCGGTTCGGTCGCCAAGAACCCGGCCCAGCACGCCGCAATCGAGTGGACGATCCGCGGTCCGGACTGCACCTACAATCCCTTTGCCACCAAGCAGGACAGCCAGTGCGGCAAGCTGATGGGCGATTTTGCCGGGGCCGGCGTGTCCTATACGCTGGAACAAGGTGACCGGCTCGAGCTGGTGATGGGCGCAGGTGGGGCGGTCGCGCTTGACGGCCTCGACTGGACCGACGCCAAGGCCCGCAAGGCCGAGATCGAGGCCCGCGCCGGCAAGACCGTGTTCAACTTCGAGAAGCACAAGCCAAGCCTTGGCCAGGCGATTCTGATCATTGCCGCGCTGCTGGTGCTGATGGCGCTTTCTGCTGCTACCTATGGCCCGGTCGCGGCGCTGCTGGCAGAGATGTTCCCGGCGCGGGTGCGCTATTCCTCGATGTCGATCCCCTATCACATCGGCACCGGCTATTTCGGCGGCTTCCTGCCGTTCATTGCCGCCTATATCGTCGCAAGGACCGGGAACCCTTATTCCGGGCTGTGGTACACCTGGTTGGTCGTGCTGATGGCGTTCCTGGTCTCGCTATGGGGCCTGCCCAATGGCAAGCCGCGCGATTTTGCCGACGATGCGGGTTGAGCCACCGCCGCCAGCGCTGCGCCTGACGATCGACCAGGAAGCGCTGGCACACAACTGGCGCGAGCTGGACCGGTTGTCCGGCTCCGCACGGGCCGGGGCGGCGGTCAAGGCCGATGGCTATGGCCTTGGGGCGGTGCGGGTGGCCCGAGTGCTCAGGCAGGCCGGGTGCACGGACTTTTTCGTCGCCCACTGGTCAGAGGCGGCCGAACTGGCGCAGATAGTGGATCCGGGGCGGATTGCCGTTCTGCACGGACCGCTGAGCGATGCCGATGCAGCCTTTGCCACCGCGCTCGGCCTGCGCCCGGTGATCAACTCGCTGGAACAGGCCGCGCGCTGGGTCGCAGCCGGCGGCGGGCCGTGCGACCTGATGGTCGATACCGGGATCAACCGGATCGGGCTTGCCCTTGGCGATCTGGCTGACCCGCTTGTCGCACGCCTCGATATCGAAGTGCTGCATTCGCACCTTGCTGCGGCAGAGGAAGACAGTCCGCTCAACGCCTTGCAACTGGCTCGCTGGATCGAGGCGCGGGCGCTGGTTTCGCACCGCCGGGCAGCGCTGGCCAACAGCGCCGGGATCATGCTGGGCGCGGCCTATCACGGCGACCTTACTCGGCCGGGCCTTGCCCTCTATGGCGGAGTGCCCTGCGCGGCGCTGCAGCACGCGATCCGGCCGGTCGCCTATCCGGAAGCGGCGCTGATGCAGGTACGGCAGATCGCTGTCGGAGAGAGCGTCGGCTACAACGCAACCTTTGTGGCAGACCGGTCGATGCGGATCGGGGTGATCAGCCTGGGCTATGCCGATGGCTACCTGCGTTGCTGGTCGGGCAAGGGGGCGATGCAGGCCGGTGGTGCGCGCCTGCCGGTGCTGGGCCGGGTGTCCATGGACATGACCGTGATCGACCTGACCGCTGCGCCCGACCTGCGCGAGGGGGATTGGGTTGCAGCCGACTATACCTTGCCCGAAGCCGCCGAACTGAGCGGCCTTTCACAATATGAGCTGCTGACCTTGCTGGGTCAGCGTTTCGCCCGATGACGCTGCGCAGCACAGTCTTGTTGCATTGCCGTTGCTGCGGGTGCTAACGCATCTGAAGGGGGATGCATCCCGAAAGGGGGAACCGGCATGAACGACGCCAAGGGCGAAACTGTTGTTATCAAGAAGTACGCCAACCGGCGGCTTTATAACACCAAGTCATCCAGCTACATCACGCTTGATCATCTGGCCAAGATGACGCGCGAAGGCGTCGATTTCAAAGTGCTTGATGCCAAGACCGGCACGGATATCACCCACCAGATCCTGACCCAGATCATCATGGAAGAGGAAAGCGTCAGCGGTGAGCAGATGCTGCCAGTCAATTTCCTGCGCCAACTGATCAGCATGTATGGCAATTCGATGCAGGGGCTGGTCCCGCATTACCTTGAAGCCAGCATGGAGCAGTTTCGCGCCAATCAGAACAAGCTGCGCGAAGCGTTCGAATCGAGCCTTGGCAACAACCCGCTGGCCAAGCTGGCCCAGCAGAACCTGGCCATGTTCAAGGCCGCCGCATCGGCCTTCGTGCCGGGCCTGGCCGACGATGCCAAGCCCAGCAGCCACGACAAGGAACAGGAC
>JBKBSV010000048.1:0-10122 GCA_046291115.1 Novosphingobium sp. | reverse complement strand
GACGAGATCGCCCAATTGCGCAAGCAGATGGCCGAAATGCAGGCCAGGCTCGACAAGCTTGGCAAAAGCTAGGCCGCTTGCCGTTTGAGGGCTGAACGGCTATCGCGCCGCCCCATGAAACACGCCCTGTCCGTCACCCGGTCTGAAAACTTTGCCGCCTGGTATCAGGAAGTCATCTCCGAGGCCGAAATGGCCGAAGAAAGCGGCGTGCGCGGCTGCATGGTGATCAAGCCCTGGGGCTATGGCATCTGGGAGCGGATCCAGCACCTGATGGACGCCCGGATCAAGGCCGCGGGGGTGGAAAACTGCTATTTCCCGCTGTTTATCCCGCTCAGCTACTTTGCCGAAGAAGCCGAACACGTTGAAGGCTTTGCCAAGGAAATGGCGGTCGTCACCCACCACCGCCTGATCCAGGACGGCAAGGGCGGGCTGGTGCCCGATCCCGAGGCCAGGCTGGAAGAGCCGCTGATCGTCCGGCCGACTTCGGAAACGGTGATCGGCAAGGCAATGGCCCGCTGGGTCCAGTCGTGGCGCGATCTGCCGCTGCTGACCAACCAGTGGGCCAACGTGGTCCGCTGGGAAATGCGCACCCGCATGTTCCTGCGCACCAGCGAGTTCCTCTGGCAGGAAGGCCATACCGCCCATGCCGACCGCGAGGACGCGATGGCGGAAACGCTGCGCGCGCTGGAAATGTACCGCGCCCATGCCGAGGATGACCTTGCCATGCCGGTGATCGCCGGTGAAAAGCCGGAGCACGAGCGCTTCCCCGGCGCGGTGGCGACCTATTCGATCGAAGCGATGATGCAGGATGGCAAGGCGCTGCAGGCCGGGACCAGCCACTATCTCGGCACCGGGTTCGCTGAAGCGGCCGGGATCAAGTATCAAGACCGCGAAGGCGGTCAGCAAGTGTGCCACACCACCAGTTGGGGGGTTTCGACCCGGCTGATCGGCGGCGTGATCATGACCCACGGCGATGATGATGGCCTGCGCGTGCCGCCGCGGATTGCCCCGCACCAGATCGTCATCCTGCCGATGCTGCGCGATGACGATGGCGATGCGGCGCTGCTGGCCTATTGCGAAGACCTGCGCCGTTCGCTTGCCAGCCAGTCCGCGCTGGGCGAACCGGTTCGCGTCCTGCTTGACAAGCGGGCCGGCAAGGCCACGCAGAAGCGCTGGGGCTGGGTCAAGAAGGGCGTGCCGCTGATCCTTGAAATCGGGGGCCGCGATGCCGCAAACGGGCAGGTTTCCGCTGTCCGCCGCGACCGGCTTTACCGCGAGGACGGCAAGGTCAATTTCATCGGCCAGGACAAGGACGCGTTCCTCGCCGCCGCAGCGGGGGAGCTGGAGGATATCCAGCGCGCGCTCCACGCCCAAGCCGCCGCGCGCCGCGATGCGCAGATCCACCGCGGGATCACCGACATCGCCGGGATCGAGGCGTTTTTTGCCGAGGATCGCAAGTATCCGGGCTGGGTCGAACTGGCCTGGTCGCGCCCGACCGGTGCGGCGCTGGAGGACGCGGTCGCCCGGCTCAAGGCATTGAAGCTGACCATGCGGAACACCCCGCTGGATCGCGAGCCGGTCAGCGGCACCTGTCCGTTCACCGGGCAACCGGCGGTGGAACGCATCTATATCGCGCGGGCCTACTGACTTGGCCCGGCGCGGCAAACCCCAGCCCGGCCTTCCGACCCGCCAGCAGATCCTGGACTTCATCGCCCGCAGCGAAGAGCCGGCCGGGAAGCGTGAGATTGCGCGCGCCTTCGGCCTGAAAGGCCAGGAAAAGATCGACCTCAAGGCCCTGCTGAAGGACATGGCCGAGGAAGGCCTGATCGACGGCAACCGCACTGCCTTCCACCGCATGGGCGGGGTCGCCAAGGTTACGGTGCTGCGGGTGATCGATACCGAGGACGGCGAGGCCATTGCCATCCCCGATAGCTGGACGCCCGACGATGCCACGCCGCCCCCGCGCCTGCGGCTGCGCGAGGGCAAGCGCGGCCCGGCGCTGCGCCGTGGCGACCGGGTGCTGGCCCGGACCGAGGAAACCGCTAGCGGGTGGATCGCCCATCCGATGAAGAAGCTGCCCACCGCAACCGATCAGGTGCTGGGCGTGGTCGAGATCGACCGGAGCGGCAAGGGCTGGCTTGCGCCGGTTGACAAGCGGGTCCGCAATTCCAGCCCGATTGCCGATCTGGGCGGGGCCGAGGCTGGGCAACTGGTGCTGGCGGAACCCGCCGGCCGCAGCCCGCGCTCCGGCGTCAAGGTCACGGCCGTGCTGGGCGATCCGCTGGCCCCCAGGGCCTTCAGCCTGATTGCGATCCACAAGCACGGCATTCCCTTTGCTTTTAGCCCGGAAACCCTCGCCGAAGGCACGCTGGCGGCGAAGCTGCCGCTGAGCGCCGAGCGGCGCGAGGACCTGCGGCATCTGCCGATCATTGCGATCGACCCCAGCGACGCGCGTGACCACGACGATGCGATCTGGGCCGAACCGGACGGGCAGGGCGGCTTTCGCGCGCTGGTCGCGATTGCCGATGTCAGCTTTTACGTCCGCCCCGGCAGCCTGCTTGACCGCGAGGCCAGAAAGCGCGGCAATTCGGTCTATTTCCCCGACCGGGTCGTCCCAATGCTGCCCGAAGTGCTGAGCGCGGATGTCTGTTCGCTGCGGGCGGGCGAGGACCGCGCAGCGATGGCTTGCCACCTGGAAATCAGCGCCGAAGGCAAAGTGACGTCATGGCGTTTCAGCCGGGCTATCGTGCAAATCCAGGAAGTTATCGCCTATGAGGAGGCGCAGCGGCGGATCGATGGCGGGGAGGCTGGTGAGAACCTCGCCCACTTGTGGGCGGCCTGGCGGGCGTTGGAAAAAGCACGGCAGAGCCGCGATCCGCTCGATCTCGATCTGCCCGAACGGCGGGTGATGCTGGATGAACAGGGCCGGATCACCGAAATCGCCCTGCGCGAGCGGCTCGATGCCCACCGCGTGGTTGAGGATTTCATGATCGCGGCCAATGTCGCGGCGGCCAAGGCGCTGGAAAGCAAGGTCGCCCCGGTGGTCTACCGCATCCACGAGCCGCCCAGCCGGGAAAAGCTGGTTGCGCTGAAGGACTATCTCGCCACATTCGATCGCAAGCTGGCGCTGGGACAGGTCATCACGCCCAGCCTGTTCAACCGCATGCTGAAGGACGTGGCGGACGATACGGAAAAGGCGCTGATCATGGAGGCGGTCCTGCGCAGCCAGACCCAGGCCTATTACGGACCGCGCAATGCCGGTCACTTCGGGCTGGCGCTGGGTTCCTATGCGCACTTCACCTCGCCGATCCGGCGCTATGCCGATCTGCTGGTGCACCGGGCGCTGGTCGATGGCTATGGGCTGGAGCAGCCAGCGCCAAAGGGCGATCTGCCGCCGAGCTCTGGCCTTTCGGACCGCGACCGGTCGGACCTGTCGCGGATATCCGAAGCGATCAGCGCGGCCGAGCGCCGGGCGATGGAGGCCGAGCGCGAGACGATCGACCGCTATGTCGCCGCCTGGCTGTCATCGCGCGTCGGCGAAGTGTTCGATTGCCGGATCACCGGGGTGCAGCGCTTCGGCCTGTTCGCCACGATCATCGGGCTGGGCGGGGATGGGCTGGTCCCGGTCTCGGTGCTGGGCGACGAGCGCTTCTTTCATGATGACAAGGCGCAGGTGCTGACCGGGGAATCGACCGGTACCCGCTATGGCCTGGGCATGATCCTGCGGCTGCGGCTGGCCGAAGCCAACCCGCTGACCGGGGCGCTCAAGTTCGAACCCGAAGGTGCCGAAGGCCGGATCGAGCCGCGCGGAAAGCCGTTGCCGTTGAAGAAGAAGGGCAGGCACTTTGCCGGACCGCGCGGACGGCCGGGCAACATTCGCCACCAAGGCAAGCGGCGTTAGTCTGTTTCCGCTGACGTGGAAGCATCACCGATCGGCCTGCCCGGAGCAGCCACCCACCTTGTCACCAGATCAGGTGGTTCAGCCGCGGGACGGGCCGATAATGGATTGAGCTTTGCCGCACGGGTCAAATCAGCCGGGCCAGGTTCGCGTCGCTGATCCCGCCGGGTATGATATAGACCGGGCAGGGCAGCTGACCCGACATTTGTGCAAAGTGGCTGACCAGCGGACCCGGCCCGCCGCTGGCTGCCGCGCCCAGCACCAGCGCGGAAACTTCCGGATGTTCGGCGAGGTATTCGCGGATCACTGCCACGCTGTCACCTTGCCGCACGGCGATGGCCGGGGCAGTCAGCCCTTCCTCCATCAGGCTGCCGGCCGCCGAGGTGACCAGGGCTTCCGCGCGGGCGCGGGCCTCTTCCTCGATAGTGGCCTGGATCGATCCGAAGGCAACGAACTGTTGACGCGGAACGAGGGCGAGCAAATGGACCTGTCCGCCGGTGCGGGCGGCGCGACCAGCGGCGAAACGCAGCGCGGTTCCGGCCTCGTCGGTTTCGTCCATGATCACCAGGTAAACGCGCATCGTCCGGTCCCCTGATGAAGGGTATCCGATACAATCGTATTCTGCGCAAGCGTCTTGCCGTCTGGCCAATTTCTGGCCAGAGACGTAGCGACACGCACTCCCCAGCGAGGACCTGAAGGCCCACTATGCCCATTGAAATCAAGATGCCCGCGCTTTCCCCGACAATGGAGGAAGGCACGCTTGCCAAATGGCTGGTCAAGGAAGGGGACACGGTCTCCTCCGGCGACATCATGGCCGAGATCGAAACCGACAAGGCGACGATGGAATTCGAAGCGGTAGACGAAGGTACGATTCTGTCGATCTCGGTTCCGGAGGGCACCGAAGGGGTCAAGGTCGGCACGGTGATCGCAGTGCTGGCGGGTGAGGGTGAAGAGGCCAGTGCCAAGCCCGCCGCCAAGGCGAGCGCGGCCACGCCCGCTGCTGCTGCGGCCCCTGTGGCAGCGGCCGCGCCGGCACCCGTTGCGGCGCCGGTGGCCAAGAGGGACCGGGTGATCGCCTCTCCGCTGGCCAGGCGGATAGCCGAGCAGAAGGGCGTGGACCTCAAGACTGTCAAGGGCAGCGGACCGGGTGGACGGATCGTCAAGGCCGATGTCGAGGCGGCCCAGCCGGGTGCCGCTCCGGTGGCAGTCGCCGAGCCTGCCGCGCCGCTCGCTGCTGGGCCGGTGCCGGACTTCGCCATTCCCTATGAAGCGGAAAAGCTCAACAACGTGCGCAAGACCATCGCCCGCCGCCTGACCGAGGCCAAGCAGACCATTCCGCACATTTACCTGACAGTCGATGTCCGGCTCGATGCGCTGCTCCAGCTGCGCGGTGAACTTAACAAGGCGCTGGAACCTGATGGCGTAAAACTTTCGGTCAATGACCTTTTGATCAAGGCACTGGCCAAGGCGCTGATCCGGGTACCAAAGTGCAACGTCTCCTTCGCCGGGTACGAGCTGCGCAAATATTCCCGCGCCGATATCTCGGTCGCCGTCGCCGCGCCTTCGGGCCTGATCACGCCGATCATCACCGATGCCGCGACCAAGGGCGTGGCCCAGATTTCCACCGAGATGAAAGCGCTGGCCGACAAGGCGCGCGAGGGCAAGCTGATGCCGCACGAATACCAGGGCGGCACGGCCAGCCTGTCCAACCTCGGCATGTTCGGGATCAAGCAGTTCGATGCGGTGATCAACCCGCCCCAGGCAATGATCATGGCGGTCGGCGCGGGCGAGCAGCGACCCTATGTGGTCGATGGGGCACTCTCGGTCGCCTCGGTGATGAGCGCCACCGGCAGCTTCGATCACCGCGCGATCGACGGCGCGGACGGCGCGCAGTTGATGCAGGCCTTCAAGGACCTGATCGAGAACCCGCTGGGACTGGTGGCGTAAGATGGCCGATCAATACGACGTCATCGTCCTCGGTTCCGGCCCCGGCGGCTATGTTGCGGCGATCCGCTGCGCGCAGCTGGGCCTCAAGACCGCGATTGTCGAGCGCGAGAACCTTGGCGGGATCTGCCTCAACTGGGGCTGCATTCCCACCAAGGCGCTGCTGCGTTCGGCCGAAGTGCTGCACACCATGAAGCACGCGGCGGCCTATGGCCTGGCCGCAGACAATATCCGCGCCGATCTGGACGCGGTGGTCAAGCGCAGCCGCGGCGTGGCGAGGCAGCTCAACCAGGGCGTCACCCACCTGATGAAGAAGAACAGAATCGCGGTGCACATGGGCACCGGGGTTCTGAAAGGGGCGGGCAAGCTGGAAGTGACCGGCGAGAAGGGAACCGAAACCCTTGCCGCCAGACACATCATCGTCGCCACCGGCGCCCGCGCGCGCGAGCTCCCGTTCGCCAAGGCCGACGGCAAGCGCGTGTGGACCTATCGCCACGCGATGGTCCCGCAAGAACTGCCCAGCAAGCTGCTGGTGATCGGTTCCGGCGCGATCGGGATCGAATTCGCGAGCTTCTACAACGACATGGGCAGCGAAGTGACGGTCGTCGAAATGATGGACCGGATCGTGCCGGTGGAAGATGCCGACGTTTCCGCGTTCCTGGAAAAGGCCTTGGTCAAGCAGGGCATGACGATCATGACCGGCGCCGGGGTCGAGAAGATCGAGGTCGGTCCTGCCGGCGTCAAGGCGGTGATCAAAGGCAAGGACGGCAAGGTTGTTTCCGGCGATTTCAGCCACGTCATCGTCGCGGTCGGGATCGTGCCGAATACCGAGAATATCGGGCTTGAGGCGCTCGGCATCAAAACCGAACGCGGGATCATCGCGATTGATGCCTATGGCCGGACCAATGTACCGGGTGTCTGGGCGATCGGCGATGTAACCCCCGGACCGTGGCTGGCGCACAAGGCCAGTCACGAAGGCGTGATCGCGGCGGAAAGCATCGCCAGGGAGCTGGGCAATAAGGACGTCCACCCCCACGCGATGGACCGCCGCAATATTCCCGGCTGCACCTATTGCCACCCGCAGGTCGCCTCGGTCGGCCTGACCGAGGCCAAGGCCAAGGAGGCCGGCTACACGGTCAAGGCCGGGACGTTCCCGTTCATCGGCAATGGCAAGGCGATTGCGCTGGGTGAACCGGAAGGCTTCATCAAGACCGTGTTCGATGCCAAGACCGGCGAACTGCTGGGCGCGCACATGGTCGGCGCGGAAGTGACCGAGCTGATCCAGGGCTATGTCGTGGGCAAGACGCTGGAAACCACCGAGGCCGAACTGATGGCTGCGGTCTTCCCGCATCCGACCCTATCGGAAATGCTGCACGAAAGCGTCCTTTCCGCTTACGGACGCGCGCTGCACATCTGACGCTTCAGCGCTGCAGCTCGCCCCCGGCCTGGCGGACCAGGTGTTCAAACACGGCAATGTGCAGCGGCGCGGTGAATTCGCAGCCGGTTGCCCTGCCGCGCGTCCAGCACAGGTTGGCGGTCAGCAGCTGGATGCCGGGAATGCGGATCCACAGCGGCTTCGCGGGATCGGGATTGGCCAGGTGCAGGATCCGAAAACCCGTGGGGGAGAGATCCTCCAGCATTACCCGCTGCCACGCCCGCGTTCCCTGGCGCACCTCGCACGGTACGCGCAGCAAGGCCCGGATAGCCGAGCGTGAGCAGATGTTTTCGTGAGAGGCGTTAACCGTTCTGGATGGCAGGTTCATGACCGCGCCTTAGGTTGCCGGTTATTGCCGTCTTCTCACGGCAATGGGTTAACCCGACCTTGACGCAAGACCAAGGTTAAGTCCTCAACTGCCGGTTTCGGATCGCTTGGTGGCAGGAAAACGCATATTTGACAGATAGTTGGATGGCAATGGCGCGCTGGAACACTGGCGCAAACAGAATCCCGTTTACCAACTGTTTTGGTTATTCCTGTCAAACGCGGTGTGGGCCTGCTTTGCAGGAATAGGGTGATCTGAGGGAATGCAGACCGCAGCCCAATTTTTTCCTCCAACACTAAGCTATTCTTTACCGTTCATCTGCATCTTAGGCAGCCAAATCACTTGATGTAGCTGATTTTGCAGGAGGTGCGGCGATGGCCGAAGCAAGACTGCTTGCGCGTCTGATCGCTGATAACAGCGGCAATGTCCTGCCGATGGCGGCCATGACGGTTGTGGTCATGGCCGCGATCGTCGGCGGAGCGGTGGACATGAGCCGGGCCTACCGGGTTCAAAACCGATTGCAGAACGCATGCGATGCGGGCGTCCTGGCAGGGCGGCGCGCCGTTACCACCAACGGCTTCGACGCGGCCGCAGAGACCCAGGCGCGCCGTTATTTCAATGTCAATTTCAACGAGGCAGAGCAGGGCACCACTCAGACGAACTATCTGCTGGCCAGCGACAGTGCCGGTAACTCGATCGGCGGCAAGGCCAGCACCAAGATGCCACTGCTGATGATGCAGCTGTTCGGCAAAATGGACATGACGCTGACGGCGAATTGCCAATCGACCATGGGTGTGGGCAACAGCGACATCACCCTCGTGCTCGATGTGACGGGCTCGATGGGCTCGGCGCTCGATTCTGGCACCCGGCTGAGCGCGCTCAAAAGCTCCATGAAGAATTTCTATGCCACGGTCGCGACCGCCACCCAGGGGACCAACGCCAGGGTGCGTTATTCGATCATCCCGTTCAGCACCACGGTCAACGTGGGCAGGATCCTGTATGATCTGAATCCCGATTACATCAAGGACAGCTCGGTAATCCAATCGCGCGCGCCGGTTTACCGGACCGAGACAGTGCAGGAACTGCGGGGCTGGGATGATCCGGTCATTACCAGCAGCTCCACCTACGGCCCCATCACCAATTCCAAAACCACCCAGCACAGCAGCACCAATTACAGTTCCCTGTCGGCCTGTAATTCGGCCAAGCCGGCCGATACCGCCTGGGCTAACAACGGGTCTGCGGTAACGACAACCTATACGACAACCAACGGCAGCGGTCAGCAGGTGCAAACCACCGAAATCCGGCAGCCGCAGAGCATGCGGACCTTCCTGTGCCAGAAATACAGCAGCAGGTATCGCGTGTTCCGGTATGATTCGTTCCGGGATTTCATCACTTATAATTATGCTACCAGCGATCCGATCTACGAGACGGTCACGCGCGAGGTGTTCGACCGGTGGGATTATCGGCCGGTCGAATACGACGTTAGGCAATACAAGGCCTTTCAAACCGTGTCTGCTCCGGTTGGCTCGAACGGGGCGCTCGTATCCTCAACCTGGGCCGGCTGCATCGAGGAACGGCAGACGGTGAATGCTGCGACTTTTGCCTTCTCGTCGCTGTCGGGAATGTCGCCCAGTGATGCCCTTGATCTTGATATCGATCTTGTTCCGGATGGCACCGCTGCCAGCAAATGGGCACCGCTCTGGCCGAAGGTGGCTTTCCGCCGCTCGACAGTCGCACCAGCGACAAGCGGTAACGCCGCAACATCCTATTGCGTGCCGCAGGCCACGGTCATGCAGGAAATGGACAAGGCCTCGTTCGATGCCAAGGCTGACAGCCTGACGGCCCAGGGCAATACCTACCTGGATATCGGCATGATCTGGGGCGCGAGGCTGTCCAACCCTGACGGCCTGCTGGCCAACCGCCTTCAGGATGAGCCGGCCAACGGCGGCAATGTCAGCCGACACCTCATTTTCATGACCGACGGGTTCCAGGAAGCATCGGCCACCAACTATACCGCCTACGGTATCGAGTTCCTTGATCGCCGGATCACCACGGATGGCACTACCAGCCAATCCAACCCGCGTCACAGCTTGCGCTTCCGGGCGGTGTGCGATGCCATCAAGGCAAAGGGCATCCGGGTGTGGGTGATTGGATTCACCACCGGGCTGACCTCGGACCTCGCTTACTGCGCCTCGCCGAACAGTGCCTATACCGCCAATGACGCTGCGCAGCTGAACGCGGCCTTCCAGGAAATCGCCAAGCAGGTCGGCGAATTGCGGGTGCTGTCATGATCAGCAAAGGAAGGGCAAGACTTTCGCACCGGATTGCGGCGCGGTTCGGATCCCTGTCCCGGATCGGGCAGGATGAAGCCGGCGTCAGCGCGGTCGAATTCACGCTGGTGGCACCGGTCTTCCTCTCCCTGGTGATCGGGATCTTCGATCTTGGCCAGATGGCCTATGGCATTTCGGTGACGAACGGCGCGGTTGAAAAGGCAGCCCGCGATTCGGCGCTGGAAAGCGC
>JBKBSV010000047.1:0-16381 GCA_046291115.1 Novosphingobium sp. | reverse complement strand
GCTTTCGTCAGTTGACCGGGCTCAATCCCAAGCATTACGCGCGAATCTGCCGCATCGGCCACGTCGTGCACCGCAAGGAACTTGAACCCGAAGCGAGCTGGACCCAGCTGGCGCACGAGGCCGGCTATGCCGACCAATCGCACTTCATCCGCGACTTCAGAGCGTTGACCGGCACCCTGCCCAGCGACTTCCTGCGCGGGCAGACCCCGATCCTGCGCTATCCCAAATGGACCCGGTGAAGCGTTGCCCGGCTGATCAGCCGAGCCGCCCGGCCACCAACGCCCTGAGATCGGCTTCCGGCCGCGCCCCATAGTGCGAAATCACTTCGGCCGCGCAAATGGCGCCCAGCCGCAGGCATTCCCTCACCGGACGGCCATTGACCTGACCATGCAGGAACCCGGCGGCGAACAGGTCGCCCGCACCGGTGGAATCGACCACCCGCGCGACTGGCTCGGCCGGAACTTCGAACAGCTCGCCGCCAGTCGCGGCGACCGCGCCCTGTTCGCTGCGGGTCACCACCAGCAGCGGAACCTTGTCCTTCAACGCGTCGATCCCGGCATGGAAATCCTCGTGCCCGGTCAGCGCAGCCAGTTCGATGTGGTTGGCAAACAGGATATCGATATCGCCGGTTTCGATCATCGCCCGGAAATCCGCCCCGTGCCGCTCGATCACGAAAGCATCGGACAGGGTGAAGGCCACTTTGCGCCCGGCGTTCTTGGCCGCGCCGATCGCCCGGCGCATGGCTGCGCGCGGCTCTTCCGGGTCCCACAGATAGCCTTCCAGATAGAGCACTTCGGCATCGGCAATCGCGGCTTCGTCGAGCGCGGCGGGCGGCAGGAACTGCGATGCGCCAAGGAAGGTGTTCATGGTCCGCTGGCCATCGGGCGTAACGAAGATCAGGCAGCGGGCCGTGGGCGGATCACCGGGGCGGGGGGCCACGTCGAAGCGGATCCCGCCGGCCCGGATATCGTGGGCAAAGACTTCGCCCAGCTGATCGTCGGCCACCTGGCCGATGAAGGCGCAGCTCGAACCCAGCGCGGCCAGACCTGCCAGGGTGTTGGCGGCCGACCCGCCCGAAATCTCGCGGGCCGGGCCCATCGCCTCGTACAGCTCGTGGGCACGGGCGGTGTCGATCAGGGTCATCCCGCCGCGGGTCATGCCAAAGCGTTCGATCAGCGCGTCCTCACACGGGGCCATGACATCGACGATGGCATTGCCGATGGCGATGACCTGAGTAGACGGCTTGGACATCAAGGAACCCCTGTATCTGGCGGCGCAGCAGGCCGGGAAAGCGCGCCCGCGCCTAGCCGCTTTTGCACGCTGAGGGAAGCGGCGTTGACAGCGCGGGCCGGGCAGGCGATGCCGCCGCGATGGCAAATGCCTTCCTTCGCGCCCTGTCCAGCCTGGCCGATCGCCATCTGCTGCCGATCTGGTTGAAAAGCCTGGGCCTGAGCCTCTTGGTGTTTGCCGTGCTGGCCGGTGCCGGGTGGTATGGCCTTGCTGCCCTGATCGGCCGCTTCTGGCCCAACGATGGCCTCGGCGATGCCTTGGCGGTGCTGGCGGTGGTGCTGGCTGGGTGGCTGGCCTGGCGGATTCTGGCCCTCGCGGTGTTGCAGTTCTTTGCCGATGAAGTGGTGCAGGCCGTGGAACGCCGCGACTATCCCGAACTGGCGGCGCGCGCCCGCAAGCTGGGGCTGCACGAGGAAGCGCTCAAGGCCCTGGCCGGGGCCGGCCGCGCGCTGCTTTACAACCTTCTGGCCCTGCCGATCGCGCTGGTTCTGGCGGTGACCGGGGTTGGGGCGCCGCTGGTTTTCCTGGCCGTCAATGCCGTGCTGCTGGGGCGCGAGCTGCAGGACATGGTCTGGCTGCGCCACCGCCCGTCACCCGACAGCCCGCCGCCGCTGTCCGGGCTGGAACGCCTCTTGCTGGGCGGGGTCATCGCGGTTCTGCTCACCGTGCCTGTGGCGAATTTCGTCGCACCATTCCTTGGCGCGGCTTGCGCGGTCCACCTGATTCATCGCAAGGGCCGTTCCTTCGCATGACCAGCAAGCTGATCCTCGCATCGCTCACGATCCTCCTGTCCGCCTGCGCATCGGGCGGGGCCGGACCGGGCGTCGCAAAAGGCCCGGTCGCCCGGGTGCCGGTGCGGGTTCCGGCCAGCGCTCCGCCGCCGCGCCCGCGCGTGCTGGCGGCACCGGGGCTGGAAGGGGTGATCGGCGCGCGGATACCCGAACTGGTCGACCAGTTCGGCCCGGCCCGGCTCGACGTGTGGGAAGGCGATGCCCGCAAGCTGCAATTCACCGGCAGTGCCTGTGTGCTCGATATCTATCTCTATCCCCCGGCCGCCGGGCGCGAGCCTGAGGCGACCTATGTCGAAGCACGCCGCGCCAGCGATGGGCAGGACGTTGACCGCGCCGCCTGCGTAGCTGCATTGCGCGGCCGATAGCGCAACCACCCAAGGCAGGCAGCAGCGGGTAACCCGGAGTTAAGGATAGTCCGGCACA
This sequence comes from Novosphingobium sp., assembly GCA_046291115.1. Taxonomy (GTDB): domain Bacteria; phylum Pseudomonadota; class Alphaproteobacteria; order Sphingomonadales; family Sphingomonadaceae; genus Novosphingobium. Next base: position 13,877 of record JBKBSV010000047.1, on the reverse strand, counting down.
AGCACCCGCGTAGCATTGTGACGGGGGCCGGTGCGCCATGAGTCTGGAATTCGGAGACCTCACCACCCAGATCGCCGCCGACGGGCGGATCTCGGCCGAGGAAATCCTTGAACTGCGGCGCCTTGGCTGGGCCGATGGCAGGATGAGCCCGGACGAGGCCGAAGCGCTGTTCGTCGCCAACGAAACCTGCGCGGCACCGAGCCGGGAATGGTGCGATTTCTTTGTCGAGGCGCTGACCAGCTTCATCGTCTACGAGGTCGAGCCGCGCGGCTATGTCGATCCGGAAATGGCCGAAGAACTGATGGCGCGGGTCGATCGCGACGGCCGGGTCTGCACCATGACCGAACTGGAACTGCTGGTCAGGGTGATCGAAGTTGCGGCCAGCGTCCCCCAGGCGCTGCGCGATTATACGCTGCGCCAGGTGGAAGAGGCCGTAACGCTGGGCGAAGGCCCGACCCGCCACGGCCAGCTGGCCCGCCAGGGCATCAACGCCGCCGAAGTGGAAATACTGCGCCGCCTGATCTTCGGCACCGGCAGCGAACGCCCGGCCGGGGTCAGCAAGGCCGAGGCCGAAATGCTGTTCCGGATCAAGGACGCAACTCTCTACGAGGCCAACGCCCCGGAATGGCATGACCTGTTCGTCAAGGGCGTGGCCCAGTTCCTGCTGGGCTTTGGGGGCCATGAAGCGCTGCCCCCGGAACGGGCGCGCGAACTGGAACAGTTCATGACCCGCGAGGGAGCCGGCATCGGCGGCTTCCTGAACCGCATGGTGACCAGCAAGCCCGATGCCGACGGCTTCGGCAGCCTGCTGACGATCGGTGGTGAGGAACCGGGCTATCTGGCCGACTGGGACGACGAGACAGACGCAGCCAGCCAGCTAGCCCCCGAAGACCATTCGTGGCTGCGCGATATGCTGGACGCCGACGAGGAACTCGACGAAATGGAAAAGGCGCTGATCGCCTTCATCGACGAGGAAACCGGCGAGACTTTCGTGCCCCGGCCGCAGGGCTGAGCTCTATTCGATCGGCGCTTGCGCGCCTCCGGTCATGGGAGCCGGCCCGCGCGGCGTAACTGCCGAGATCGTTTCGCCGCCTTCGGACGGTCGGCGGCGTTCCCGCAAGGCCCTGACAGCTTCGTCGATAAGACGAAGGTCATCCCTGTCCATCGGCGCGCGCATCTGCGCGCCCAGCGCCTGTATTTTCGACGGGGGCAAGGAATCGGAGCTCGGCATAGCGGCTGCTATACCGTAAAACTTTCTCCGCAGCCACAGCTGCCCTTGGCGTTGGGGTTCTGGAACACGAAGCCGGCGGTGAAATCGTCTTCCACCCAGTCCATCGTGCTGCCGATCAGGTACAGGACAGAGGCCGCATCGATGAAGAACGGGCCGCCGGGGGTTTCGATCTTCTCGTCCAGCGGGCTCGCCGCGCTGACATAGTCAACCGAATAGGCGAGGCCCGAACAGCCGCGGCGCGGGGTGGAAAGCTTGACCCCGATCGTGCCTTCCGGCGCATCGGCCATCAGCTTGGCCACCCGCGCTTCGGCAGCGGGGGTGAGGATCACGGCGGCGGGTCGCTGGCGGGTGGCGGCAGTCATCACAGCATCCCCAGTTCGAGCCGGGCCTCGTCGCTCATCTTGGCCGGATCCCACGGCGGATCCCACACCAGGTTCACTTCGGCATCGCGCACCCCCGGTACCGCGCCGACCCGCAGTTCGACCTCGCCCGGCATCGATTCGGCCACCGGGCAATGCGGGGTGGTCAGCGTCATGGTCACCACCACGCCGCCGTCATCGGTCACATCGACACCATAGATCAGCCCGAGGTCATAGATGTTGACCGGGATCTCCGGATCGAAAATGTCCTTCAGCGCGGCGATCACGCCTTCATAGATTTCTCCGCCCGGCGCGCCGGGGGAGAGGCCTTGCGGCTTTTCGGCGAGGAAGCCTTCCAGATAGTCGCGCTTGTGCTCCAGCTTTTCAGCCGGGCTTTCGGCGTCTTCCACCCGGGCGCGCGGCGGCGGGGCCACGCTGTCCACCTGCTCGACCGTGAAACGCGGTTCGCCGATGTTGTCAGAGGTGCTCATCCGAAGATCCTCCGTGTCCTTTCAATTCCAGCCAGCAGCGCAGCCACGTCGCTCTCGTCAGAATAGATTCCGAAGCTGGCCCGCGCCGTGGCGGTTACATCAAGGTGATCCATCAGCGGCTGGGCGCAGTGATGCCCGGCGCGGATCGCCACGCCGCCTTCGTCGAGAATGGTGCCAAGGTCGTGCGGATGCACCCCGGCAAGCGCGAAGGAGACGATTCCTGCGCTTTCCTCGGGCCCGAACAGGGTGATGTCGTCACGCCTGGTCAGCGCGGCGCGCAGTTGCGCCACCAGTGCCGCCTCGTGCGCGTGGATCGCGGCCGGACCCAGCGTGCGGACATAGTCCGCCGCCGCGCCGAACCCGATCGCCTCGACGATTGCCGGGGTCCCGGCCTCGAACCGCTGCGGGGCGGGGGCAAAAGTGGTGCGCTCAAACGTCACCCGGTCGATCATCGCCCCGCCGCCCTGCCACGGCGGCATCGCCTCCAGCAGGTCGGCGCGGCCCCACAGCGCGCCAATCCCGGTCGGGCCGTAAAGCTTGTGTGCGCTGAAGGCATAGAAATCACAGCCCAGCGCCGCGACATCGACCGGCAGGCGCGCCACCGCCTGGCAGCCATCGAGCAGGATCCGCGCGCCGACCCGGTGGGCCAATTCCACCGCCCGCGGCACATCGAGAATCGAGCCAAGCACGTTGGAGACATGAGCGAAGGCGACCATCGCATGCTCTGCGGTAAGCATCGCCTCGGCGGCATCGAGATCAATCCGCCCATCACCGGTCAGCGGGCAGACATCGACCTGCCAGCCGGCCAGCTGCCACGGCACGATGTTGGAATGGTGCTCCAGCGTGGAAAGCAGCACGCGGCCTTTTCGGGGATAGCTGTAGGCCAGCAGGTTGATCGCCTCGGTCGCGCCGCGGGTAAAGACCAGTTCCTGTGGCTGGCCGCCGATCAGCGCGGCAACCTTTTCCCGCGCCGCTTCAAACGCCAGGGTCATTTCGGCCGAGCGGGCATAGACGCCGCGGTGGACCGTCGCATAGCCCGCCCCCAGCGCCGCGATGCAGGCATCGATCACGGCCTGGGGCTTTTGCGCGGTGGCGGCGCTGTCCAGGTAGTGCCAGCCGCCGGCCAGGCCCGGAAAATCGGCCTTGCTGCCAAGGCGAGACAGGGTAGCCGTGTTCATACCAGCTTGCCCAGTGCCGCCAGCGCGGCTTCCAGCAGGACTTCTTCCTGATCGGCCCCGACAAAGGCTTGCGCGATGAACGCCTGCAGCATCAGCTTTTTCGCTGCCTCGGGCGGCAGGCCGCGCTGGGCCATGTAGAACAGCGCGTCAGCGTCCAGCTCGCCCACCGCACAGCCGTGCGCGCATTTCACATCGTCGGCATAGATTTCCAGCTCGGGCCGGTTGTTGGCCGTGGCCGTGCGATCAAGCAGCATCGCCCGGACCGACTGTTCGCCGTCCGTCCCGTCCGCGCCCGGATCGACCCGCACCTTGCCGAGGTAATTGACCGTGCCTTTGCCGCCCGCGACCGAGCGGACCACCTGGCGGCTGACCGCATCGCGCCCCGCGTGAGTCACGTCGGTGACCACTTCCAGCACCTGCCCGGACCCCGCCAGCTGCGCCGCGCCAAGGGTGAATTGGGCCCCTTCGCCCAGCGTCACTTGCACCGCAAACCGGCCATAAGCTTGCCCGGCATTCAGGAGATAGAGCGCAAACGAAGCACCCGTGCCCAGCTCGATCATGATATCGCGAGCGACTGCCTCGGTCCCGGTGTGGATCACCGCCTCGGTGCCGCGCTCACCCGCGCCCAGCACGATGCGCTGCTGCGCGAGCGGCCACAGCGGCGCCAGCGCGGCAAGGTCCGCATAGCGGAAATCCTCTTGCCTGCGGGTGGGAAGGGCGAGCGACTGGCTCACGCCGCCACCGCTTCGTAGCCGCGCTGTTCGAGTTCGAGCGCGAGTTCCGGTCCGCCGGTCCGGACGATCCGGCCACCGGCCAGGACGTGCACGAAGTCCGGCTTCACGTAATCGAGCAGGCGCTGGTAGTGGGTAATCAGCAGCACCGCCTTGTCCGGACGGCGCATCACCGCGTTGATCCCTTCGCCGACGATCCGCAGCGCATCGATGTCAAGGCCGCTGTCGGTCTCGTCCAGGATCGCCAACTTCGGATCCAGAATGCCCATCTGGACCATTTCGGCGCGCTTCTTCTCGCCGCCCGAGAAGCCCAGGTTCACCGGGCGCTTGAGCATGTCCATGTCCATCTTCAGCAGCGCGGCCTTTTCCCGCGCCAGCTTGAGGAATTCCCCGCCAGACAGCGGCTCCTCGCCCCGGCTCGCCCGCTGGGCATTCAGGCTTTCGCGCAGGAACTGGACGAAGGACACGCCCGGAATCTCGACCGGGTACTGAAAGCCGAGGAACAGCCCGGCAGCAGCCCGCTCGTGCGGCTCCAGTGCGAGCAGATCCTGTCCGGCAAAAGTCACGCTGCCCTCAGTCACTTCATAACCGGGCCGCCCGCCGAGCGTATAGCCCAGGGTCGACTTGCCGGCCCCGTTCGGCCCCATGATCGCGTGGACTTCGCCCGCGCCCACGCGCAGCGACAGGCCCTTGAGGATCGGCTTTTCGGCAACCGTGGCGTGGAGGTTCTCGATGGTAAGCATGGTCATCCCTGTCGGCGCTGCGAGGCGCCCCGTGTCTGGTAATGCTGGCGCCGCGCGCGGCCGCGCTCGTCGTAGCTGGCCTTCATCGCGGCGAGGATTTACGCCACCACGGCATCGGGCTCGGCCAGAACCCCCGGGGCGGGAAAGCGCAGCAGCTTGACGCCGACGGCCTCAAGGCTCTTGTCGCGCCGCGCCACCAGCGCCGGATCGCCGCCCTCGTCGATCGAGACAGCGAGCTTGAGCGGGTTGCAGGCGAAATCGACAATCGCCGAGCCGATCACCTGCTGGCGGGTCAGCTTGAACTTGCCCAGCTCCTGCTCGCCCAGCTTTTCGGCCAGCAGCTTCTGCGCCGGGGTCGGCTGCATCCGGTTCATGCGGGCCTGCTGGTGGATCGCATCGAGCCGCTTGTCCGAGATCGCCCAGCCGCGCCCGCGCTTCTGGAGAGCGGGGGCCTGGCCGCGCTCATCGAGCGGGCGGACGGTGAGGGTTTTCCTGGTCATCAGTCCTTCCAGCCCTTGGTCGGGGCGCAATTTGCCAGAAAATCGGCGCGCAATTCATCCATCAGCGCGCGCCAGCCCATTTCGACTGCGCGGGCATCGTCGAGCTGTTTCTGCCGCGCATCGAGCGCCGCAAGCGCGAGGTTATTGGTGGCTTGCCCGGCCGGAGTGACCGGCACCGCAGCCGGGGCCAGCAGGGCGGCCCGTTCGCGCGCGATCGCCTGCTGTTCGGTATAGGCCGCAGCGGCCCATTCCGCCCGGCGGCGCGGTTCGGCCCTGGTCATCGCCATCATCGCCGCCCGATCGCAGGTGCGCACCGCCTGAAGCGCCGGGGCCGGATCCGGCCCGGTGAATGCGGCCAGAAGGGGCAGCAGGTGGATCATCCGACGCTTCCTTCAAGGCTGATCCCCAGCAGCTTCTGCGCCTCGACCGCGAATTCCATCGGCAGCTGCTGCAGCACTTCCTTGGCAAAGCCGTTGACGATCAGCGCCACGGCGGCTTCCTGGTCCAGCCCGCGCTGCATCGCGTAGAACAGCTGGTCGTCCGAAATCTTGCTGGTGGTCGCCTCGTGCTCGATCTGGGCGCTGGGGTTCTTCACCTCGATATAGGGCACGGTATGCGCGCCGCAGTCCTTGCCCAGCAGCAGCGAATCACACTGGGTGAAATTGCGCACGCCTTGCGCGCCGGCCGCCACGCGGACCAGCCCGCGGTAGGTGTTCTGGCTCTTGCCCGCACTGATCCCCTTGGACACGATGGTCGAACGGCTGCCCTTCCCGTTGTGGATCATCTTGGTGCCGGTATCGGCCTGCTGGTAATTGTTGGTGACCGCGACCGAATAGAACTCACCGACCGAATCCTCGCCATTCAGCACGCAGCTGGGATACTTCCAGGTCACGGCCGAACCGGTTTCGACCTGGGTCCAGCTGACCTTGCTGCGCTTGCCCTGGCACAGCGCGCGCTTTGTGACGAAGTTGTAGATCCCGCCCTTGCCCTCGGCATCGCCCGGATACCAGTTCTGCACGGTCGAGTACTTGATCTCGGCATCGTCGAGCGCGACCAGTTCGACGACCGCAGCGTGAAGCTGGTTTTCATCGCGCATCGGCGCGGTGCAGCCTTCAAGGTAGGACACGTAGCTGCCCTTGTCGGCGACGATCAGGGTCCGTTCGAACTGCCCGGTGTTTTCCGCATTGATCCGGAAATAGGTCGAAAGCTCCATCGGGCAGCGCACGCCTTCGGGGACATAGACGAAGGTCCCGTCGGAAAAGACCGCGCAGTTGAGAGCGGCGAAGAAGTTGTCATGGCACGGCACGACCTTGCCCAGCCACTGCTTCACCAGATCGGGGTACTCGCGGATCGCTTCGGAGATCGACAGGAAGATCACCCCGGCCTTCTTCAGCTCTTCGCGGAAGGTCGTGGCAACCGAAACCGAATCGAACACCGCATCGACGGCGACCTTGCGCGCGCCTTCCACCCCGGCGAGCACTTTCTGCTCCTCAAGCGGAATTCCAAGCTTTTCATAGACCTTGAGGATCTCGGGATCGACCTCGTCCAGGCTGGAGAGCTTCTTTTTCGCCTTGGGCGCGGCGTAGTAATAGGCATCCTGGTAATCGATCGGCGGAATGTTGAGCTTGGCCCATTCGGGCATCGGCATGGTCTGCCAGTGGCGAAAGGCCTTCAGCCGCCAGTCGAGCATCCATTCCGGCTCGTTCTTTTTGGCCGAAATGAACCGGACAGTGTCTTCGCTCAAACCCTTCTCGGCGAATTCGGTCTCGATATCCGCCGACCAGCCGTGTTCATAGTCCGCCACCTTGGCGGCAGCCTCGCGCGCGGCCCGATCCTTCACGGCTTGATCCTTCACCGCCTCGCTCATCGCGCGCCTCCGGCCAGCTGGGTCAGCGGGACCTGGGCCAGTGCACCGCGCAGCGCCTGGGTCACTTGCGGCCAATGCGGCTTGACCGAGCAGCAGGCATCGAGCGCGCAGGAATCGCGCTCTGCATCGACGCAGGCGGTCAGCGCGATCGGACCTTCGACCGCCTCGATGATATCGGCCAGGGTTATCGCTGCGGCCGGCCGGGCCAGCTTCAGCCCCCCGCCCGCCCCGCGCGCAGACCGCAGCAAACCGGCTGCGGTCAGGCGGCTGACCAGCTTCTGCACGGTCGGTGCGGGCAGACCGGTTTCCTCGGCAATGCGGGCGGCAGAAACACGCTGGCCGCCGCAATGGCGCGCGGCGGCGCTCATCGTGACAACGGCATAGTCGGCCATGCTGGACAGGCGCATGCAGGGTTGCTCCGGTCAAAATCGGACTGATTCGTTCCGGTTTCCTCTAGGCCCATCGCCGCTGGCTTGCAACGGCCAAAAACAGGCAAAAAAAGCGGCCCTTGGGACAGGCCCCAGAGCCGCTTTGAAAGTTAGGAACCCGTTGCTGGATAGCCACGAGTCCTTCGGGTCGCGGTATTGGCTTACGAAAGGGCCGCAGCGGCCAATTGTATGGAATCGACAACCATCTTGTGAGAATCCGACATGCAATGGTTTTAAGCGATCTGTTTTGGCCCGGCAGTTGCTGAATCGACACAGTGAACGGCGCCTGCCATAGGCTGCGCGCCATGATCTATTCGCTGCTGCGTCCTGCCCTGTTCCTGCTCGATGCCGAAACCGCCCACGGCCTGGCGCTGGCCGCGCTGAAAACCCTGCCGCTGGGCGGCACCGACCAAGCCGATGGCCCGCTGACCTGCACAGTGGCCGGCCTGCGCTTTCCCAACCCGCTGGGCATGGCCGCCGGGTTCGACAAGGATGGCGAAGTGCCCGATGCCCTGCTGGGCCTGGGCTTCGGCTTTGTCGAGGTCGGCTCGATCACCCCGCTGCCCCAGGCCGGCAACCCCAGGCCGCGCCTGTTCCGCCTGGCCGAGGATCAGGCCGTGATCAACCGGATGGGCTTCAATAACGGCGGCGCCGCAGCGGCAGTTGCGCGGCTGGCGCGGCGGCATGGACGACCGGGAATTGTCGGCATCAACATTGGCGCCAACAAGGATTCGGCTGACCGCATTGCCGACTATGCCACCATGGCCCGGCTGATGGCTCCGCTGGCCAGCTATCTGGCGGTCAATGTCTCCAGCCCCAACACCCCCGGCCTGCGCGCGCTGCAGGATGAAGGGGCGCTGACCGCGCTGCTCGATGCCGTGCTGGAATCCCGGGGGGCAGCGAAGGTGCCGGTGTTCCTGAAGGTTGCGCCCGATCTGGAACCGGCCGATGTCGCGGCAATTGCCCGGATCGCGGTGGACAAGGCGCTGGGGGGGCTGATCGTCTCCAACACCACCATTTCACGCCCGCCGCTGCGCTCGCGCCATGCGCGGGAAGGCGGCGGCCTGTCGGGCGCACCGCTGAAAGCGCTGGCGCTGGAACGTCTGCGCCAGTTCCGCGCGGCAACCGGCGGACAGATTCCGCTGGTCGGCGTGGGCGGGATCGCCACGGCCGAGGATGCCTGGCAGCGGATCCGCGCCGGGGCCAGCCTGGTCCAGCTGTACAGCGCAATGGCCTATGCCGGGCCGGGAATTGCCCGCACCATCACCCGGGAGCTGGAACGCCTGATGCGCCGAGATGGCTTTGCCACCATTGCCGAGGCGGTCGGAAGCGAATAGCACTGCGGCCATGAATCGGCGTTTCTTCATGCTTTTCGCCGGTGCCCTGGCCCTTGCCAGCTGCACCCCCGCCCCCCATGCCGCCTCGCTGCCGCCCAAGGCGCAAGTCTATGAAAAGGGCATGGTCAGCGCCGCCGATCCGCGCGCGGCAGAGGCCGGGGCGGCGATGCTGCGACAGGGCGGATCCGCAACCGACGGGGCGATTGCCACCATGCTGGCGCTGACCGTGGTCGAGCCGCAAAGCAGCGGGATCGGCGGCGGCGGGCTGTATATCGCAGCCAATGCCGCTGGTGACGTGATCACGATCGACGGGCGCGAAACGGCCCCGGCCGCCGCCCACCCCAGGTGGTTCTTCAAGGACGGGGTCCTGCTGAAATTTTTCGAAGCGGTGCCGGGCGGAACCAGCGTCGGCGTGCCGGGCAATATCGCGCTGGCCGCCAAGGCCCACGCCGCCCACGGCCGCCTGCCGTGGGCCGCGCTGTTCGCCCCGGCAATCAAGCTGGCCCGCGACGGCTTTGTCATCACGCCCCGGCTCAACCGGATGCTGAAGAACAATGCCCGCACCGCCGCCTTCTCGGCCGAGGGCCGGGCGCTGTTCTTCGGCGCCGATGGAGAACCACTGCCGGTCGGCACCCTGGTCAAGAACCCGGCGCTGGCCGATACCCTGCAGGCGATTGCCGATCAGGGGCCGCAGGCGTTCTACAGCGGGGCCAATGCCAGGGCCATAGTCGGCAGGGTCACCATGGCGGAGCGCAATCCCGCGCCGATGACCGTGGCCGACATTGCCGCCTATGTTGCCAAGGACCGCGCCCCGCTTTGCGGCAGCTACCGCGGCTACCGGATCTGTTCGATGGGTCCGCCCAGTTCCGGCGCAACCACCATTCTGGCCACGCTGATCCAGCTGGAACGGTTCGACCTGAAAGCGCTGGGCAAGGACAATCCGGTCGCCTGGCACCTGATCGCCGAAAGCCAGCGGCTCGCCTATGCCGACCGGGCGCGCTATTCGGCAGATGCCGATTTCGTGCCGGTGCCGGTGGCCGGGATGATCGACCGCAAGTACCTCGCCGCGCGCTCCGCGCTGATCGATCCGGGCAAGACCATCCCCAAAGCCGGGGCCGGAACCCCGCCGGGGGCGGAAAGGTTGAGCTTTGCCGATTCGCGCCAGCTGGAAGAATACGGCACTTCGCATTTTTCGGTAATCGACCGGGCGGGCAACGCGGTGTCCTACACCTCCACCATCGAGGGGCCGTTCGGATCGGGGATCATGGCGGGGGGCTATTTCCTCAACAACGAGCTGACCGACTTCGACATGAACCCGGAACTGGACGGACGGATGGCGGCCAACCGGGTCGAAGCGGGCAAGCGGCCGCGTTCGTCGATGACCCCGACCCTGGTCTATGGCCCGGACGGGCGGCTGCGGATGGTGGTCGGCGCGGCCGGCGGGGTGACGATCCCGGCCCAGGTGCTGCGCGCGATCATCGGCGTGATCGACTGGGACCTGGAAATGCAGGATGCGCTGGCCCTGCCGGTGATCTTTGCCCCAGGCACCGAAGCCGTGTTCATCGAGCAGGGCACCTGGCTGGAAGGGATGATCCCGGCGCTGAAGGCGCTGGGCCATGCCGATGTCCAGCCACGCAACCTGCCGCTGAAGGCGAACGCGATCGAACTGCGCGGCAGCCGGCCGTGGGGCGCGGCCGATCCGCGCAGTGAAGGGGCGGCGGTCAGCGAGTAGCTTGCCGCCACCGGCAAGCACGCCTAACGACAAGGCCGGGAAAAGGATGTGCTGCAAAAGGGGCGGTGCGCGTGGTTGATATTTCGGACCTGCCGAAGACCGGGAATCTGGTCGAACTGTTTCTCAATCGGGCCGATGCGCGGGGCGAGGCTCCGTTCCTGTGGACCAAGAAAAAGGGCGACTGGCAGTCGCTGAGCTGGACGGAAGTGACCCGGCAGGTCTGCAACCTGGCCGAATCGCTGCGCCGGATCGGCCTGAAGGACGGCGACCGGGTCATGCTGGTGTCGGAAAACCGCCCCGAATGGTGCATCGCCGATTTTGCGATCATGGCCGCAGGCTGCATTACCGTGCCGGCCTATGTCACCAATACCGAACGCGACCACTTGCACATCCTGGAGGATTCGGGTGCCAGCGCAGTGATCGTGGCGAACGAGAAGCTGGCGCGGCCTCTGATCGGGGCGCTGCTGCGTTCGGGCCAGGCCCGCCATGTGATCGGGATCGAACCGCTCAAGATCAGCCAGACCAGCAATTTCGAATACCATGACTGGCCGGCCCTGATCGCCGGCGACGGCAAGGCCGCGCGCGAGGCGGTGAACGCCCGGATCGCCAAGATCGGGCGGCAAGATACCGCCTGCCTGATCTATACCAGCGGAACCGGCGGCGCCCCGCGCGGGGTGATGCAGCACCACGGCGCGATCCTGATGAACGCCGACGGCGCGGCCCGCATCCTGGCCGAGGATTTCGGCCTCGATGATGACGAAGCCTTCCTTTCGTTCCTGCCGCTCAGCCACGCCTACGAACACACCGGCGGGCAGATGCTGCCGATCGCGGTCGGGGCGCAGATCTATTATGCCGAGGGGCTGGAAAAACTGGCCAGCAACATCGAGGAAACCCGTCCGACGATCATGGTCGTGGTTCCCCGGCTGTTCGAAGTGCTGCGCAGCCGGATCATGAAGCAGATCGAAAAGCAGGGGAAAGTCGCCAGTTACCTGTTGGGCCGGGCCATGGCGATCGGCAGCGCCAAGGCCGCCGGCCGGGGCCGCTGGCGCGACAAGCCGATGGACCTGATCCTGGAGAAGACCCTGCGCCCCCGGATCCGCAGCCGGTTCGGCGGGCGGATCAAGGCGATGGTATCGGGCGGGGCGCCGCTCTCGCCCGAAGTCGGCGTGTTCTTCGAATCGATGGGGCTGACCATGCTGCAGGGCTATGGCCAGACCGAGGCCGGCCCGGTGATCAGCTGCAACCGCCCGTCGGTCGGGCTGAGGATGGATACCGTCGGCCCGCCGCTGCACGGGGTGGAAGTGAAAATCGCCGAGGACGGGGAAATCCTGGTCCGGGGCGAACTGGTGATGCACGGCTACTGGCGCAACGAGGCCGAAACCGCCAAGGCGCTGCAGAACGGCTGGCTCCACACCGGCGACATCGGCCACATCGACGAAGCCGGACGGGTAGTCATTACCGACCGCAAGAAGGACATGATCGTCAACGACAAGGGCGACAACATCTCGCCTGCGCGGGTCGAGGGGCTGCTGACGCTCCAGCCGGAAATCGCCCAGGCGATGGTGATCGGCGACCGGCGGCCCTACATCGTCGGGCTGATCGTGCCCGATGCCGAATGGGCGATCGAATGGTGCCAGGCCAATGGCGAGAAGTTCGATCTCCAGGCGCTGCAGGGCCTGCCCGCCTTCCGCAGCGCGGTGCGGGCCGCGATCGACCGGGTCAACCAGGACCTGTCGGTGATCGAGAAGGTCCGCCAGTTCGCCTTTGCCGATGAACCCTTCACGATCGACAACGAGGAACTGACCCCCAAGCAGTCGATCCGCCGCCACAAGCTCAAGGCCCGCTACGGCGACCGGCTCGACGCCCTTTACAAGGGCTAGCCCGGGGGATGAGCGTCCCGGCCGTGAAGCCCGGAATGCTGGAAGGGATCCGCGTGGTCGATCTGACCAGCGTGGTCTTCGGGCCCTATTGCACCCAGATCCTGGCCGATCTGGGGGCCGAAGTGATCAAGGTGGAAAGCCCCGGTGCGGGCGATCCGTTCCGCTGGTCCGCCCCGGCCCCGGCCACGCCCGGCATGGCCCCGGGGTTCATGGCGCTCAACCGCGGCAAGCGCTCGATTGCGCTGGACCTGAAGACCGCGGCGGACCGCGCGGTGATGGACCAGCTGCTGGCCGAGGCCGACCTGTTCGTGGTCAACGTGCGCGGCAAGGCGCTGGAACGGCTGCAACTGGATTACGCAAGCGTGCGGGCAATCCGGCCGGACATCGTCTATCTGCACTGCGTCGGCTTCGGCCAGGACGGGCCCTATGCCGACTTGCAGGCCTATGACGACGTGATCCAGGCCGCCACCGGCACGACCAGCCTGCTACCGCGGGTCGATGGCGATCCGCGTCCGCGCTATCTGCCGTCACTGATCGCCGACAAGGTGGCGGGCCTGCACGCCGCCTATGCCGCGCTGGCCGCGCTGCTGCACCGCGAAAGCACCGGCGAGGGCCAGCAGGTGGAAGTGCCGATGTTCGAGGCTTTCGCCAGTTTCATGCTGCTGGAGCACCTGGGCGGGCAGACTTTCGATCCGCCGGTTGGCCCGGTCGGCTATGCCCGCCAGCTTGATCCGCTGCGCCAGCCCTTCCCCACGGCGGACGGTTGGATCAGCATCGTCATCTATACCCACGACGCCTGGGACCGGGCCTTTGCCCTGCTGGGCGATCCGGCTTTCATCGCCCAGGAAAAGTATAACGTGCCCGGTGGGCGCGGCCGCCACCAGGCAGAGCTCTACGCCCGTCTGGCTGCGCTGACCCCGGCCTTCACCACAAGCGAACTGCTGGAGAGGTGCCATGCCGCGCAGTTGCCAGCCCAGCCGGCGCGCGATCTGGGCGATGTGATCACCGATCCGCACCTTGACGCTGTCGGTTTCTTCCGACGGCGCGAGCATCCCAGCGAAGGAATCTACCTGGAGCAGGCCGCCCCGGTCCGGTTCGGCGCAAGCAGCCAGCGCGATCGGACCATGCCGCCGCGACTTGACGGGGATGGCGCGGCGATCCGGGCGGAACTGGCCGCGCGGCGCCAGAACCGCTGAGCCCCAGAACCGCTGAGCCCCAGAACCGCTGAGCCCCAAGACGGCTGAGCCCCAAGACGGCTGAGCCAGGGTCGGCAATTCAGCAGCCAAGCGCAGCAGCCAAACAAAAAGGGCCGGGGCGGCGGTGGTCCACACCCCCCGGCCCCGGCCCCAGATCGCGTGCGCGAAGCGCCGTACTTGGCGGCGTCGGTCGCAGCAGCGTCG
>JBKBSV010000151.1:0-3162 GCA_046291115.1 Novosphingobium sp. | reverse complement strand
CGGTCAGCGTGCTGTCGCGCAAGGACCGCCCCATGGGTGGCCCGCTCCATCTCTATGCCTATGGCGCATACGGTTATGCGGTGCCGCCGGGATTCTCGACCACGCGGCTAAGCCTGGTCGACCGCGGCATGGCCTATGCCATCGCCCACATCCGCGGCGGCGACGACCTTGGCCGGCGCTGGTATCTGCAGGGCAAGCTCAACGCGCGGACCAACACCTTCAACGACTTCGTCGATGTCGCCAAGGGGCTGATCGACAAGGGCTACACCGCCACGGGCCAAATCAGCGCCAGCGGCGGCAGCGCCGGGGGCGAACTGATGGGGGTGGTGGTCAACACCGATCCCGGCCTGTGGGGCGCAGTGGTGGCGCATGTGCCGTTCGTCGACGTGCTCAACACCATGCTTGATGAGAGCCTGCCGCTCACTCCGGGCGAATGGCCCGAATGGGGCAACCCGATCACCAGCAAGCAGGCCTTTGCCTACATGCTCAGCTACTCGCCCTACGATCAGGTCGTGGCCCAGGATTACCCGCCGCTGCTGGTCACCGCCGGATTGAACGACCCGCGGGTGACCTACTGGGAGCCGGCCAAGTGGGTCGCCAAGCTGCGCGCGACCAAAACCGACAGCAACGAGCTGCTGCTCAAGACCAACATGGGCGCAGGCCACGGCGGCAAATCGGGCCGGTTTGCCTCGCTCTATGAAACGGCGGAGGAGTTTGCCTTCATCCTGTGGCAGCTGGGGATGACGGAGCAGAAGTGAGCCCGTTCACCCGCACTTTCACCGCGCTGCCCGATCACATCGATGTGATGGGCCACGTCAACAATGCGGTGTGGGTGCAGTGGGTGCAGGACATGGCAACCGCGCACTGGGAAGCGGTCGCCGATCCGCAGCATGCGCGCGATTTCGTGTGGCTCGTGGTCCGCCACGAGATCGACTATCGCGGCAATATCGGCCCGGGCGAGAGCGTGACCGGCGAGACCTGGATTCCGGGCGAAGCAAAGGGTGCGACCTCGGCGCGGCGGGTCGAGTTCCGCGACGCCAACGGCAAGGTGATCGTTTCCGCGCTGACCACCTGGGCCATGCTCGACCGGGCTACGCAGCGGCTGGTCCGCGTCCGCCCCGAAGTGATTGCGCCGTTCCGCATGGCCGGCGATGCAGATCCTTCGCAGGGGTCACCAAAATGTCACTGATCTGTCATAAACGGCGCATAGAGGCGTCGTAAATTGGTTAGATGCAGGTCATGGAAACTTAACATAAATGAAACACGGAATTTTCGCCTCCGCGCTTGCGCTGGCCGTTGCCGGGGGCTGGGCCATTCCCGCTGCCGCCCAGTCGGCCGAAAGTCTCAGCGTGCAGCAGGAACTGGCGGCGATGCGGGCCGAGATGCAGCGCATGTCCGCGCGGATCGACCAGCTCGAAGGCGAACTGGCGGCTGCGCAGGCCACGGCGCAGGCGGCCACCACCACAGCTGAAAGCGCCCAGACGATCGCCGCCGCCGCACAGGCCACTGCCGCCAAGGCCCCGTCGATCGCGTTCAAGGGTTCGCCCGAAGTGAAGGGCGACAAGGGCTGGACCTTCAAACCGCGCGGGCGGCTGCAATACGATGCCGGCGCGGTGTCTTCCCCCGCCGGAACCGGCCAGGGCGACGGTTTCACCAGCGAAGCGCGCCGCGTCCGGCTCGGCGTCTCGGGCGATATGCCGGGCGGGTTCGGCTACAGGGCCGAAGTCGATCTGACCGCTGGCAAAGCGACCCTGACCGACGCAATTGTTTCCTACAACGCGGGTGGGGGCCTGACCATTTCCGCCGGCCAAATGAACAATTTCCAGTCGCTTGAAGAACTGACCAGCAGCCTGCACACCGCGATGATCGAGCGTGCGGCGTTCACCGATGCGTTCGGTTTTGTCCGTCAGGTCGGCGTCGCTGTGGAATGGACCCGGGGCGACGTGCTGGTGCAGGCTGGCCTGTTCAGCGACAACATGGACAACCTGCCGAACAAGAAGCGTGGCGGTGATGCGCGCCTGGTGTGGATGCCAAGGATCGGCAAAACCCGGCTGCATCTTGGCGGATCGGCCCATTTCAAGGATCTGCCCACCGGCAGCACCGTGCGTTATCGCCAGCGTCCGCTGGTCCACTTCACCAGCGACCGGTTCATCGATACCCGCGGCCTTGCAGCTGAAAGCGAGTTCGGCGCGGGCCTCGAAGGAGCGGTCATTTCCGGCCCGTTCCATGTTACAGGCGAAGCCTTCTGGCAAAAGGTTGACCGGCCGACTGTGCTGACCGATCCGACCTTCTTCGGCGGCTACGCAGAAGTCGGCGTGTTCCTGACCCAGGGCGACACGCGCGGCTACAAGGACGGCAAGTTCGACCGGACCAAACCGAAGCACGCAGTGGGCAATGGCGGGATGGGCTCGCTCCAGCTCAACGCGCGCTATGACTATCTTGACCTGTCCGATGCCGGGATCATGGGCGGCATCCAGAACGGCTACCTGCTGTCGCTGATCTGGAAACCGACCGACTACACCGCACTGCTCGCCAACTACGGGCACCTCGAATACGATGATGCCGCCCTGGCCACCGCCACCGGCGACCGCTCTTACGCAGTCGATGCCTTTGGCGTGCGCGCGCAGATCGACTTCTGATCAGAGTTTGTCACTTCCTTGTCATAATGGCAGCCTACCCGCCCTTCTGACAGCATAGCAGGAGCCTTTTCCATGAAACTGACCAAGACCCTTGCCTTCATCGCCATTTCCTCGCTTGCGCTGGCCGCATGCGACAACACCAGCGGTAGCGGCGGCACCCGCGATTCCGTCCGCGCTGTCGGCTCCTCAACCGTGTTCCCGTTCGCCAAGAAAGTCAGCGAGCTGTTCACCCAGGCCAACCCGGGCTTCAAGGCGCCGCTGATTGAATCGAACGGCACCGGCGGCGGGATCAACCTGTTCTGCACCGGCGTTGGGCCAAATACGCCCGACATCGCCAATGCCAGCCGCCGGATGAAGGCGAGCGAGTTCGAAAACTGCAAGAAGAACGGCGTGACCGACATCATCGAGCTCCAGATCGGCCTCGACGGGCTGGTGTTCGCATCGGCCAAGGGCGGGATCGTTCTTAACCTCACTCCCGAAATCGTCTACAAGGCGATCGCCGCCAAACCGTTCGGCAAGGAGC
>JBKBSV010000150.1:0-3175 GCA_046291115.1 Novosphingobium sp. | reverse complement strand
GGCGCAGCAGTTCCTGTTCCTCGGCGCGCAGGGCGGCTTCAAGGTCTTGATCGGTCTTGGTCATGGTTCGTGTCCTTCCAGGGCGGCCTTCAGGCGAAGGCGCGCGTGCATCAGGCGGGTCTTGACGGTGCCCGCCGGAACCTCGAGCGCAACGGCAATCTCGGGGATCGAGAGCCCATCGAAGTAGTGAAGGGCAATGGCCGCGCGCTGCGGCGGCGGCAGTTGGGCAAGGGCTCTGGCAAAGCCGGGGCTGTCCGGCTCGGCCGGGTCCACCGCGTGCTCCGCTTCACCGGCCAGATCGGCCTGAACCGCGCGGTCCGCCACCAGTCGCCCGATCCGCCGCCCGGCCTGCCGGGTGACGATGCGATAGGCCCAGGCGGCAAACAGCCGTTCATCCTTCAGGGCTTTCAGGCCCTTCAGAACTTCGATCCAGGCAGACTGGACCGCCTCCTCGGCCAGATCCCGATCACCCAGCAGTCGCCAGGCATGGCCGACGAAACGGCGATGGTACCGCCGCACCAGCCCGTTCAGCGCAGTCCGGCTACCGGTCTGTACGCTGAGGACGAGGTATTCGTCCAGCAGGCGGTCCCGGTCGGGCTTGGTCAGGGACGGGTCATGCGGTGCCATCGCCCCTCAAGTGGCGTGAACCAGGCAAACGGTTCAATCGAACCGGATCACTTCGCCCCGGGCCATCACGAATTTCATTGCTTTGAGCACCCGCACGTCGGCCAGCGGATCGCCATGGACGGCGATGATGTCCGCGCTCTTGCCCACTTCCAGGGTGCCGGTCTCCTTGTCCAGGCCCAGCAGCATGGCGGCGTTGATCGTTGCGGCCTTGATTGCCTCTGCCGGGGTCATCCCGAACTTGACCAGCAGTTCGAATTCATCGGCGTTGCGGCCATGCTTGGACACGCCGGCATCGGTGCCATAGGCGATCCGCACACCCAGCGGCACGGCGATCTGCAGGCTTTTGCCGGTGATCCCGATCCGCCAGTCAATCTGCGCCTTGACAGCCGGGGGATAGGCATCGGGATTGGCCGCCAGCCGCTCCAGATAGCCGTTCACCGTGCTCAGCGTCGGCACATAGAACGTGCCGTTCTTTGCCATAAGTTTCGCGGTATCGGCATCGATCATGGTGCCATGCTCGATCGAATCCGCGCCCAGCCGCACTGCCAGCCTGATCCCTTCCAGTCCGTGGGCATGGACCGCGACCTTGCGGCCATAGGCGTGGGCCGTGTCGATCAGGGCCCTGGCCTCGTCCTCGAACATGCGGGTGGCAAGGCCCGTGCCGGAATTGACCCCGCCGGTGGTGGCAAACTTGATCACGTCGGCTCCGCGCCCGACCTGACGGCGCACTGCGCGGCGGCAATCGTCGGCCCCGTCGCACAGGTTTGCGGTGGTGATCATCGGGTGCACATCGTCGGCCAGGCCGACCCGGCCATCCATGTGCCCGCCGGTGGTGGAAATCGATTCCCCGGCATCAAGGATCCGCGGACCCTGCACCCAGCCGCGCTTGACCGCTTCCTTGTAGGCGAGAACCTTGCCCTTCTCATCGCCCAGGTTGCGCACTGTGGTGAACCCGGCGCGCAGGGTCTTCATCCCGTTCCACTGGGTTTCATAGGAACTGAGCGGCAGGCTGTCGGTCACCGAGGCAGCAATGCCTTCGTTCCCGGCGCGGTCGGAAGACAGGTGGGTGTGGCTGTCAATCAGCCCGGGCAGGACCGTGCGAGCCTTGAGGTCAAGGACCTTGACGCCGGTCGGGGCGGGGCGGAACCCGTCATGGATCGCGGCGATCCGCCCGTCCTGCACCACGATGGTGGTTGCCCCGCGCGGCGCCTCGCCGGCAATGGCGATGACCCGCCCGGCATGGATCCACACCTGGCTGCTGCTGGCTGCGGCCGGGGCCTGGGCGCCGACGGCAACGGCGGCAAGGGCGGCACTGGAGGCAAGCAGGGCGATGGCAAGGGTGCTGGTCTTCAAGGCGGCGCTCTCCGGCAGGGTCTGGTTGCGGGTCAGCCTAACGAAGGGCCGCCGGGCAGGCAATCACCGCTCGCCAGCCGGTCCGCCGCGCAGCGCCGCGCGCAGCATGGCGCCCAGATCGCGGCGCAAGGCATCCGGGTGGGCGGCGCCAGTGGTGGCATGGGCCATCGCGGTTTCGATCGCGATTCCGGCCAGCAGGCAGCCGACCATGAAGGCGAGGTGCTGCGGGGGAAGAGTGGGGACAATTTCGCCGCTCGCCTGACCCGCCACCGCCAGTTCCTCGATCCGCGCGCCGAAGCGCTGCTGCACTTCCTCGAACACGCTGCGGGTTTCCAGCCGGTTGGCGATCATCGCGCTGAACAGCACGAAATAGGCCCTGACCGAAGTATCGCGCAGCACCAGTTCGACGAACCGATCAAACAGCGCCAGCAATTGTTCCAGCGGACTGGCCAGGCCGTCGATCGCGGCATCGACCTCGGCGTGGACGCTGGCCGAAACCCGCCAGATCACCGCTTCGATCAGCCCGTCCTTGGAGCCATACTTGCGGCTGGCCAGCCCCCGGCTGAAACCGGCGGCGGTGCCGACCCGTTCCAGCGTCGCGGCCAGATAGCCTTCTTCGGCAATGATTGCGGCGGCGGCGGCCAGCAGCCGGTCCTCGGATTGCGCGCTGCGCTCGGCCTGGGTGCGGCGCTGCGTCGGCGCGGGATTGCTCGCCATCGGTGTTTCCCCCGCCGGAGCCCAGGCCCCGGCTTGCAAGATAGTTGTTGACCAACAACCAACATTGAAACACACTCCAAGTCAAGCCCCGATTCCCTGCCGGGGCAGGAGGAGCATCAAGGCATGACGATTTCCGAAGATCTGGCCCGCACCATCATCGACCCGAAAGCCTATTCAGAGCGCGAGATCGTCGATGCGGCTTTTGCCAAGCTGCGCGCCGAGCAGCCGCTGGACAAGGCGGAGATCCCTGAATTCGAGCCGTTCTGGGTGGTCACTCGCCACGCCGACATCAAGGATATCGAGCGGCAGCCCGACGTCTTTCACAATGGCGACAAGAGCACTTTCATGACCAACATCGAGGGCAACCAGCGGGTCAGGATGCTGACCGGGGGCGAGCCGAACCTGATCCGCAGCCTGGTTTCGGTCGATGGCGAGGAGCACAAGGCGCTGCGCGCCGTGGTCTTCCCGCATGTTACCC
>JBKBSV010000149.1:0-3180 GCA_046291115.1 Novosphingobium sp. | reverse complement strand
CGATGCGGGCGCGGCTGCCTTCGGAATAGGCCGCGATCAGCGCCTTCCGGCCGCGCTTGGCCTGCCCGGTCAGGTACCGGGCGGCGGCTTCGTAGACATTGTCGCCCCGCGCGCGTTCGGGCGCGAAATCGCGGCTGCCGGTAAAGCCGAAATCGATTGAGCCAGGACCGTCCGGCTGGGCAAAGATTTGCGCCTTGTGGATCGGATGAGCGCGCAGCTTATCGGCCAGATCCTCCTTGGTCAGGTAAAGCGCCTCAGGCGCAAGCGGGCGGTATGATCCCGGCGCCTTGCCCGACGTGTCGGACCGGGCGGCGAAGTAATCGGCAATGTCATCCAGCCGTTCATCGGCCGCGCTGATTGCGCCGCTGTCGATCACGATGGTATCGTCCGGGCCAAGGTGGTCGAACAGGGTTGCCATTTTCTCCTCGAACAGCGGCAGCCAGTGTTCCATTCCTGCCAGCCTTCGTCCGTCGCTGACCGCCTGGTAAAGCGGATCGCCAGTGGCATTGGCGCCGAACAGTTCGCGATAACGGCTGCGGAAGCGCTTGATGCTGTCCTCGTCGAGCAGCGCCTCGCTGGCGGGCAGCAGCAGGTGGCTCTCCACCACTCCGGTTGAGCGCTGGGTATTGGGATCGAACAGCCGCAGCGTTTCCAGCTCGTCGCCGAAGAAGTCGAGCCGCAGGCCGGAACCGAGGCCCGAAGGAAAGATGTCGAAGATCGATCCGCGCACGGCATATTCGCCGGCATCGGCCACCGTATCGGTGCGGCTGTAACCCTGCCGCTGAAGCAGGGCGATCAGGCTTTCCCGGCCGATCTCCATTCCCGGCTTGAGCAGCCGTACGTTCTCGCGGATCCGGAACGGGGTGGCGATGCGCTGCAGCACAGCGTTGATGGTGGTGACCAGCAGCTGCGGGCCGCCTGACTTGCCCTGCAGGCGGTGCAGCGCGGCCAGCCGCCGCGCAGAGACCGACAGGGCCGGGCTGGCACGGTCATAGGGCAGGCAGTCCCACGCCGGAAAGCTGATCACCTCCAGCTCTGGGGCGAAGAAGGCGGCGCTGTCGGCAACGGCCTGCATCGCCGCTTCGTCCGGCGCGATGAACACGGCGCGGGTCTTTGCCGCCCGGGCCAGGTCGGCCAGCACCAAGGGCTGCGCCCCGCGCGGCAGCGAGGAGAGCGTCAGCGGGGCCTTGGCGGCAAGGATTTTCGACAGGTCGGACATGGTTCACACAACAGCAATTGCCCCGCGGGCCGGTTCGGCGGCCAGCGGGGTGGGGATTCGGGATCGCTGCCTTAGCGGCCGGACTGCGGATTGTCGAACAACCCCAAGGGGTATGGGTCAGCGCGGGATCTCGACAAAGTCGAGCTTGCGGAAAGCATCCATCAGCGGCCCGGCATATTCCTCCGGCACGGCCAGCGTGCCAAGCGCCCAGCCCATGATGTCGACATCCTCTTCGTCCAGCAGCTTTTCGAACCAGGCGATCTCGGCTTCGCCCCATTCGGCACCAAATCGGTCAAAGAAGCAGCCGATCATGTAATCGGCCTCGCGCGTGCCGCGATGCCAGGCGCGATATTTGAGGCAGCGGAGCCGGTCGTCCATCGGGCGGTTTTGGTGGTCCATGGCTTCGTCGCTAGGGGGCGGCGCGGGCAAAGGCAACGCTCAATTGTGTTCGCGCAATGCTTCAGGGATCCGTTCCGGCGGCCGGCCGACCAGGTTCGTGGCATGGTCCTTCAGCGCCGCCCGCTCGGTCAACACGGGATAGTGGCGGCGCAGTTCGCCCAGCGTGCGCGGATCGGCCATGATCACCAGCTTGTCGATCCGCTGGGCAAGCACCTCCCCGTTGAGCCAGGCAGCCACTCCGGCGGCGTGGCGGCCTTCTTGCTGACGGTGTTCGTCCGGGTTGCCGGCGCTGGAATAGTGGCGTCCGCCAGAGCCGTGGTTGCGCTCGTCCAGCTTGGGCGCGGGCAGGGCGGCAAGGTGCGGCTCGGCCGCGCTGCCGGTGTTGCGATAGAGTTCCAGATGCTGACCATCGACCAGCGCGATGATGGTTCCGTGGGGCAGCAGCATGATCGTCTCCGCTAGCTTGTTGCCGGGTCATGGCGGCACCGGATCGGCTCCGGTTCCTAGCGCTGCATCAAAGTCTGGCGAAAAGGTCGTCCCCGCGCCTATGAAGCGGCTATGCGTCCCGACCGGCTCAATCCCCTGTTCGTTGCGGCTGACAGCCTGAAAGGGGTCGGCACGGGTATGGCGCGCCCGCTGGAACGGCTTGGGCTGAGCCGGGTCCGCGACTTTGTCTATCACTTGCCCGACCGGTTCGTTACGCGCCGCGCGGTGGCTGATCTGGACGCGGCCAGCGTGGGAGAGAACGTGGTCGTGCCGCTGACCCCGGTCGAATACCGCAGCTCGCAGGGGCGCGGCCCGCTGCGCGTGCTGGCGGCGGACAGTGCCGGCAAGATCTGTTCGCTCACCTATTTCGGCCGCAATACCGGTTGGGCGAAGAAGGCCCTGCCGCTGGGGGAAAGGCGCTGGATTGCCGGCCGGCTCGACCAGTACGGGCAGATGCTCCAGATCGTTCACCCCGATCACGTGGCACAGGACAGCGCCGCCGCGCTGGGGCAACTGGTCGAGCCGGTCTATCCCCTCTCCGAAGGGCTGACCCAGGGGCGGCTTGCCGCCTTGATCCATCAGGCGCTGGAGCGCGTGCCGGACTTGCCCGAATGGATCGAGCCGGCGCTGGCCGACCGGATGCAGTGGCCGCGCTGGCGCGATGCGCTGGAACTGGCACACAAGGGCGAACACGCCGCCGCGCGCGACCGGCTGGCCTATGACGAGCTGCTCGCCAACAGCTTGGCCCTGCTGCTGGTCAAGAATGCCAACCGCGCGCGGGTCGGGACCCCGCTGGTGGGCGACGGGTCGTTGCGCGGCAGGCTTTCCCTGCCGTTCGGCCTGACCGGCGCGCAGGCCCGCTCGGTGCGCGAGATCGAGGAAGACATGGCGCAAGCTGCGCCGATGCTGCGGCTGTTGCAGGGCGATGTCGGGTCGGGCAAGACGGTCGTGGCCTTGCAGGCCATGCTGCTGGCGGTGGAAGCCGGCGCGCAGGCCGCGCTGCTGGCCCCGACCGAGATCCTGGCCCGCCAGCACCACGCCACCCTGACCCGGATGGCGGCGGGAACCGGCGTGAC
>JBKBSV010000046.1:0-16814 GCA_046291115.1 Novosphingobium sp. | reverse complement strand
TCCCAGTGTGGCTGATCATCCTCTCAGACCAGCTAAGGATCGTCGCCTTGGTAGGCCTTTACCCCACCAACTAGCTAATCCTACGCGGGTTCATCCTTTGCCGATAAATCTTTGGTCTTGCGACATCATCCGGTATTAGCAGTCATTTCTAACTGTTATTCCGAAGCAAAGGGCAGATCCCCACGCGTTACGCACCCGTGCGCCACTAACCCCGAAGGGTTCGTTCGACTTGCATGTGTTAGGCATGCCGCCAGCGTTCGTTCTGAGCCAGGATCAAACTCTCAAGTTTGTGTCACGATATGCACGGCACGGAGCAAGCCCCGCCAACCGCGATACCGAACTTCAGGAGCCGATACCTGCACTTGTCAAACGTAATGGATACGAAGGACATATGAGGTAACGACTTAATCAACCCGTACACGGAGCCTGAAGCTCCCCGGACGGGGCGCCGTCGCCCACATGTCCCTTCATCAAAACCGACAATGTCAAAGAGCCACCAAGCATCAGGTCCTGACATGACCGCCGAAGCGACAAAATCAGGCGGACAACCATCGTTCCCCGCTTTTCACTTCGGGGGACCTGTTGTCCGTCTATGTTGGCGACCGGGGCGGTGAACCGTTTGAAGCGGCGTTCCCGTCCGGTGAAGGGGCCTCTAAAGCGGGCTTCTGATTCGGTCAACGCCTTTTTGCAATTTTATTTCACAATCCCGCAAACCCGCGGAAAACCGTGCGTTTTACGACGTGCGTAATGTCGAGAAGGGCCGAATCCTCCCCGAATCGGCCAATTTTCTGATTCGGCGCCGCCCCTGTAAGGCGATGATTAACGCCCCATCGCTATAAAATAGCCATGTCCGAGGTCGCCCTTCCCCCCGAATCTTCCGCACCGCCGCGCGTGGCCGTGATCGTTCCCGCCTACGGCGTCGCCCACCTGGTTGGCGAAGCGCTGGCTTCTGTCCAGGCCCAGACATTCCCCGACTGGGAGTGCGTGGTGATCGACGATGGCGCGCCCGATGATGTAGCCGGCGCGGTGGCTCCGTTCCTGTCCGATCCGCGGATTCGTTTTCTCGCCACGGCCAACCAGGGCGTTGGCGGAGCGCGCAATACCGCAATCGCGGCCTGCACCGCGCCGCTGCTGGTCCTGCTCGACGGGGATGACCGGCTGCGCCCGGAATACCTGGCCCATACCGTGGCCATGCTGGAAGGGGATCCGGCAATCTCGATCGCCACGGTCAATGCCCTGATCTTCGGCGCCGTGCCCAAGGAGCGGCTGTGCTTTGAAGGCAAGCAGGGCCGCAGCGATGGTCGCCACGGGACACTGGCCGAAGTGCTCGACCGCAGCTTCGGCATATATATCGGCTCCACCTTCCGCCGCGACGACTGGGCGGCGGTTGGCGGGTTCGACCCCAGCTTCACCCACTGCGAGGACTTCGACTTCTGGACCAGGGTCATGCAGCTGGGCCGCAAGGCCGGCTATATCGACCAAGTGCTGGGCGAATACCGGGTGCGACCCAACTCCGCCTCGGCCAGCCGCGAGAAGATGCTGCGCGGCAACCTGCGGGTCTATCAAAAGGCCCAAGCCGCTCTTCCCGCCGATGCGCCTGAGCAGCCGCTGGTGACCGAGCTGATCGCGCTGACCCAGCGGGCGATCGATTTCGAGCACGCGGTCGACCGGGTGATCGACGGCGACACCGCCGGTGGCCTTGCCGCGCTGCGCGAGGTCAAGGCGGAGGTTTCGGGCAAGGTCTGGAAGCTGAGCTTCGCCTTGTGGTCCGTCCTGCCCGGGCTGGCCCGGCCGATGCTGCGCTGGCGCCGCCGAGCGCACAGCCGCGGAGGTTCGGAAGGCGGCCTGCGCGACCTGCTGCAAAGCGTGCGGCCTTGACTCACTCCCCCCACCTCACCGGCGAGGCCGAACTGCAGGACGGCGCGCTGCGCCGCCAGGTCCGCAGCGCGGTAATCTGGCGGTCGGGCACCCAGATCGTCAGCCAGCTGATCGCCTGGCTTTCCACCTTCCTGGTGATCCGCATCCTTTCGCCAGCAGACTATGGCCTGTTCGCCATGACTTCGGTGGTGCTGGTCTTGCTGGGGCTGCTCAACGGCTATGGTTTTGCCAATGCCGCGATCCAGGACAAGGCGCTGGACACCCACCGGCTGCGCCAGCTGCTGGGCCTGCTGATCGTGATCAACGGTGTGCTGGCGGCAGCGCAGTATCTCGCCGCACCGCTGGTGGCATCCTATTATGGCCAGCCGATTGT
This sequence comes from Novosphingobium sp., assembly GCA_046291115.1. GTDB lineage: Bacteria > Pseudomonadota > Alphaproteobacteria > Sphingomonadales > Sphingomonadaceae > Novosphingobium. The sequence continues at coordinate 14,563 of JBKBSV010000046.1, read as the reverse complement.
GGCCGACCTGTTGCGGGTCCAGGCGCTGATCTACCTGACCAATCCGTTCCTTGCGCTGGGCTATGCGGTCCTGTCGCGGCAGATGGATTTCCGCCGCCAGGCCCAGGTCAACATGGCATCGGCCATGCTGGGGGCGCTGACCGCGCTGGCCGGGGCCTGCTCTGGCTGGGGCGTGTGGACCCTGGTCGCTGCGCCGCTGATGACCTTCGCCAGCCGCGCTGCGGGGATGATGCTGGCGGCACGGGCCTGGATCCTGCCAAGCTTCGATTTTCGCGGCGCCCGGAGGCTCGCCAGCTATGGCGGTGTGATCATGGTGGGCCAGGTGTTCTGGTTCTTGCAGACCCAGGCTGACATCCTCATTGCCGGCCGCCTGCTGCAACCGGGCGAGCTGGGGCTTTATACCACCGCGCTGTTCCTGGCTCAGCTGTTCGTCAACAAGGTGGTTCCCCCGCTCAACGAAGTGGCCTTTTCCGCCTATGCCCGGATCCAGGACGATGGCGCGGCCGTGGCCCAGGGCTTTCTGAAATCGGTGCGGGTGGTCATGCTGCTGGCGGTGCCGTTCTGCCTGGGGCTGGCAGTGGTCGCCGCGCCGGCGGTGGAAGTGATGCTTGGCCCCAAATGGCTCGGTTCGGCCCCGCTGATCAAGCTGCTGGCCCTGGCCATGCCGTTCATGACCCTGCACGTGATGTTTGCCCCCGCCACCAATGCGATGGGCCAGCCGGGCATCTCGACCCGCAGCTCGATCCTGGGTGCGATCGTCATGCCGGCCGCATTCCTTGCCGGGATCACGCTGGCCGGTCTGCCTGGCGTCGCCTGGGCCTGGCTGCTGGGCTATCCGCTGCTGACCGCGATCACGGCCGCGTGGAGCCTGCCGACCATCGGCATCACCGCGCGGCAGCTGGGCGCTGCGCTGGGCGCGCCGGTGCTGGCGGGCCTCGCCATGGCGGCCAGCGTGTTGCTGCTGGGGCGCATGGTGCCCGACCTGCACGTTGCCGCGCGGCTGGCCCTGCTGGTTGCGGCCGGCGGCGCAATCTATGGCGGATGGCTGCTGGTCTTCGCGCGTGAGCGGATTGATGAAGTGCTGGGACTGCTGCTGAAGCGTTAGCGCCTGTTTTCAGCCGGGCTGATCTGCAACACCGGCCCGCTCGCCTGGCCCAGCCGCGGCCAGGGGAGCATCAACGGGTAATTCAGCCGAGGAGCGGGCAGGCAGTTTGCCCGTATCAGCGCACCGTTCAGGCTGCCGCGCTCAATCCGCAATCGAGCCCGGCTAGCGCCCGGCGCGCAGCAGCGGCGTAAGCGCCGCAGTGATAGCGATAGGTCCCGACAAAGTGGACGAAGGCCGCCCCGCCGGGAACCGGCTCGTTCCAGAAATTGAGATAGCGGTCATAGGGCAGCAGCACCGGCTCGCCCTCGTTGGCGACGATGACGTTGCTCATGACCTGTTCGCTGCCCCATTGCGCCCAGACGGCATCGCCCAGCAGGGCCCGCGCCGCGCGGCTGAAGCCGTCGGCGATCTCCCGGCCCGATCCGCCCGGCGCAAACCCGGCAAAGCCCGCGCAGCCGCGCAGGTAATGGGTTACCCCCGGCACCTCGGCGGCCAGCAGCGCCATCGCCGCTTCGGCCTTGGCCTGGACATGGGCACTCTCGCCAAGGGCGGCAAGGTCTTGGGCATAGGCCGATACCGGCAGCCAGCGGGCGTCTTCCCCGCCCAGCAGCGTGAAATCGCGCCGGTCGGCAAGCGCCCGTTCCAGTTCCGGCACCGGGCCGAGCGTGACCGTATCGGAATCAAGCTGGATGACATAGGCATCGCGGCGCAGGTCGAGCAGAGTCAGCAGCCGTTCCCAGCATCCACCGCGTGGGCAATCACCAACATCGACAGCGGCGATGTGGCGGATCTCTGGCCGATCGAGGTGATGGGCCAGCACCGCGCGGTCTGCCGCGGTCAAGGTGCCGTCATCCAGAACCACAAAGCGTCCGCGCCCCAGCCGGGCGTGCAGGCTTTTGGCCGCAAGCAGATAGGGCAGGACCACCCTGGTGCCGATCATCGAGAACAGCACCACCCCATCATCGGCCGCGCGCAGCGGCGCGGTGCCCAGCACGGCGCGGGCATCGCGGTTGAATTGCAGCTCGCGCAGCTTGCGCAGCGCCCGGTCGGCCAGATCGATCATGCCCCGATCATAACGCCGCGACCTTAAGCTTTGGCAAATGCGGCCAAGCGCCGGGCGGCATGGCAAGTGGCCCGAAAGAATGATAATCTGCCCGGCGGAAAGGAAGCAGCCATGGCGCTCAATTCGCTGTTCAATCCGTTCGTTTCGCTGCTGCTGGCCCTGCCCGTTGTGGTTGGCCAGACCGCCGCGCCCGAAGCGGGCCAGGTCGACGTGATCGAGATCGGCGAGGACCGGCACGAGCGGATGACAGTGCCGGTAAGGATCGGCGCGCATGGTCCGTTCGACTTCATGATCGATACCGGCGCGATGAACACCGTGATTTCGCGCGGAGTGGCAGGCAAGCTGGCCATTCCGGTCACTGGCCGGGCCAGGCTGACCGGGGTGGCGGGCAGCGCAATGGTCGACACGGTGGAGATCGACCAGATCGATCTGGGCAAACGTTCCTATTATGGCGTCCTTGCGCCGCTGCTTGATCACGGCAACATCGGCGCGGACGGAATCATCGGGCTGGACAGCCTGCAGGGCCAGCGGGTTCAGATCGATTTCCGCAAGGGCCTGATTGCGGTGTCCGACGCGAAAGAGCTGGGCGGCAACCGCGGGTTCGAGATCGTGGTCACCGCCCGGCGCCGCTCTGGCCAGCTGATCATGACCAATGCCGTGATCGATGGGGTGCGGGCCGACGTGGTGATCGATACCGGGGCGGAAGCCTCGATCGGCAACCGCGCCCTGCAACGCGCCCTGTCCAACCGCGCTTTCCAGACCCGCACGGAACTGCGTTCGGTAACCGGCCAGACCATCATTGCCGATCTCGGCTATGCCCGGCGGCTCCAGATCGGCGAGATCAATTTTGGCAACGTGATGATCGCCTATGCCGATTCCCCGGCTTTCGTCTCGCTGGGGCTGGACCGCAAGCCAGCGCTGCTGCTGGGGATGCGCGATCTGCGCCAGCTGGACCGGGTCGCGATCGATTTTGCCACCCGCAAGATCTATTTCGACGTGCCTCCGGATGCGATCGACACCGGATCGCAGCACCGCAACAACCTGGGTTCGCGCCTCGACTGACGGCGCAAGGTTCCGCCCCGCCCTTCCCTTTCGGCGCATTCGGCCTACATGGGGGCGATGCCGCCCGACCGCCCCGCCGCGCCCGATCGCCCCGCCCGCCATGACGGCTGGGGCACGCTGCGCCGGTTCCTGCCCTATCTGTGGCCGAAGGATGATCTGGGGCTGCGGGTTCGGATCGTCGGCGCGGTCGCGCTGATCCTGCTATCGACTGCGACCCAGTTCACCTTGCCCTATCTGCTGAAATGGGCGGTCGACGCGATGGGCGTCAACGGCCCCAGAGTGATCACTTTCGCCATGTTGTTCGTGCTGGCCTATGCCGCCGGACGGCTGGGCGGCGTGGTGTTCGACAACCTGCGCAACATCGTGTTCGAACGGGTCGGCCAGCAGGCCACTTCGCAGCTGGCCGAACACGTGTTCAACCGCCTGCACCGCCTGTCCTTGCGCTTCCATCTGGCCCGCCGCACCGGCGAAGTGACCAAGGTGATCGAGCGCGGCACCAAAAGCATCGACACGATGCTCTATTTCATGCTGTTCAACATCGCCCCCACGGTGATCCTGCTGGCGGGTGTGGGGGTGATCTTCTACCTCAACTTCGGCTGGCCGCTGGTGACGGCCACGGCGCTGGCCGTTGTCGCTTACATCTGGGTCACCCGCGCGATCACCGAATGGCGCACCAGGCTGCGCGAACAGATGAACCGGCTCGACGGGCAGGCGCTGTCGCGCGCGGTCGATTCGCTGCTGAACTACGAGACGGTGAAATACTTCGGCGCCGAAGCGCGCGAGGAAGCCCGCTATGCCGAGGCCACCCGCGCCTATGCCGCAGCGGCGGTGAAAAGCGAAAACAGCCTTGGCCTGCTCAACATCGCCCAGGCGCTGGTCACCAACCTGCTGATGGCGGTGGCCATGGCGCTGACCGTCTATGGCTGGGCGCGCGGCGAGTATTCCGCCGGGCAGCTGATTTTCGTCCAGACCTATCTGACGCAGCTGTTCCGCCCGCTTGACATGCTCGGCATGGTCTATCGCACGATCCGCCAGGGCCTGATCGACATGGCCGACATGTTCCGCCTGATCGATACCGAAATCGAAGTACAGGACGCCCCCGGCGCACCGGCGCTGGTGGTGAACCGCCCGACCCTGGCCTTCGACAACGTGGTGTTCGGATACGAGCCGGACCGCACGATCCTGAAAGGCCTCAGCTTCGAAGTGCCGGCCGGCCACCAGATGGCGATTGTCGGCCCGTCCGGCGCGGGCAAAAGCACGATCGCCCGGCTGGTGTTCCGCTTTTACGATCCGTGGCAGGGCAGGATCCTGATCGACGGGCAGGACATCCGTAAAGTGACGCAGGCAAGCCTGCGCGCCGCGATCGGCATCGTTCCGCAGGATGCGGTGCTGTTCAACGAAAGCATCGGTTACAACATCGCCTATGGCCGCGACGGGGCCGGCCCGGCTGAGGTTGAAGCCGCGGCGCGCGGCGCGGCGCTGTGGGACCTGGTTCAGCGCCTGCCGCAGGGCCTTGATACCGAAGTGGGCGAACGCGGGCTGAAACTGTCCGGCGGGGAAAAGCAGCGCGTCGCCATTGCCCGCACTCTGGTCAAGAACCCGCCGATCCTGCTGCTGGACGAGGCCACTTCGGCGCTCGACACCCGGACCGAGCAGGACATCCTCGCCACGCTCCATTCCGTGGCGGAAGGGCGCACCTCGCTGTCCATCGCCCACCGCCTCTCGACCATTGCCGATGCCGACACGATCCTGGTGCTGAGCGACGGCCAGCTGGCCGAACAGGGCACCCACGCCGATCTGCTGCGCCGCGGCGGGCTCTATGCCGAAATGTGGGCGCGGCAGGCCGAAGCGATCGAGGAATTCGGGCAGGCGGCGGAGTAATTCGTAGACAAATCTTGAGGTTCGGTCCTGCCTCAAATAACAAGGAGCAATGATCAGATATGCCCTTGCGATTTCCCTCTTCGGCTTTTCATCTGTCGCCCTGGCCGACCAGCCGATATTGATCGAGCCGGTCCCCGCTCCATCCACTGAGCTGCCGGCGCCGCCAAAGAGCATCGCGAAAGCGCTCAAGTCTGGCGACGGCCTGACAGAAAAGACCGCCTACAAGGTATCGAGTGTTAGACAAGAGTATGAGATACTCCGCTACCTTGGGCTTGAGCCGCGTATGCAGGCACTGGTGATCAACAAGAAGGCCTATGACGTGATCACGGCAGTTGATCCCGCCACCGGGAAAGAACGTAAGGTCTGGTTCAACATAAGCAGCTTTTATGGACGGTTCTGAGCCGCAAGCTCATTTCACCACATCGGCCTCATGCCAGACCACGGCCTGCGCCGCCTTCATGCAGCCGCTCTCCTGATCCCAGGCCAGCGTGGGCGAGCCGTACAGCCGCCAGCCCTGCTCCAGCGCTTCGGACACCCGCTCACAAAAGGCGCGGTCGTCCTTGCCGGTGAGGAGGCGGTAGATCGGGCGGTCTTCGGGGGTCTGCATGGGGTCTTGTTACAGCAGTGGATGAGCGGTGGCCAGTGCCGGGCCTTGCCGCTCTGGATGGCTTCGTCGCTGCGCTCCTCGCAATGACGTGCGTGTAGGGCGATTATCGCGTTACAGAATGTACTTCGACAGGTCCGTATCCCGCGCCAGCCCGCTCAGCCGGTCGCGGACGTAGCTCTCATCCACGCTGATCGTTTCGCCCTCGCGGTCCTCGGCTTCGAAGCTGAGTTCCTCCAGCAGCTTTTCCATCACGGTCTGGAGCCGCCGCGCGCCGATGTTCTCGACCGCCTCGTTCACCTGCGCCGCGATCCTGGCCACTTCGCGGACCGCGCCGGGGGTGAAGTCCAGCGTGACCTTTTCGGTCGCCAGCAGCGCGCGGTACTGTTCGATCAGGTTGGCGCGGGTTTCGGACAGAATACGGACAAAGTCGTCTTCGGACAGGGCCTTCAGCTCGACCCGGATCGGCAAGCGGCCCTGCAGTTCGGGCAGCATGTCGCTGGGCCGGGCAACATGGAACGCGCCGCTGGCAATGAACAGCACGTGGTCGGTCTTCATCGGGCCGTACTTGGTGGCAACCGTGGTGCCTTCAATCAGCGGCAGCAGATCGCGCTGCACGCCTTCGCGGCTGACCGTTCCGCCGCGCACGTCGGATACGGCAATCTTGTCGATCTCGTCGATGAAGACGATGCCGTTGGTTTCGGCATTAGCCAGTGCGGCGCGGGCAACATCGTCCTGGTCCATGCGCCTTTCGGCTTCCTCGTCGACCAGCTTGGCCCAGGCTTCCGGCACTTTCAGCTTGCGTCGCCTGAGGTTCTGCCGGCCCAGCGCCCGGCCCATCATTTCGGACAGGTTGATCATGCTGATCCCGCCGGGCAGGCCGGGGACCTCCATCCCGCCGGCCGGGCCGTCCTCAACCTCGATCTCCACTTCGACCTCGTCCATCGCGTGTTCGACGATCCGCTGGCGGAACGATTCGCGGGTGGCTTCGGATGCGCCGTCGCCGACCAGGGCCTTCAGCAGCCGCTCCATCGCCCCCTTTTCGGCCGCCTCGCGCACGGCTTCGCGGCGACGGTCTTTTTCCAGCCGGATCGCTTCTTCCACCAGATCGCGGGCGATCTGTTCGACATCGCGGCCGACATAGCCGACTTCGGTGAACTTGGTGGCCTCGACCTTGACGAAGGGCGCGTCGGCCAGTTTCGCCAGCCGGCGGCTGATCTCGGTCTTGCCGCAGCCGGTCGGCCCGATCATCAGGATGTTCTTGGGGGTCACCTCGTCACGCAGTTCGTCCGGCAGGCGCTGGCGCCGCCAGCGATTGCGCAGGGCCACGGCCACTGCTTTCTTGGCATCGGCCTGGCCGACGATGTGTTCGTCCAGCGCGCGGACAATGGCTTTGGGGGTAAGGGCTTCGGTCATTTTGCTGTAGATGGGGCTGCCATTGCCGAGGTCAAGCCCGGATCGCCGGGCAGACGGGCCCCACGGAAGCTGTTATGGCCGCCCCATGAACCTGCCCTCGCTGATCGTGATCGACGATTTCCTGGCCGATCCGCACCTCGCCCGGCGCCGTGCACTGGCGCTGGATTACGATCCCGCCTTCAAACAGGGCAATTATCCGGGGCTGCCATCGACCACACCGCTGCCGATCCCCGGCATGGACGATGCGGTATCGCAGATCATCGGCACGCCGGTGCGCCCCCAGCCGGGCACGATGCACGGCCATTGCCGCCTGACGCTGGCCGGGGACAAGGGTCATTCCGGCGTCCATATCGATCCCAGCACCTATTCGGGCATTCTCTACCTGTCTCGGCCCGAGCATTGCCGCGGCGGGACCGATTTCTTCCGCCACAAGCGGACCGGGCTGGAACGGGTGCCAGGCCGGATGGAGGACCTGCTCGCTGCCGGCTATGCCGATGTGAACGTGCTGATCGGAGAAGTGATCAACCGCGACACGCTGAGACCGGCGGCCTGGGAAAAGACCTTCACCGTGCCGATGCGGTTCAACCGGCTGGTGCTGTTCAGCCCGTGGATGTTCCACAATGCCGGACGCCCATTCGGGACCACGGCGGAGAACGGCAGGCTGATTCAGACGCTGTTCTTCGCCGCCGGTTAGGCTTCGATGACCTCCACGGTCACGCGATCATTGGTGAAAACGCAGATCTCTGCCGCCACACCCATGGCGCGGCGGGCGATCTGCTCCGGGTCGCTTTGATAATCGACCCGCGCCGTGGCGGCGGGCAGGGCAAAGTTGCCGCCCCATCCGATCGCGGCAAAGCCGGGTGCCGGGTCCAGCACGTCGCCGTTGCCGGTCAGGATCAGCATGGTGTCCTTGTCGGCCACGATCATCAGCGCTTCAAGATTGCGCAGGTACTTGTCGGTCCGCCAGTCCTTGGCCAGTTCCACCGCAGCGCGCATCAACTGGCCGCGGGCGGCTTCCAGCTTTTTCTCCAGCCGTTCGAACAGGGTGAAGGCATCGGCGGTGGCCCCGGCAAACCCGGCGATCACGCTGCCGTCACCCAGCCGCCGCACCTTGCGGGCATTGGGTTTCATCACGGTGTTGCCCATGGAAACCTGGCCATCACCGGCAATGACGGTCTTGCCGCCCAGCTTGACGCCGATGATGGTGGTGCCGTGCCACTGGATCAGGCCGTGGCTGGAATGGAGATCAGTCATCCCGTCAATATGGCGATGCCGGCGCCCGGTTCAATCATCAACTGCCGTTGGGGCCGCCCGCACCCGAGCCGGCCGCGCCGACCTGGCCGATGTTGCCGAACAGATCTTCCAGGAAGGTCCGCTCGCGCCCAAGGGTTGGCGTCTTGTCGCCATCGGGGTTGATCTGCGCGACCTTTTCCATGCCCGACCGTTCCACGCCCGCGACATTGCCCTTCTCGTCAAAGCTGACACGGACCAGCAGCTGCTCCTTGGCCTTGGGGCGGCCGAAGGCAGCCTGGCGGGTCTGGGTGGAGATATAGTACCAGTCCTTGCGGCCGAACTGGCTGATGAACGACGGGCGGCCGAGCATGCGCTCAACCGAAAGCTGGTTGTCGATCCCCGGCTGGAGCGAATCGAGCAGCGCCGCATCGACCAGGTAACCGCGCTGGTCCTTGATCGTGGCACAGGCCGACAGCGCCAGCGCAGCCGCAGCCACTCCCAGAATTCGAACCTTCGCCTGCATCGTGAACTTGCTCCGTGAACTTGCTGCCGGGAACTTACCGCCATCTGGCGGCCTTGCGGGATTGCCCGCACCGCCCCATCTACTCTATCGCGGCCAGCCTTAGGCCGCCTTGGCCCGCCGCGCAATAAGGCCGCTTGGGCAAGGCCGGTTTAATCGCCGCTGAATGAAAGGGTAACCGCCGATGTTGCTGCTCAAACGCCTGTTCGGCCAGGCAGGCCGCGGCCGCGAGGAAGTCCGCCCGCTGTGGCACCGCAGCGTCGAGCTGGCCCGCAAGCCCGCATGGTTCAGCCGCGGCGGGATTGCCGACACGGTCGAAGGGCGCTTCGATGCGGTCACGCTGGTGCTGGCGCTGGTCATGCTGCGGCTGGACGGCGATGATGCCCTGCGCGCACCTTCGGCCCGGCTGACCGAGCTGTTCGTGGACGACATGGACGGCCAGCTGCGCCAGTCGGGCGTGGGCGATCTGGTGGTGGGCAAGCATGTCGGCAAGCTGATGGGCGCGCTCGGCGGGCGGATCGAAGCGCTGAAAGCGGCGCTGGCCAAGGCCGATGACACCGACCTGATCGCCGCGATCGACCGCAACGTGACACTGACCGAAGGTGCCGACACGGCTTTCCTGGCCGCCGAACTGCGCGCCGTGGCCGCACGGTTGGCCGCCACGGCCAATGCCGATCTTCTTGCCGGGCGGATCGCGGCATGAGCGAGCTGGAACGGATCGTCGAAGCGGCCCGCCTGCCTGCCGCCGAACAGGTGATCGAGGCTAGCGAGGCCGAATGCGCCGCGCTGGCCGCGCGGTTTGCGCTGGTTGCGGTCAAGTCGCTGACCGCGCGGGTCAGGCTGGCCGCCGACGGGCCGACCGTGCGCGCCACCGGACGGGTCACGGCGGACATCGTGCAAAGCTGCGCCGTCTCAGGCGAAGACCTGCCGGTGCGGATTGATGAGGACCTGGCACTGCGCTTCGTGCCCGCCGGAGAACCGATCAGCGGCGCTGCGGAAATCGAGCTTTCGGCCGAAGACCTTGACGATATCGAGATGGCAGGCGGCCGCTTCGACCTGGGCGAGGCCGTCGCCCAGACGCTGGGCCTGGCGATCGATCCCTATCTGGAAGGCCCCGGCGCGGAAGAGTTCCGGCACAAGGCCGGGATCCTCAGCGAAAGCGAAAGCGGGGCCTTTGCCGCGCTGAAGGGGCTGCTGAAGAACTAGGCCCCGATCAGAACGGGATATCGTCGTCGAGATCGTCTGCGAATCCGCCCCCACCCTGTGAGCCGCCACCCATGCCGCTGCCGCCCGAACGCTGGCCGCCGCCAAAATCGCCGCCCCCGCTGCGCTGACCGCTCCCGTAGCCGCCGCCCTGGCCGCCGCCGCCCGGCGCGCCATCGAGCATGGTCAGAACGCCGCCCATGCCGCCGACCGAGATTTCGGTGGTGTAGCGGTCATTGCCGGACTGGTCCTGCCACTTGCGGGTGCGCAGCTGGCCTTCGATATAGACCTTGCTGCCCTTGCGCAGATAACGCTCGGCCACGCCAACCAGACCTTCGGAATTGAGCACGACATTGTGCCACTCGGTCCGCTCCTTGCGCTCGCCGGTGTTCTTGTCCTTCCACTGTTCGCTGGTGGCGATCCTGAGGTTGGCGATCCGGCCGCCGTTCTGGAACGACTTCACTTCCGGATCCGCGCCAAGGTTGCCGATCAGGATGACCTTGTTGACGCTGCCTGCCATGTTATCCTCTTTCCTCGCTAAAGCCCAAGCGCGACCGCGCCCCAATAGGTGATTCCCGCGAAGATGTAGGCCAGCGCGAACAGATAAGCGAGCATGAAGCCCGGCCATTTCCACCCATTCGTTTCGCGGCGGGTGACGGCGATGGTGCTCATGCATTGCGGGGCAAAGACGAACCAGACGAGAAAGGCCAGCGCGGTCGGCAAGGACCAGTCGGCCTTCAGCCGCTCGCCCAGTTGCCGGGCCTGTGCTTCCTCGTCATCCGCGCCCACGGCATAGGAGGTGGCGAGCGAGCTGACCGCAACCTCGCGCGCGGCCATGGCCGGGATCAGCGACAGGGCGATATCGCGGTTGAAGCCGATCGGTTCCACCACCACGGCCAGGCCGTTGGCGATTCTGCCGGCGATCGAGGCATCGACCTGATTTTCGCCCGCGCCCGCGCGCGGAAAGTTCAAGAGCAGCCACAACACCACGGTGACCATGAAAATGATCGTCCCGGCGCGGCGCAGGAAGATCCACGCGCGCTGGAACAGCCCGATGGCCAGGTCCCCGGCGCGCGGCAGCTGGTACTTGGGCAGTTCCATGATGAAGCCAGAGGCCGCACCCTTGGTGACCGAACGGCGCAGCACCAGCGCCGCCACCAGTGCCGCAACGATTCCGGACAGGTACAGCCCCAGCAGCACCAGCCCCTGCAAGCCCACGCCCCCCCAGACCGAGCGGTTGGGAATGAACGCGGCGATGATCAGGGCATAGACCGGCAGGCGGGCCGAACAGGTCATCAAGGGCGCGATCAGGATCGTGGTCAGCCGGTCCTTGGGATCGGAGATGCTGCGGGTCGCCATGATTCCCGGAATGGCGCAGGCAAAGCTGGACAGGAGCGGAATGAAGCTGCGGCCCGACAGGCCGACCCCGGCCATCAGCCGGTCCATCAGGAAAGCTGCCCGGGCCATATAGCCCGATGCCTCCAGCGTCAGGATGAAGAAGAACAGGATCACGATCTGCGGCAGGAACACCACCACCGATCCGACCCCGGACAAGATCCCGTCGGTCAGGAAATCGCGCGCCAGCCCCGGCGGCAGAGCCGCGCGGACCTGATCGCCCAACAGGGCAAGCCCGGCTTCCAGCGCATCGGCAAACGGCGTGGCCCAGCTGAACACCGCCTGGAACATCACGAACAGCAGCGCCAGCAGGATCAACGGTCCGGCCCAGGGGTGCAGGAACAGGCGGTCCAGCCGGGCGTGGAGCCGGTGGCGGCTGGTTTCCGAAACGATCACGCTCTCCGCAATCGCGTGGGCGGTCAATCGCCGCTCGGTCAGCGTGGTGCGCGGGCGGTGGGGTTCGGCCGGGCGCTCTCCGGCCGCGGCGATCGCGGCGGTCAATTCATCCAGTCCGCGCCGGCGCACCGCCACGGTCGGCACCACCGGCACGCCCAGCGCCTGTTGCAGCGCCGCGGGATCGAGCACCAGTCCGTCGCGTTCGGCCAGATCGAGCATGTTCAGCGCGACCACGGTCGGCCGGCCCAGCGCGATCACTTCCTGGGCAAAGACCAGGTGCTGTTCCAGGTTGGACGCGTCGAGCACCACCACCAGCACTTGCGGCGCGGGTTCGCCGGCCAGTTCGCCCAGAATGACCTTGCGGGTCACTTCCTCGTCAGGGCTGGTTGCATCGAGGCTGTAGGAGCCCGGCAGGTCGGTCAGTTCGATCACTTCACCAGTCGGCAAGGGCAGCCGCCCGGCCTTCTTTTCCACGGTGACGCCGGGATAGTTGGCGATCTTCTGGCGCGCGCCGGTCAGCGCATTGAACAGCGCGCTTTTCCCCGCATTGGGATTGCCGACCAGAGCCGCGCTGCGCAGGCTCACAGCACTTCAACCGTGATCGCGCGGGCGTGGGCCCGGCGCACCGCCACGGTCATCCGCCCGACAGCCAGGGCAAGCGGATCGCTGGAGCCGAACACGCCGCGATGCGTAATTCTGACCGTGGCCCCTTGATCCAGCCCAAGCGCCCGGAGCCGCAGCGCCTCTTCCGCCGCCAGCCGCGCGGCATCAACCGCAAGGATGCGGGCCGATTGACCAAGCGGAAGCTGATCGAGCGTCATGACCCGGCGGCGCTGCCACAGCCGCGTTCTTGTTGCAAGTTATTCGCAACAGATTTGATCGAGGTCAATTTCGCCCGGCCAGCCGATCGCACCTGCAATTGACTGGCATCACCGGCCCGCACCCGGCCTCACCGCGCCGGGTAGCGCAGCCGGCCGAGCAATCGCACCGGGCTGAACATGTCCTCGCGCGGGCGCAGGAGCCGGGCCTTGGCCTTTTCGAACTTCATGATCCCTGCGATCCGGCGATCGAGGAAGGCGCGGGTATCGGCGTTGTCGTCGCTCTTGTCGTTGACGTAAACGGCAAGGGTCGCGGCATAGATCGAACCCAGGGTCAGGCGCTTGGTATAGTGGTTGTAATCAACCGCCGTATCCCCGGCCAGCCGCCACATCACGTCCGCGCTCTGCCAGCCCAGCGCAAGGGCGCGCGCGGCGTTCTGCGGCATGGCCATGATGGCCAGCGCGCGGCGCAGGGCTTCCTTCTGGTGGGCAATGGCATCCAGCCGGAACTGGACCAGCGTGGCAATCCGCTCACGGATCTTGAGGCTGGCGATCCGTTCGGCCGGCAGGGCTTCGCGCATCGCCGCATCGACGCTGTGCACCCAGGCCTCGATCATCTGCATCGCCCCGCCGGAAAAGGCGAAGACGGCAGCTTCCGGATCGATCCCGTGAAGCTGCGCTGCATCGCGCACCGCGGCCTCGTTCCACCCGTCGAAAGCGGCGGCATCGGCAATCGCCGGGGCCAGCAGCACCCGCAGATCGTCCAGGCTGGCGGGTTCCTGCATCGCGGCCGCGCTCACAGCTTGGGTCCGAAGATCTGTTGGCCCTGGCCCGGCCTGGCCTTGGGCTTGGCCTCGCTCTCGATCGTGGAGAGCAGGGCCGGATTGCCGGCCAGCTTGGCATAATCGCGCGCGGTGCGGCCCGAATTGTCGGCCCGGTCGGGATCGGCCCCGGCCGTCAGCAGGACCCGCATCAGCGGCAGGTTGCGGTTGTGGACCGCGGTGATCAGCGGGGTTTCGCCCGAATTGTTGCTTTCATCGACCCGCGCGCCGCTTTCCACCAGCAGTTCCACCCCTTCGGTGAAATTGAGGTTGCAGGCGATCACCAGCGGGGTCACGCCCCGGACATCGCGGGCGTTCACATTGGCGCCGCGTTCGATCAGGAAGCGCATCCAGGTCAGGTCACGGCGGGTGGTGACGATATGCAGCGCGGTTTCGCCGCTGGTCACATCGCGGGTATTGATCAGGTTGGGGCCGCCCTTGGCAAGCATGTCGGTGACTTCCTGCCCCTCTTTCTTTTTCACCGCTTCAAGAAACTTGTAGCTTTCCGAGAACTGGGCGAGCGCCGGTGCGGGCAGCACCGCGAGGCCCAGCGGGGCGGCAAGCGCGAGAGCGAGCGGCAGCTTGATCAACCTTGGCACTGGAAACGAAACCTCCTGTTGCAGCAAAGCGGAGCGGAACCGCCACAGAATCGACGAACCGCCCGAAAGGCTCCTTGCGCGGCGCGGTTTAGCAGAGCATGAACCGGTGCGCCATGACCAAGCCTTTCTTCACCACCGCCCTTGCCGTCCTGTCGCTTTCGCTGGCCGCCTGCTCCGGTCAGGACAAGGTCAAGGAACCGGTAGTCGGCGCCAGGATAGACGGATCGACCATCGGCGGTCCCTTTACCCTGACCGACAAGGACGGCAAGCGCGTCAGCTGGGACGATTTCAAGGGCAAGTACCGGATCGTCTATTTCGGCTACACCTTCTGCCCCGATGCCTGCCCGATGGACATGTCGGTGCTGATCCAGGGCTTCACCAAGTTTGCCGCGGCCCATCCCGAACAGGCGGCCAAGGTCCAGCCGATCTTCATCACGGTCGATCCGG
>JBKBSV010000045.1:0-16825 GCA_046291115.1 Novosphingobium sp. | reverse complement strand
AAGGACGAATTCCTGGCCCGGCTGACCGCGCTGGAGACGGCCGGAGTGACAGTCTGCAACCCGGTCGCAGTGATCCGCTGGAATGCCGACAAGCTTTATCTCAAGGACCTGGCCGCGCGCGGGGCGGTGACGATCCCGACACTGTGGCCGGAAGGCGCCGGGCCTGAGGACATTGTACGGGCTTTCGATCATTTTGGGTGCGAACGGGTGGTGGTGAAGCGCCGGGTCGGCGCGGGCGCGGTGGGGCAGGACAGCTTTACCCGCGCTGCCCCGCCCCCGTCCCGCTGGCGGATCGACCAGCCGGCCATGATCCAGCCGTTCCTCCCCGCGATCCAGCGCGAGGGCGAGCTGAGCTTCATCTTTGTCGGCGGCGCGTTCAGCCACGCCCTGATCAAGCAGGCAGCCGCCGGCGACTATCGGATCCAGTCGCTTTACGGCGGGCGCGAAGCGGCGCTCGACCCGTCCCCCGCTGACCGTGCCGCAGCCGAAGCGGTGATGGCCCTGCTGCCGTTCGATCAGCCGCCGCTCTATGCCCGGATCGACATGATCCGGCTGGATGACGGGGCACTGGCGGTGATCGAGGCGGAACTGATCGAGCCCTATCTCTATCCCGACCAGGGGCCGCGCTTGGGCGCAATGCTGGCCGATGCGCTGCTCGCGCGGGCTGGTTAGGCGTCATCCCGCCTTCCTGTACCCCGCGGCCCTTGCGCTGATCCGCGCCTGATAAGTGCCCGCCCCGCCCGGCCTGACCGCCACAGCAAGGCAACACCGGGTGACGCAAGGTTACGCGGGGTGACCCAGGGTGACGCCGCTTGCTTTTTTGCCCTGAACCCTGTGAACTTGGTCAGCTTCAGTTGCCAAGGCAGCCCGCAGCAGGCACGATGATGCCATGACCGACAGCGATGACCTTGCCGCTTTCCGCGCCGAAGTGCGCGCCTTCCTGGCCGAAAGCCTGCCGCCCGAACTGGCGCGGGCGGGACGGCGGGCGACTTCCGTCTTTGCCCATCCGGACCATTCGATCGCCTGGCAGAGGATCCTGACCGCCAAGGGCTGGGGCGCGATTGACTGGCCAGTGGAATATGGTGGCACCGGCTGGAGCCCGATGCAGAAATACATCTTCGCGGCCGAATGCGCCCGGGCCGGCGCGCCCAACCTGCTGCCACAGGGGCTGAAGATGGTGGCCCCGGTGCTGATGCATTACGGGACTGACGAGCAGAAGGCGTTTTTCCTGCCCAAGATCCTCTCAGGCGAGCATTACTGGTGCCAGGGCTTTTCCGAACCGGGTTCGGGATCGGACCTCGCCTCCCTCAAGCTCAAGGCCGAGCGCGAAGGGGACCACTACGTCCTCAACGGATCGAAGATCTGGACCACCCACGCCCACTTCGCCAACTGGATGTTCGCGCTGGTCCGCACCAGCAATGAAGGCAAACCGCAGGCCGGAATCAGCTTTTTGCTGATCGACATGAGCACGCCGGGCTTGAAAGTCGATCCGATCATTTCGCTGGCCGGCGAGCATGAACTTAACCAGGTATTCTTCGACAATGTCCGCGTGCCGGTGGCGAACCGACTGGGTGAGGAGAACGAGGGCTGGTCGGTCGCCAAGTATCTCCTGACTTTCGAGCGCGGCGGGCGCTATGCCCCCGGTCTGTTCGGTCAGCTCGCCCGGCTGCAGGAGGAAGCACCCGATGACCCGGTGCTGCGCGAGCGGCTGCGGCGCGAAGCAGTGACGCTGGAAGCGCTGGAAGCACTGGAGCTGAAATCGATCGGCGCAAGCGGAGAGAAGGCCGCACTCTACGCCTCGGTACTGAAAGTCCAGGGGACCGAAGCCGCGCAGCGGATCGACACGCTGGCCTGCGAGATCGTCGGTCTGGCCGGCTGGGCGATTGCCGACGGGCAGACCCCGGACCTCCTCGCCACGGCGCTGCCGCGCTACCTCAACGGCCGCGCGGCAACGATCTATGCCGGATCGAACGAGATCCAGCGCGACCTGATTTCGCGGGCGGTGCTGGGTTAAGGGGAAGGTCTTGTCCGCCTCACGGCGGAGGCAAGACCGGCTCAGCCGCGCTGAAACAGATTAAGCCGCGTGACGCGCCAGGTGCATGCTCTTTGAACCCAGCGTAGCGGCAATCGCCAGGCCGCGCTTGAACTGGCCGCCCAGGCTGAGCTCCTCGGTCACGCCCATGCCGCCGTGGAGCTGGACCGCGCCTTCGCCGACGATGCGGACCGCGTCGATCGTCTCGACCACAGCAGCGCTGACCGCGTGGCCCCAGCCGTCGGTGCCTTCGGCCAGGATCGCGCGCTCGGTCAGGCCCTCGGCCTTGAGCAGGGCCATCTGCATATCGGCGAGGCGGTGGCGCAGGGCCTGAAAGGAGGCGATCGGCACGCCGAACTGCTTGCGCTGCTTGAGGTAGGCAGCAGTATCGCGGACCATCCGGTCCATCAGCCCGGCTGCTTCCGCACAAAGTGCGGCATTGCGGGCATCGAGCGCCCAGCCGCGTGCGGCGGCGGCATCGTCGCCTTCGGCCAGCACGGCATCGGCCTCCAGCCCCGCGCCGATGCTGAGGTCTGCCGTCACGCTGCCGTCCATCATCATCCGCTGGCGCCGGGACAGGCCGGGAGCCGAGGCTGCGACCAGCAGGGTGCGCGTCTCTCCAGCCAGCACCAGCCAAGCGGCATCGGCTGCGCCGGCAACCAGTGGCACCTCGCCGGCGTGACCAAAGGCCAGCGCAATTCGCGCCTCGCCCGTGGCCAGCGCGCCAAGCAGGCCGTGATCCGGCGCAAGCCGGGCGAGCAGCGCGGTGGCAAGATGATGCGCCAGCCAATCCGAGCCGGCCAGCGCCGGACCCAGTTCGGCCATGATCGCCGCCCGCTCGATCGCGCCGCCGCCAACCCCGCCCGCTTCCTCCGGCACGCCGATAGCCATCAGGCCGAGTCCGGCAAGGCCGGGAAAGGCGGGCTTGGGATGATCGGCAAGATAGCGCTGGACGCTCTGCTGCAGCAGGATCGCGGTGTCGGTCAGGGGAAGTTCGAGAGCCATGGGCGCCACCTTGCCGCGATCAGGGCCGCCAGTCCACTGCCCCGCGGCCCTGCGCTTCCAGAAAGGCGTTGGCCTGGCTGAAGTGGCGGCAGCCCAGGAACCCCGCATGGGCCGAAAGCGGGCTGGGATGCGGCGCGGTCAGGACAAGGTGGCGGCTGTTCACCAGCCCCGGCACGCGCCACGCCTTCTTGCGGGCATGGCTGCCCCACAGCAGGAACACGCAAGGCTCTGCCTTGGCGGCAACGCCGGCGACCACCGCATCGGTGATCTCCTCCCAGCCCCGCCCCTGGTGCGAGGCGGGCCGGCCCTGCTCCACCGTCAGCGCGGCATTGAGCAGCAGCACGCCTTGCCGCGCCCAGTTCGTCAGGTTGCCGTGCGCCGGGCGCGGCACGCCGAGGTCGGCTTCCAGTTCCTTGTAGATGTTGGCCAGGCTGGGCGGCACCCTGACGCCGTTCTGGACCGAGAACGCCAGGCCGTGCGCCTGCCCTGGCCCGTGATAGGGATCCTGGCCCAGGATCACGACCTTGACCCTGTCCAACGGGCATAGCTCGAGTGCTGCCAGCCGGGTGCCGCGAGGGGGATAGATGGTCTTGCCGGCTGCCTCCTCGGCGGTCAGGAACCCGCCCAGCGCCCGTGACTTCGGCGTTTGCAGCACCGGTTCCAGCACCGCGCGCCAGCTTTCGGGAACCGAATCGGATCGCTTCACTTGCATTTCTCCGGCATTGCGGGGCTTTTCACCCTGCGCGGATCAGCCTAAGCACCATGCCCCATGGCAGTCTATCTCCACGAAGAAGATCTCCCCGCCGGGATCCTGGCGCCCGGCCCGGTGGCGGTCGATACCGAAACCATGGGGCTTCACACCCACCGCGACCGGCTGTGCCTGGTCCAGATTGCCGACGGGCAGGGCGATGAGCATCTGGTCCGATTCGGCCCGGGCTCAAGCTTTGACGCACCGAACCTGAAGGCCATTCTGGCCGATCCGGCGCGGCTGAAGCTCTATCACTTTGCCCGGTTCGATCTGGCAGCGATCGAGCATTACCTGGGCGTTGTTGCCGCACCGGTATTCTGCACCAAGATCGCCAGCAAGCTGGTGCGGACCTATACCGATCGGCACGGCCTCAAGGATCTGGTCCGCGAACTGCTGGGCAAGGACCTGTCCAAGCAGCAGCAGTCGAGCGACTGGGGCGGCCCCGAGCTGAGCGAGGCGCAGCGCGAATATGCCGCCTCGGACGTGCGCTATCTCCACGCCATGCAAGTGATCCTGGCCGAGCGGCTGGAACGCGAACACCGCGCCGAGGTGGCCCAGGCCGCGTTCGATTTCCTGCCCTGGCGCGCCCGGCTGGACCTGATGGGCTGGCCGGACAAGGACATTTTCAGCCACGAAGCGTAAGTGACGATGCATTACCCCGCCCCGCTGGCTGCCAAAGCACCATTCGAATGACCCAAGCCGCCGATCTGATCCGCGACAGGCGCCGTCACTGGGCTGCCCCAGGGGGATCGCATGATCGCAAGGTGCGGCTCCTGGCCCGCTTGTTGCCGGGGTTGGTCGGCGTGGTGGCGGCGGCGATGATCGTCGGCCCGCTGTTTACCGAGGGCGAGCTTTCGTTCCTGCTCGATCGCAACAAGGTGGCGGTCACCCAGGAACGCCTGCGCGTGGCCGACGCCATGTACCGGGGCGAAGACGGCCAGGGCCGGCCCTTCACCATCACGGCCGGCAGCGCCGTGCAGGCTTCCGCTCGCGAGCCGGTGGTGCGGATGGAAAACATCGCCGCGCGGATCCGGCTGAGTGACGGCCCGGCCGAGCTGACCGCCGCGCGCGGGGCCTATGACTATTCGGCCCAGACCGTCCGGGCCGATGGCCCGGTGCTGTTCACCGCCGCCGATGGCTACCGCCTGTCGACCGCCAATGTCCTGATCGACCTGCGCCAGCGCAAGGTCTGGGGCAGCGGCGGGGTCAGCGGCGCGGTTCCGGCTGGCACTTTCAGCGCCGAGCGGGTAAGTGCCGATCTTGATAGCCGCGTTCTGATGCTTGACGGCAATGTCAGGTTGCGGATCGACCAGACCAGCTTCAGGATTCCCCGATGACCAATCCCCCGCACCCCATCCGCAGTGTGAAGGCGATCGCGCTGCGTTCGTTGCTGGGCGGCTTTGTCCTGGGCACGGCCGCGCTGCTGGCGCTGGCCCCGTCCGATGCACAGGTGTTTGAAGGACACAACAGCAATGCCCCGGTCAATGTCGCGGCCGATCACGGAGAGCTTCAGGGCAAGGCCAACCGGGCGATCCTGGCCGGCAACGTGGTGATCAGCCAGGGCGACCTGACCCTGCGCGCCGGGCGCACCACCCTGGCCTTTTCGACCGAGGGCGGCGGGTTCAAGATCCACCGGCTCGACGCGGTTGGTGCAGTCCGCATCCAGCGCGGCAACCAGAGCGCGGCAGGCGATGTCGCAATCTATGATTTCGACCGGCGGCTGATCACCCTGTCGGGCAATGTCACCCTGCAACGCGGGACCGACCGGCTGAGCGGCGGACGGCTGACGATCGATCTGGATTCCGGCCTGTCGACGCTCGACGGCCGCGTGGGCGGCGGATCCCCGGCGCTGGGCGGTGCTGGCGGCCCGGCTCCGCGCGGCGGCCGGATCACCGGGACCTTCTCGGTTCCCAAGCGCGGCAGTTGACCCCGACCATGGACCTGCCGGAGCTGCGGCGCGTTCTGCTTGGCCTGACCGGCCCGGATTCCCCGGTGCCGGACCTGTCGGCGGCCGACTGGGCCGAACTGGACCGGATCGCCGCCCAGCACCGGCTGCAACCGCTGCTGCACAGCCTTCATCGCGGCAAGACCGGCGTGCCGGCCGCCATTGCTGCCACCTGGCAGGCCGCGCACCGTTTCCATGCCATGCAGGCCATGGTCCAACGCGCCGAGCTGGCGGAAACCTGTGCGATCCTTGCCGACGAGGGAATCCCCGCCGTGGCTCTCAAAGGAGCATGGCTGGCAGCGCAAGCCTATCCCGATCCGGCCCTGCGGCCAATGCGCGACATCGATCTGCTGGTGCCGCAAGCCGATATCATCCGCGCCTTCGAAAGGCTGCTGGCGGCCGGCTATCGCCAAGCGGGGCCCGCTGAGCTGACGCTGGCAGAGACAGTCCGGATCGACAAGCACATGCCCCCGCTTGCCGCGCCGCGCGGAACCATGATCGAATTGCATCACCGGCTGTGGGAGCGCGATGGCCGGCTTGACCATGCCAGCCCGAACTCCAGCGAGATTGACGTTCTGGCCAGGGCAATCCGCGAGGAAGACGGGATCAGCTATCCGGCAGCGGAGGATCTGCTGGGCCACGTGATTGTCCATGCGGTCTACTCGCACCGGCTCGATGTCGGCCCGTTGGTGCTTTGCGATGTCGAACATCTGCTGCGCGCCGCGCCGGTGGACTGGACCCGGTTCTGGGCTGCAGCCGCTGCCAACCGCTGGCGCGAAGGGGCGCGGCTGGTTCTGGAACTGGTCGATCGCTACCGGCCCGGTGTGGCGATCGATTTCAGCGCCGATGCCGGACCGCCCGCGCCGCCAGAGCTGCTGCGGGCCGCGCCCGATCTGCTGTTGCAGGACCTGGCCACCCGGGCCAGCGCCGGGCTGGCCGCCAAGACGATCAAGCAGGGTCCGGCGGGCCTTGCCGAGCGCATCACCGGACGCCGCAAGGTGGTGGGCGAGGCGGCAGTAACCCGCGCCGCGACCGGCCCCGGCGGCAGGCTGGGCTGGGCCGGATCGCGCGCCCTGCGGTCCTTGCGCGAACTGGCCAGAGCTGACGTGCGCCGCCAGTCGCGCCAGCTGGCCGCACTCAGCCAGTGGCTCGACCGGTGAAAGATCGCCGCGTCCTGATCGTCGGGCTGAACTATGCGCCCGAACCGGTGGGAATCGGCCCCTACAGCCAGGGCTTTGCCGAGGCCCTGGCAGCGCGCGGAGCACGGGTCACGGTGGTGACGGGCAAGCCCTATTATCCCAAGTGGCGGATCGATCCAGCCTTTGCCGGGGGGGGCTGGCGGCATTCGGTGGAAGGCGGGGTCACGATCACGCGTTGTCCGCTTTATGTGCCGGCCGAGCCGAGCGGGCTGAAGCGGATTGTGCACCTTGCCAGTTTCGCGCTGTCGGCACTGGGCCCGGCGCTGCGCGCGGCGCTGCGGCCGAAGCGGGAAAGGCCGGAAATCGTCTTCACCGTCGCTCCGGCGCTGCTGGGCGTGATCACCGCCTGGCTGGCCGCGAAAGTGGCCGGGGCACGGCTGTGGATCCATGTCCAGGACTTTGAAGTGGAAGCAGCGCTGGCCACCGGGCTGATGGACGATTCCCGCCTGTCTGCACGGCTGGCCCGCAGGGTCGAGGCGGCGTTCCTGAAACTGGGCGATCACGTTTCCACGATCAGCCCGCAGATGTGCGCCAAGCTGGCCGACAAGGGGGTTGCCCCGGCGCGGGTCTTCGAAATGCGCAACTGGTCCGACGCGCGGTTTGCCCCCGATCCGGCCGGGGCCGATAGGGTCCGCGCCGAATGGGGTCTGACCGGCAAGATCGTGGCGCTCTATTCCGGCAACATTGCCCGCAAGCAGGGGATCGAAATCCTGGTCGAGGCCGCCCGGTTGCTGCAAGGCCGCGACGACATCGCTTTCGTGATCTGCGGCGAAGGGCCAAACCGCCAGCCGCTCGAGGCGCTTGCCGCCGGTCTCGCCAATATCCAGCTCCACGATCTGCAGCCGGCGCAGAAGATGGGCGCGATGCTGACCATGGCCGATCTGCACCTGCTGCCGCAGATTGCCGGGGCGGCCGATCTGGTGCTGCCCTCGAAGCTGACCAACATGCTGGCTTCCGGCCGCCCGGTGGTGGCAACGACCGAGCCGGGCACCGGGCTTTATGCCGAAGTCGATGGCTGCGGCACGATCACCCCGCCCGGCGATGCCCCGGCCCTGGCGGCGGCCATTGCCGCCCTGGCCGATGATCCCGCGCGTCGCGCGCTGCTGGGCGAAGCGGCCAGCGCACGGGCGGCAGAGCGCTGGCGCAAGGACCCGATCATCGACCGCGCGGTGCAGACAGTAACCGGCGCTCCGGCTCAGTCCTTGCTCCACGGCGAATGATGGGGGGAAGCCTTGGCGGCCGCGGCCCCGGCCGGCTCGTGCCGAGCAGCCTGATCGGCGGCCGGAACGGTGCAATAGGCCAGCATCAGGATGCCGAGCGACCAGCTGACGGCCTTCCAGCGGCTGGAGAACACCTGCGTGATGCGAGGGCCGAAACCAAACATGCCATCAGCCTAACCAGAGAGCGTTAAGGAACCCTGATGGCCTCGCCCCGCAGTTCATAGAGCAGGTCCAGCGCCTCGCGCGGGGACAGGGCATCGATATCCAGCGCAGCGAGCCGATCGCGCAAGCTATCGGCCGGCTCTTCCGGTGCGGCGGCAGCAGCCGCAAACAGCGGCAGATCGCCAAGGCCCGCGGCAAGACCGCCGGTTTCAGCCCGCCCCTTTTCCAGCCGCTCCAGCACCGCCCGCGCCCGTGCCACCACCGCTGCGGGCACCCCCGCCAGCTTGGCCACGGCAAGGCCATAGGAGCGATCGGCCGGTCCTTCGGCCAGTTCATGCAGCAGCACCAGATCACCCTGCCATTCGCGCGCGCGGACATGGTGCAGCGACAGCGCTTCGCAAGTCTCGGCCAGGCGCGACAGTTCATGGTAATGGGTCGCGAACAGGCAGCGGCTGCGGTTGACCGAATGAACCGCCTCGGCCACCGCCCAGGCCAGCGCGAGGCCATCGTAGGTGGAAGTGCCGCGCCCGACCTCGTCCAGGATCACGAAACTGCGCGGGGTGGCCTGGGCCAGGATGGCGGCAGTCTCCACCATTTCGACCATGAAGGTCGAGCGCCCGCGGGCCAGGTTGTCCGACGCGCCGACCCGGCTGAACAAGCGGTCGGTCAGCCCGACCACGGCCCGCGCCGCCGGAACGAAGCCCCCGGCCTGAGCCAGCAGCACGATCAGCGCGTTCTGGCGCAGGAAGGTGCTTTTGCCGCCCATGTTCGGCCCGCCGACCAGCCACAGCCGGTCTGTTTCAGCGAGGCGGCAATCGTTGGCCACAAAGCGCTCACCCTTGGCCGCCAACGCCGCCTCGACCACCGGATGCCGGCCGCCCTCGACCTCCAGCACCGGGGCATCGACCACCTGGGGACGGCACCAGCCGCCCTCGGCCGCGCGTTCGGCCTGGCTACAGGATACATCGATCCGGGCCAAGGCTTCGGCGGTCGCGGCAATGGCGTGGGCGGACCTGACCGCTTCGCCTACCAAGTCCTCAAAATGCGCTTCCTCGGCAGCCAGGGCATGGCCGCCGGCCTCGGCGATCCGGCTTGCTTCCTCGTGCAGAGCCAGCGCGTTGAAGCGCACCGCTCCTGCCATCGTCTGGCGGTGGGTAAAGCCGCTGTCCGGCGCCATCAGCGCATCCCCGAAGCGGGCCGGCACTTCGACGAAATAGCCCAGGACGCCATTGTGGCGAATCTTGAGCGCGGCAATCCCGGTCTGGTCGCGGTACTTGGCTTCGAGGGCGGCAATCGCGCGGCGGGCATCGCCAGACACGCGGCGCAGCTCATCAAGGCCGTGGTCATAGCCTTCGGCAATGAAACCGCCCTGGCTGCGCTCGGTCGGCGGACTGGGTACCAGCGCGCGCGAATAGAGATCGGTCAGCGCGCTGTGGCCGGTCAGGCGCGGCAGCAGCGCATCGAGCAGCGCCGGGCGGTCGCTCCGCGCCTGCAAGTGATCGTGGATCCGCCGCGCTGCGGACAGGGCGTCGCGCAGCTGGCCCAGATCGCGCGGGCTGCCGCGTCCTGCCACCACCCGGCCCAGCGCCCGGCCCAGATCAGGCAAGGCACGCAGCATGGCCCGCAAATCGCCGCGCAGCAGCGGATCATCGTGCAGCCACTGGACCAGCGCCAGCCGCGCCTCGATCTCGTCCAAGCCGGTCAGCGGGGCGGAGAGATCCTCGGCCAGCAGCCGCGCGCCCGCGCCAGTGACACAGCGGTCGACCGCCTCGACCAGGCTGCCCCTGCGGGTGCCTTGGCTGGATACCAGGATTTCAAGGTTCGCCCGGGTCGCCTCGTCCATGGCCAGATGGGCTTCGCCCGCGCGGGCCACAGGGGGCAGCAGCAGCGGCAGCCTGCCGCGCCCGGCATGGTCGAGATAGGCGACCAGCCCGCCGGCTGCGGCCAGCATCGCCCGGCTGAACCGCCCGAACCCGTCCAGCGTGGCGACCCCGTGCACCGCCCTCAGCCGCGCTTCGCCGCCATCGCTGGCAAAGTCCCGCCCTGGCCAGGAAATCGCGCCGTCCGGCGCGGCTTCCCAGCCTTCCGGGGCAACCACCTCGCTCGCCCCCAGCCGGGCAAGGACGGCGCCAAGCTGATCGGACGCACATTCTTCCAGCTCCATCCGGCCGGTCGAAACGTCGCAGGCAGCGATCCCGCAAGTCCCGCGGACATTGCAAACCGCGGCCAGCACATTGGCGCGGCGCGGCTCCAGCAAGGCTTCCTCGGTCAGAGTGCCAGCCGTGACGAAGCGGACGATATCGCGCGCGACAAGGGCTTTCGATCCGCCGCGCTTCCTGGCTGCTTCAGGCGTTTCGACCTGTTCGGCAATCGCCACCCGGAACCCGGCCCTGATCAGCCGGGCAAGATATCCTTCGGCCGAGTGGACCGGAACCCCGCACATCGGGATTGGCACGCCAAGATGCTCGCCCCGGCTGGTCAGGGCAATGTCCAGCACCTGCGCTGCGGTGCGGGCATCATCGAAAAACAGCTCGAAGAAGTCGCCCATCCGGTAGAACAGCAGGCAGTCCCCGGCCTCGGCCTTCAGCGCCAGATACTGGGCCATCATCGGCGTGGTGCCGGAAGGGACGGAAACGCCGTGCATCGCGCGGGATTAGCGACAAAATCGCCGATTCGGGAGGCTTGCCAAGCAATCTATCCCCTATCGCGCCGCCTCGGCATCGGTTAGGGCGAAGGTGATCTGCAGATTTGCCAGCCGGCCCGCTCCCCCGCTCTGGCCACCCGATGCGATTGCCCTGTGGGTGGCTGGGCCGAGGGAGCGGGCTCGCCAGGCGCCGGAGAAAAAGCGTGGCCGAAGACATCACCCAGACCAACGAGAGCAATGTCCGTTTCACCGAGCGCGAGGCGTTGTTCTATCACAGCACCATCCGCCCAGGGAAAATCGAGATCATCGCATCAAAGCCGATGGCAACCCAGCGCGACCTGTCGCTGGCCTATTCGCCGGGCGTCGCCGTGCCGGTCCAGGCCATCGCCGACAACCCGGCCGATGCCTATGAATATACCGCCAGGGGCAATCTGGTCGCAGTCATTTCCAACGGCACCGCGATCCTTGGCATGGGCAATCTTGGCGCGCTGGCATCAAAGCCGGTGATGGAAGGCAAGGCGGTGCTGTTCAAGCGCTTTGCCGACGTCGATTCCATCGACATCGAAGTGGCGAGCGAGGACCCGGACAAGTTCATCGAAGCGGTGGCTCTGCTGGAGCCCAGCTTCGGCGGAATCAACCTGGAAGACATCAAGGCCCCGGAATGCTTCGTGATCGAGCAGGCCCTGCGCGAACGCATGAAGATCCCGGTGATGCATGACGACCAGCACGGCACCGCGATCATCGCCGCTGCCGGCCTGGTCAACGCCTGCTACCTGACCGGGCGGCAGTTCAAGGATGTGAAGGTCGTGGTCAACGGCGCGGGCGCTTCGGCGCTGGCCTGTACCGCGCTGATCAAGTCGATGGGCGTGCGGCATGAAAACGTCACCGTTTGCGACCGCAGCGGCGTGATCTATCGCGGCCGCGAAAAGGGCATGGACCAGTGGAAAAGCGCCCACGCGATCGACACGGCTGCGCGCAGCCTGGAAGAGGCGCTGGAAGGGGCGGACATTTTCCTGGGCCTGTCCGCCGCCGGCGCGCTGAAGCCGGAATGGGTAAGGAAGATGGCCGACCAGCCGATCATCTTCGCCATGGCCAACCCGGACCCGGAAATAACCCCGCCCGATGCCAAGGCGGTGCGACCCGATGCGATCGTTGCGACCGGGCGCAGCGACTATCCCAACCAGGTCAACAATGTGCTGGGCTTCCCCTTCATTTTCCGCGGCGCGCTGGACGTGCGGGCCACCGCGATCAACGAGGAGATGAAGATCGCCGCTGCCAATGCCATTGCCCAGCTGGCGCGCGAAACGGTGCCGGAAGAAGTGGCCGCAGCTTATGGCAAGAAGCACCAGTTCGGGCCGGAATACATCATTCCCGCGCCGTTTGATCCGCGGTTGATGGAGGTCGTTTCCTCTGCCGTGGCCAAGGCGGCGATGGATACCGGGGTGGCGCAGAAGCCGATCCTGGATTTCGAAGCCTATCGCCACAGCCTGAAGGCCCGGCTCAACCCGACCACTTCGGTCCTGACCCAGGTCTATGAAACGGTGAAGGGCAATCCCAAGCGGATGATCTTTGCCGAGGCGGAGAACGAGATCGTGCTGCGCGCGGCGATCCAGTACCGCGATTTCGGCTATGGCGAACCGGTGCTGGTGGGCCGGACCGAACAGGTCAAGGCCAAGCTGGAAGAGCTGGGGATCGACAAGCCCGACAGCTTCCAGATCGAGAATTCAGCCGTCAGCAAGCATGTCCCGGCGATGGTCGAGCTGCTCTACGAACGGCTCCACCGCCGGGGCTTTCTGGAGCGTGATGTGCGCCGCATGGTCAACCAGGATCGTAACGTCTTTGCCTCGCTGCTGCTCAAGCTTGGGATCGGCGATGCGATGGTCACGGGCATGACCCGAACCTTTGCCCAGACCATGCGCGAAGTACGCCAGGTGCTGGATCCCAAGGAAGGCCAGCTGCCCTTCGGCGTCCACCTGATGATCGGCAAGAATTACACCGTGTTCCTGGCCGACACGACCGTCAACGAGCGGCCCAGCGCCGCAGACCTGGCCCGCATCGCCAAGGAAACCGCTGCGGTTGCCCGCCGCCTTGGCCATGAACCGCGCGTCGCCTTCCTGTCCTATTCCACTTTCGGCAACCCGCCGGGGCGCTGGCTGGAGCCGATCCGCGAGGCGGTGGCGATCCTCGATGCCGAGAACCCCGGCTTCGAATACGAAGGCGAACTGGCCCCTGATGCCGCGCTGAACCCGACGGTGATGAAGAACTATCCCTTCAGCCGCCTGTCCGGTCCGGCCAACGTGCTGGTCATGCCGGGGCTGCAATCGGCCAACATTTCGGCCAAGCTGCTGCGCGAACTGGCCGGGAATGCCACGATCGGGCCGATGCTGCTGGGCATGGAAAAACCGGTCCAGATCGCGCCGATGACCGCGATTGCCCCCGATGTGCTGACGCTGGCAGTGCTGGCGGCGGCCGGGGTGGCCGGGTAAAAAAGGGGGTGAGCGGGCCGAAGTTGCCCGCTCAGACCAGATTCGCCACCCAGGCAATGGCCATGGCCGAGGGGATGAAAATCGCCTGGGCCAGTACCGTCCCGGCCAGCCGGCTAAGCGACACCCAGATGATCGCGCGGCGGAACAGGGCGGCATCCATTCGCCCTTCGACCACATCGTCGGTCATTACCGACAGCTGCGGATCGATCACCGCGAACAGCAGGATGGTGGCAAAGCCGTTGACGACGGCGGACAGCTGCGAAGCCGTCACCCGGAATTCGGGATTGAGATATCCGGCATAGAGCGAGGCCAGCACGCCAACCGTCAGCAGCGCCTGGGCCAGGGCATTGGCCGCCAGCACGCCCCACGAAACGCCGCGGGTACGGGTCAGTTCCCGGATATTCTCGATCGATGGCACGGTCAGCGAATGGCGCACCGCCGAAAGGCCTGCGGGCGAAGCGCTGCGCAGCACCAACCTGGCGGTGGAGCGGTTGGTCTGGAACCAGTCGATCGCGATGGCAAACAGACGCTGTGCGGTCGGCGCCAGCAGGATGCCGATCAGCACGGCGATGCTGGCGCTGGCCAGCACGATCCGGAAATCGTCGGCCAAGGCCTCACCCCCACCGGAAGCCAGCCGTACTTCGATCCGCTTGGCCAGGAACGGCCCAAGGAAGCTGTTGGACAGGCGGCTGACCAGCACCAGCAGGTTGAACAGCGCAAAGCTGAGCGCGATCCGCCCGGTACGGATGCCGGCGATCCGCGCGGCATAGGCCAGCGCCCCGATCAGGTTGATGATCGCGGTCAGCAGGCAGATAAGCAGCAGCTGGCTATCCATGGTCCATCCTACCTAGGCCGATTGCGCCGCCCTGGACAGGATCAGCCCCAGGCCTTCCACACCCCGAACGCGCTGGTCGCGGTCAGCACCACGCCGACCATCACCAGCATCGGCTTCGCCGGGATGTGCTTGGCCGCCCAGGCCCCCAGCGGCGCAGCGGCCACCCCGCCGATCAGCAGGCCCAGCGTGGCACCCGCCACATCGGCAAAGCCCAGATGATAGATGAAAGCCGCACTGATTGTCAGCGTCAGGAAAAACTCGACCGAATTGACCGTGCCGACCACCTTGCGCGGATCGGCGCCCTGGATCAGCAGGTTGGACGTGACCACCGGCCCCCAGCCGCCCCCGCCTGCCGCATCGAGGAATCCGCCGATCAGGCCCAGCGGCGCAACCACCTTGGCCGGCTTGCCCTGCGGCGGATAGCGCAATCCGCGGTACAGCAGCATCAATCCGATCAGAGTGAGGTAGGTCAGCACGAACGGCTTCACCACTTCGGCATCGAGCGAGGTCAGCACATAGGCCCCGAGCAGGCCGCCGATCATGCCGGGGATCAGCAACCGGAAGAACAGCTTCCTGTCGATGTTGCCGTGCAGCAGATGGCTGAGGCCGGAAGTGGCAGTGGTAAAGCATTCGACCACGTGGACCCGCTGCGAGGCCTGGGCCGGGGGAACCCCCAGCACACCGACCAGCAGGGTGTTGGAAATGACCCCGAAGGCCATGCCCAGCGCACCGTCGACGGCCTGGGCGGCAAAAGCGACCGCAATGAACGGTAGCAGGGCTGCTAGGTCGAATTCCATGGCGAATCGCGCTCCTGATATCTCGATCTGATTGCTAGAGTTAATTGGGTGACAGTGGCGAGAAAGTTTTTCCGCGCCGCACCAAGGCGGAATTTTTCGGCGGCGGGTGCCGCTGTCATGCTTTCCCGCTTGCGTGCGGCAGCCCCAGCGGGAAAGGTGGGGCCATGACCCAGCCCTTGCGCCCGCGCCGCTCCGCGCTGTACCTGCCCGCTTCCAACCCCAAGGCTGTGGCCAAGGCCCGGACCCTGCCCACCGACGTCGTGATCCTCGATCTGGAAGATGCCGTGGCCCCGGAAAACAAGGCAGAGGCACGCGCCATGGCGGTCGCCGCCCTGGCCGAAGGCGGGTTCGGCCGGCGCGAGCTGGTGATCCGCGCCAATGGCCTGGCCACCGAATGGGGCGCGGACGATCTGGCCGCCGCTGCAGCGGCCGGGCCCGATGCCGTGCTGGTGCCCAAGGTCAGCAGCCCGGCGGAAGTGCGCGCCTATGATGCCGCGCTGGCCGCCGCCCCGGCCCATACGCGGCTGTGGATCATGATCGAAACCTGCGCCTGCCTGCCTGTCCTGCACGATCTGGCGGCCTGCGCGGCCGATACGCGGCTGGCCGGTTTCGTGCTGGGCACCAATGATCTGGCCAAGGAAATGCGCGCCCGGCCGGGGCCGGCGCGCACCCCGTTCCTGCCGATCCTGACCATGGCCGTGGCCGCCGCACGGGCCCGCGGTCTGGTCGCGCTTGACGGGGTCTGCAACGAGTTCCGCGATCTGGACCGCTTTGCGGCCGAGGCCTCGCAGGGGCTGGAATTCGGCTTTGACGGCAAGACCCTGATCCACCCCGACCAGATCGCGCCCTGCAACGCGGTGTTTTCCCCCGATGCGGCCGAGATCGCCTGGGCCGAAGCGGTCGAGGCCGCCTTTGCCCTGCCCGAAAACGCCGGCAAGGGCGCGATCAAGGTCGATGGCAAGATGGTGGAACTGCTCCACCTCGATCAGGCCCGCCGGGTGCTGGCCGTGGCCGCGGCGATCGCGGCAGGGTGATCGCGCGATGTCCGAACCCCACCCCCTTGCCGTAGCCGCCCGGGCGCGCAAGCTGGAGCGGGCCGATGCGCTGGGCATCGACGCCGCTTTCATCGACCGGCTGGTCGAGACGTTCTATGCCCGGATCCGCGAAGACGCCGTGCTTGGCCCGATCTTTGCCGCGCGGATCAGCGACTGGCCGCCGCACCTGGCGCGGATGAAGCAGTTCTGGGGCGCCGTCCTGCGTGAAAGCGGCGGGTTCACCGGCAATCCGATGCAGAAGCACGTGGCGATCCCCGGGATCGAGCAGGCCGAATTCGACCGCTGGCTGGCCCTGTTCGAGGCCACCCTGCAAGAGATCGAACGCGACCCCGAGGCCAGCGCCCTGATCGCCGCGCGGGCCCGGACCATTGCCGACAGCCTGCTGACCGGTATCCGCATTCACCGCGACGGGGTGGTCCCGCGCCGCGGGCCTGCCGCTACTTCCGGCGGAACCTGAAATACCACACCTCGTGCCCGTAAACGGTGCGGGCCTTGTGTTCATAGCGGGTTTCGGGCCAGCCGCCGGGGCGCTGCTGGAAGTCCTGCGGACCTTCGATGACCCAGTCGAACTGGTGGGTGTGGCACCGCATCACCATCAGCGCGTGACGGACATAGACCGGATGATCGGTCCCGAAGCGGAATTCCCCGCCCGGCTTGAGCTTGGGCAGCCAGTCCACCAGCGTGCGGCCGCCCTCTT
>JBKBSV010000148.1:0-3219 GCA_046291115.1 Novosphingobium sp. | reverse complement strand
GAATCCCCGCTGGCAGTGAGCAAAGGCCGGCCGTGGTTCGATCCGGGCCATCAACACCATCAAGGGAAACGCTGTTGGCATCGCAACCAACAGACCGACCAACAGACCAATCATCAGGAAAATTGCCCAGCCTATCGCAGCTGGCACCAGTCCTGCGGGGACCTCTCCAAGCATTCCGGCGGCAAGCGCAGCGATCAGGTCACGCGCCGGTTGTGATGGGTCCAGCAACGGAACAAACGCAGGTCATGGCCGCGCAAACACCCGCCAGACAGCCATAGGCCAAGGCCCGTCTGGCACTGCGGCACGGCTCGCGCTGCGGCGTTTCAATCCGGTTCAGGCCAATCAGGTTCAGACCAATCAGGTTCAGGCCGCGAGCGTCACCGGCCATCAGGCGCTCAATTCGCCGAGACTTCCGGCTTGGGCTCAACCTGTTCGGCGGTCACCACCTGCGGCGCAGGGCCGCGTTCGATCGCGGCAGAAAGCTGACGCGCCGGGGCGCAGGTCTTGTTGCCGCAAAGCTGTTCCAGCCGCACCAGGTTGCGCCTGGCCTTGTCGATCGCGCCCTTCTCGACCAGCGCCTCCCCCTCTCCGGCGATGGCATACTGGTTGTTGGGATCAAGCTTCAGCGCTTCGCGGTAATAGTGCAGCGCCTTGCCCTGCATGCCCTGCTTGCGGGTCGCTTCGGCCAGGTTGAGATAGATCGCGACATGGCCCGGCTGGATCGCCAGCGCAGCTTCGAAATTGTCCACCGCGGCATCGACATCGCCTGCTGCCAGCGCCTTGCGCCCTTCGGCCACCAGCGCCGCCGCGCGCGGATCAAGCGGCACCGGCGGAGCGCTGTAACCCGTACTGGCGGACACCGCGACCAGCAGCGCAAGCGCCAGGGCGGCGGGGGAATAACGCATGATCTGCTCCTTGAGCGTGGCCATTTCCGGCGGGTTTATCACGGCGAAACAAAACAGGCGATGAAAAACCCGTCGGTTCCATCTGCCCTTGGGGACAGGCGCCAGCCGGCCCCGCGGGGGCTTCCGGCGGGCAGCGCAGGCAGCTGCGCCCGCCAGCCACGATGGCGGGCCAGGAACCCTTCAGCCTGATCCACCCCTTCGGCATCGAGCAGCGAGCAGGTGACGAACACCACCCGCCCGCCGGGCCGCACCAGCGTGGCGGCAAGATCAACCAGCCGGGCCTGGATCGCGCCATAGCGGGCAATCTCGGGCGGGGACAGCCGCCAGCGCGCTTCGGGGTTGCGCCGCCAGGTGCCGGTGCCGCTGCACGGCGCATCGACCAGCACGGCATCGGCCCGCCCGGCCAGATCGGCCAGCGCAGCGCCTTCACGATTGGGGTTGAGCAGCCGCGTCTCGATCAGCCATGCCCCGGCCCGTTCGGCCCGGGGGGCAAGGCGCGAAAGGCGCGGCCGGTCGACATCGCAGGCGATCAGCCGGCCCTTCCCGGCCATCGCGGCGGCAAGCGCAAGGGTCTTGCCCCCGGCCCCGGCGCACAGGTCGATCACGGTTTCGCCGGGCTGGGCCGCCACCGCCAGACAGGCGATTTGCGAGCCGCCATCCTGCACTTCGATCAGGCCTTGTGCGTAGGCATCCCATTGCTCGACCGGGGTGCCGGACGGCAACCGCACCCCTTGCGGCGCGGCGAGCCATTCGCCCGGTTCGGGCAGCACAATGCTTTCGCGGTCGGCCTTCAGCGTGTTGACCCGCACATCCAGCGGGGCGCGGCCGAGCAAGGCGGCTGCATCGGCTCCGGCAATCCCGCTGGCAGCCAGCTGCGCTTCCAGCCAGGCCGGGGCAATTCCACCCTTCGCAACCGGCTCCCCCGGCATGATCGGCGCAGGGCCGTGGCCCTGCCCGTCAAACAAGGATGCTAGCGCGGGGTCATCCTGCGCCAGCCGCAGCATGGCCGCGCGCCCGCTGTCCGGCACAGCGCCGCAGGCCCGGATCGCACCATAGACCAGTTCGCGCACCGCGCGGCGGTCCTTGCTGCCTGCAAACCGTCGGGTGCGGAACCAGTCGGCAATGATCCGGTCGGCGCTGGCCCCGCCGCCCCGGGCAGCGCCAATCACCAGATCGAGAATCTCGATCCCGGCCTGGACTCGCGCCTGAGGGGTCACAGCTTGTAGTTCGGCGCCTCGCGGGTGATCGTCACGTCGTGGACGTGGCTTTCCTTGAGGCCCGCATTGGTGATCCGCACAAACCTGGCACGGGCCTTGAGGTCTTCGATCGTGGCCGCGCCGGTATAGCCCATCGCCGCCTTGATCCCGCCGACCAGCTGGTGGATCACGTCCTTGACCGGCCCCTTGTAGGCCACCTGACCTTCAATCCCTTCGGGCACCAGCTTCATCTGGTCCTTGATATCGCCCTGGAAATAGCGGTCAGCGCTGCCGCTGCCCATCGCGCCAAGCGAGCCCATTCCGCGGTACGCCTTGTAAGCGCGCCCCTGATAGAGGAACGTCTCACCCGGCGCTTCCTCGGTCCCGGCCAGCATCGAGCCGACCATGATCGAGCTGGCCCCGGCGGCAAGAGCCTTGGCCGCATCGCCCGACGTGCGCAGACCGCCGTCGGCGATGATCGGCACGCCCGATTCCTGAGCCGCCCGGGCGGCTTCCATCACGGCGGTCAGCTGCGGCACGCCGACCCCGGCGACGACGCGGGTGGTGCAGATCGAGCCCGGCCCGATCCCGACCTTGACCGCGTCCGCCCCGGCGTCGATCAACGCGCGGGTGGCATCATAGGTGGCGACATTGCCGGCGATCACCTGGGCCGAATTGGAGACTTTCTTCACTCGTTCCACCGCGCGGGCCACATCTTTGTTATGGCCGTGGGCGGTATCGATGATCACCACGTCGCATTCGGCCGCGAGCAGCGCCTCGGTCCGTTCGAAGCCCTTGTCACCCACCGTGGTGGCAGCCGCCACGCGCAGGCGCCCGGCCCCGTCCTTGGTCGCATCCGGGTAGGTCACGGCCTTTTCGATGTCCTTGACCGTGATCAGCCCGGTGCAGTGGAAGTTCTCGTCCACCACCAGCAGCTTCTCGATCCGGCGCTGGTGGAGCAGGCGCTTGGCCTCCTCCTGGCTGACGCCGGGGCGCACGGTGGCCAGGTTCTCGTGCGTCATCAGTTCGCGCACCGGCTGGAGCGGATTGTCGGCAAAGCGGACGTCGCGGTTGGTCAGGATGCCGACCAGGCGTCCGCCGGCTTCCACCACCGGAAT
>JBKBSV010000147.1:0-3240 GCA_046291115.1 Novosphingobium sp. | reverse complement strand
GGCATTGGCGACGGTCTTGCGCCCGACCAGCTCGGGAAAGCCGTAGGTCCAGCCGTCGGCGACCCGGTGCGCGCTGGAAGCGTCGATCACCCGGACCTGGCTGGCAGGGTCGATCAGGGCCACCGTTTCACGGGCGGCGGCATCCGGCAGGCCCAGGACCGCGAAATCGGCGTCATTGAGCGCTTCGCGGCGGGCGGCGGGATCCTTGCGGTGCGGGTCGTCAAGAACGATCAGCGAGAACTCGCTGCGGCCCGCCAGCCGCTCACGGATTTCGAGCCCGGTGGTGCCTTCGGCACCGTCGATGAAAACCGTCTTGCTCACGCCTCGAGCGCAGCGAGCGGCAGATAGCCGGTCGGGCCTTCGGGCCCGATGCAACCCCAGGCCCAGTTGCCGGCAATATCCAGCACTTCGAACCGGGTCCCGGCCTCCAGCGTGCCGACCGCTTCGGCATCATCGCGCGGCTGGGTATGCAGAAGACAGGGCGCGACCAGAGTCTGCTCAATCGGCACGACATAGGCAGCGACGAGATACCGATCGGCTAGCGCAATGTGGGCGATATCGCCCCGGATCGGCAGCGAGCTATGGTCCGGACGGACAACCGGACCCGATAGCGCAAGCTGGCCGCTTGGCACCTCGTATTTCGGCTGATCGTTCACAATTGGACCCGTTGCCCCGTCATTGCAGTTGCGCGCGCTTATCCGCCTTCTTTCTAAACGGCAAGTTTCAGGCGCTGCCGTAGCGTGTGCGCAGCATGCGAAAGGCTGCGCGCAGGCCCAGCGCGGCCCCTCCCTTGGGCCGGCCGGGCTTGGCCGCCGGGCGCCAGGCGAAGGTATCGAAATGCGCCCAGTCGATCCCCTCGCCAACGAACTTGTCAAGGAACAGACCGGCCACACTGGCCCCGGCGAAACCGGTGGTGTGGGTGTTGTTGGTATCGGCGATGTCGGAAGCCAGCCATTCGCGGTAGGCGTCATGCAAAGGCATCCGCCAGCACGGGTCATCGGTGGCCAGACCTGATGCCAGCAAGGCCTCGGCGGTTTCGTCACGCCGGGTCATCAGCGCGGGCAGGTCTGGTCCCAGCGCAACCCGGGCCGCGCCGGTCAGGGTGGCGAAGTCGATGATCAGGTCCGGATTGTCCTCGCTGGCGCGGGTCAGTGCATCGCCCAGCACCAGCCGCCCCTCGGCGTCAGTGTTGCCGATCTCGACTGTCAAACCCTTGCGGGTGCGGAGCACGTCACCGGGGCGGAAAGCATTGCCGGCAATCGCATTCTCTACCGCCGGAACCAGCACATGCAGCCGGATCGGTAGCCGAGCGCCCATCACGAGATCGGCGAGCGCAAGGGCATGCGCAGCCCCGCCCATGTCCTTCTTCATCAGCAGCATGCCGGATGCCGGCTTGATGTCGAGCCCGCCGGAATCGAAACACACGCCCTTGCCGACGATCGCGACCAGCGGGTCACTGTCCTTGCCCCATTCGAGCCGGATCAGGCGCGGCGCATGGTGCCGCGCAGCAGCCCGGCCTACCGCGTGGATCATCGGGTACCCGGTTTCCAGGGCATCGCCCTGAATCACATTGACTGTCGCGCCGTGCCGCTTGGCAATGGTCTGGGCAGTGTCTTCCAGCGCGGCCGGGCCCATGTCCTCTGCCGGGGTGTTGACCAGATCGGCGACCAGCGTGACTGCGCTTGCTTCGGCCAGCGCCGCATCAATCGCCTTGACCTCGGCGGTCAGCAGCACCCGCGGGCCGGCCGCATCCTTTGCGTCCTTGTAGCGGGTAAAGCGATGCTGCGCGGTCAGCCAGCCATGCATCGCCGGGCCGGCTTCGCTGCTGGCCAGCCGATAGGTGCCTTCGGGCAGTGCCTCGGCCAGTCGGGCAAGGCACCAGCTCGACAGGTTCGCCGGGTTGGCTACGCCGCCGACCGCGAACCAGCCATCGCCATCGGGCACGATCCCGACCTGGTAGATGCTGCCATCGAATTTCTGCGCTGCCAGCGCGGCGCGCTGCCCGGTCGAGAGCGACTTTGACCAGTCGCCAAAGCCGTCCTTGCTGACCAGATGGATGGTTATCGCGTCCTGGCCCCTATCGGGCTGGATCTGCGGCGTTTTGTCGGCCATAGCAGGCAGGTCTCCGGAAAAGTGCGGCGATGGATGGTAGTATGCACAAGACCCTGTTCCTTATTTCCCTTGCGCTGTCGAGTGCGGCCTGCAGCGATGCGGACGCGGATCGCGAGAAGACCGGGGTGGCGCAGGCCGTCGTGCCGTCGCAGCAGGGTGCACCGGCGCCCGACGCAGCCGAAGCCAGGCCCTTCGCCCTGACCGACAACGATCAGAAGGATGGCGGCGCGCGCGAGTTTTCCTACAGCTGGCCAACGGAAGTCAGCCGCGAGCCGGATCTGGTGCGCCAGTTCAAGGCGAGGATGGCCGAGGAACTTGCCAGCCAGAAGCGGGACTGGCTCGGCGTGATGGCGGACTGTCCGGCGGATACTGTATCCTGCCGCAACAACACCCTGGAGGTCGAATGGAAGGTCGTTGCTGACCTGCCGCGCTTTCTCAGCCTGTCGTCTTACACAGCGACCTATTCTGGTGGGGCACACGGCAGCTATGGCAGGAGCGCGCTGGTATGGGATCGCGAGGCCGGCACGTCGCTCGATCCGAAAGACATGTTCGAACTCACGGCGCTGGAGAAGGCGACCGCATCGTCGCGCTGCCGCCTGCTCAATGCGGAACGGGCCGAACGCCGGGGCGCGCCGGTGCCTGTCGACAGCAGCGAGTGGTCGGAAGACTGCCCCGACATGGACGCTATCATCCTGTTCGTCGGCTCATCCAGCAGGCGCGCGTTCGATCGTCTCGGGTTCTATTACGGACCCTACGTTGCTGGCTCCTACGCAGAAGGCGAATACGAGGTCGACCTTCCCGTCAATGCCGCCATTCTGGCCGCGGTGAAGCCGCAATACCGGGCCGCCTTTGCGGTGAAGCGCTGAACCCTCGCAATTTGGCGCGCCGCGCGCTACATCGCGCGGCATGACCGAATATCAGGTGATCGACAGCGACCAGACCGTCTACCGCGACGGCACGATCAAGCTCCATGGGCCGGAAGGGTTCGAGGGGATGCGCAAGGCCGGGCGGCTGGCAGCGGAAATCCTCGACGAGCTGACCGGGTTCGTCCAGCCCGGCGTCACCACGGGCCAGATTGACGACAAGGTTCGCGGGATGACGCTCGATGCCGGCGCGGTTCCCGCGACG
>JBKBSV010000146.1:0-3277 GCA_046291115.1 Novosphingobium sp. | reverse complement strand
GCCCAGTGAGCGCGATCCCTCGGTCCACAACCGCCTGGCCGAACTGTGGCTCGAAGCGGGCCTGCCCGAAGGGATTTTCCAGGTGGTCCACGGCGACAAGGAAATGGTCGACGCGATCCTCGATCACCCGGCAATCGGCGCGGTCAGCTTCGTCGGATCAAGCGACATCGCACATTATGTCTATAACCGCGGGGTTGCCGCCGGAAAGCGCGTCCAGGCCATGGGCGGGGCGAAGAACCACGGCATCGTCATGCCCGATGCGGACCTTGACCAGGTGGTGAGCGATCTCGCCGGCGCGGCCTTCGGCTCGGCCGGCGAACGCTGCATGGCGCTGCCGGTGGTGGTGCCGGTGGGCGAGGATACGGCCAATCGCCTGCGGGCCAAGCTGATTCCCGCGATCGAGGCGCTGAAGGTAGGCCCTTCGACCGATCCCGCAGCGCACTATGGCCCGGTGGTGACCCAGGCCCACAAGGAGAAGGTCGAAGGCTGGATCGCCAAGTGCGCCGAGGAAGGCGCGGAGCTGGTGATCGACGGGCGCGGCCACACCTTGCAGGGCTATGAGAACGGTTTCTTCGTTGGCCCGACGCTGTTCGACCATGTCACCCCGGACATGGAATCCTATCACAACGAGATTTTCGGCCCCGTGCTGCAGATCGTCCGCGCCCGCGATTTCGAGGAGGCCCTGAGCCTGCCGAGCAAGCACCAATACGGCAATGGCGTCGCCATCTTCACCCGCAACGGCCACGCCGCGCGCGAATTTGCCGCCCGCGTGAATGTCGGGATGGTCGGCATCAACGTGCCGATCCCGGTGCCGGTGGCCTACCACACCTTTGGCGGGTGGAAGCGCAGCGCCTTTGGCGATACCAACCAGCACGGCCTGGAAGGCGTGAAGTTCTGGACCAGGATCAAGACCATCACCCAGCGCTGGCCCGATGGGATGGGCGGAGAGGGTGATGCCGGCAACGCCTTTGTCATTCCCACGATGGGCTAAACGATGACCGACCAGTTCTCCCTCACTGAAGACCAGCTCGCCATCCAGGACATGGCGAGGAAGTTCACCGCTGATCGGATCACCCCCTTTGCGGCCGAATGGGACGAGAAATCGCACTATCCGGTCGATGTCTGGAAAGCCGCCGGAGAGCTTGGCTTCGGCGCGATCTATGTGTCGGAGGAATCGGGCGGGATCGGCCTTGGCCGGCTGGAAGCGGCGCTGATCATGGAAGCCATGGCCTATGGCTGCCCGGCGACCAGCGCCTATATCTCGATCCACAACATGGCCGCGTGGATGATCGACACCTTCGCCAGCCAGGAACTGAAGCACCGCTTCCTGCCCGATCTGGTCAGCATGAAAAAGATCGCCTCCTACTGCCTGACCGAGCCCGGTTCCGGCTCGGACGCGGCGGCGCTCAAGGCCTCGGCCCGGCGCGATGGCGATCACTATGTGCTGAATGGCACCAAGCAGTTCATTTCCGGCGGCGGCTACAACGATGTCTATGTCGCCATGGTCCGCACCGGCGAAGACAAGGCCAAGGGCATAACCTGCCTGGTGATCGAAAAGGACACCCCCGGCCTGTCATTCGGCGCGCCGGAAAGGAAGCTGGGCTGGAACGCCAGCCCCACCGCGCAAGTGATTTTCGAGGACTGCCGGGTGCCGGTTGCCAACCGGGTCGGCCAGGAAGGCGAAGGATTCCGCTTTGCCATGGCCGGGCTGGATGGCGGCCGCCTCAACATCGGGGCCTGCTCGCTGGGCGGGGCGCAGCGCTGCCTCGACGAGGCGGTCAAATACACCAAGGAACGCCAGCAGTTCGGCATGGCGATAGCCGATTTCCAGAACACCCAGTTCATGCTGGCCGACATGGCGACCGATCTGGAAGCCGCCCGCGCGCTGCTTTACCTCGCCGCTTGCAAGGTCAACGCGAACGCGCCCGACAAGAGCCGCTTTTCCGCCATGGCCAAGCGCCTGTCGACCGACAGCGGATCGAAGATCGTCAACGATGCGCTGCAACTGTTCGGCGGCTATGGCTATCTCAAGGACTATCCGATCGAACGCTTCTGGCGCGACCTGCGGGTCCATTCGATCCTGGAAGGGACCAACCAGGTGATGCGGATGATCGTGGGAAGGGACCTGCTGCGCCAATGACCATCTCCACCGGAACCGATGAAGTCCTGATCCGCCGCGAAGGTTCTGCCGGGATCCTCTCGCTCAATCGCCCCAAGGCGATCCATGCCCTGACCCTGCCGATGGTCCAGGCGATGACCGCCGCCCTGCGCAAGTGGGGTGACGATCGGGCGATCAGCGTCGTCATGATCGACCATGCCGAAGGGCGCGGCTTCTGCGCCGGGGGCGACATTGCCTTCCTGCGTCATTCGGCACTCAACGATGGCGGGGTATCGGGGCGAAAGTTCTTCTATGAGGAATACCAGCTCAACCACCTGTTGATGACCTACCCAAAGCCGGTGGCGGCCTTCATGGACGGCATCACCATGGGCGGCGGCGTGGGTATCAGCCAGCCGGCGAAGTTCCGCGTGGCGACCGAGAACACCCGCTTTGCCATGCCGGAAACCGGGATCGGCCTGTTCCCCGATGTCGGCGGCGGCTGGTATCTGTCGCGCCTGAGTGGCCGGATGGGCCAGTTCCTGGCGCTGACCGGGGCGCGGCTCGACGGGGCGGAATGCCTGTGGACCGGCCTTGCCACCCATTACCTGCCGCACGAAGCGCTGGCCGAGGCCAAGCAGCGGATCGCCAACGGGCACGAGCCGGGCCAGGTGCTGGCCGCGCTGTCCGTCACCCCGCCCGAAGCGCGGATTGCGGCCAACGCCGCGAAGATTGCAAAGCACTTCGCCGCGGACCGCTACGAGGACATCCTCGCCAGCCTGGAGGCCGACGACAGCGAATGGGCGGCCAAGGAACTTGCCACGCTGCGCACCAAGTCGCCCCAGACCTGCAAGGTCGCGCTGCGCCAGCTGCATGACAGCCTGGATTGTCCCGACTTTGCCGCGAACATGAGACAAGAATACCGCATCGCGGCCCGCGTGCTGACCCGTCCGGACTTTGCCGAGGGCGTGCGCGCGGTGATCGTCGACAAGACCAATGACCCGAAGTGGGACCCCGCCACGCCCGAAGGGGTAAGCGACGAACTGATCGACAGCATCTTTGCCCCGCTGCCCGAAGGCGAGGAGTGGGTGCCGCTTTAGGCCGGCGGGCTTTCCTACCCGGCCCTCTCCTGTCATGATCGCCGATGCGCCGGATTGAACCGTTTTTTTATTCCCAGAACCC
>JBKBSV010000044.1:0-17333 GCA_046291115.1 Novosphingobium sp. | reverse complement strand
AAATGAAAGTGCTGCTCAGCCCCGCCGGATGATCACGGTCAG
Source organism: Novosphingobium sp. (assembly GCA_046291115.1). Lineage (GTDB taxonomy): Bacteria > Pseudomonadota > Alphaproteobacteria > Sphingomonadales > Sphingomonadaceae > Novosphingobium. The sequence continues at coordinate 17,291 of JBKBSV010000044.1, read as the reverse complement.
GCCCGTCACCTGATCGGGCACCTGCCCTGGTTCCAGCTCCAGCCGCGCCGCATCGGCCCGCGCCCGGGTCAGGATCGCGCCCGCAACGCCTGGTTCAAACGCAACCAGATCGGCCGCGCCAAGCCAGCGGGCCTGGCGCAGGGTCAGATCGTCGGGATCGTCACTGGTCACGGTGAATTCGAAAGTCCCGCCCGCACCGTCCGTCCCGCCGGCCAGCCAGTCCGCAACCCGCGCCGCGCTGCCGGCATCAAGCGGATCGAGCACCCCGCCTTCGGCCAGCGCGGCATCAAGCGCGCGGCGACGCTCCGCACCTGATGCCCAGCGCGCCCGCATCGCCCCGCGCGCAGCCTGCAAGGCTTCGGCCAGAACGCCGAGCGAGCCCGGGAGCAGGGTTTCGAGCCGCAGCCGCAGCGCCTTGGCCAGGCCAGCCGAAGCTCCGCCGGTGCCGACCGCAACCAGCACCGGCCCGCGTTCGAGCAAGCTCGGCACGGTAAAGTCGCACAGTTCCGGCACATCGGTGACGTTGAGCAGCAGCCCGCGCGCCTTGAGCCGGGCGGCGGCCGCTTCCGGCTCGTCCAGCGCGATGAAGGCCAGTCGCGCGTCGGGATCGTCCTCGCCCACGCTGACCGCCCCGGCACGTTCCAGCAGGCGGCGCTTGGCCTCCCCCGCTTCGCCTTCGGCCAGCAGGATCACCTTCTGGCCGGTCAGGCGGTGGAACAGGGGCAGCGAGTGCATGGGGCCCTAGTCCAGGAAGTCCGGCACGCGCTCGGCCGCGGTGATCGCTTCGGGCAGGATCCGGTCGGCCACCACGGCCCACTTGTCACCATCGACCATCACTTCGGCCACGAAGCCGCGGCTGTTATACGAACTGGCCATGGTCGCGCCATAGGCCCCGGCGGTGCGGAACACGGCAAGCTCGCCGACGCGAACCGCGTCGATCTCGCGGTTCATGGCAAAGGTATCGCCGGTTTCGCAGATCGGGCCGACGATATGCGCGGTCATCTTCTCGCCCGTGGGCTTCACCGCGTCGAAATCATGCCAGGCACCGTACAGCGCCGGACGGGCCAGATCGTTCATCGCCGCATCAACCACCACGAACGGCACCTGGTTGGAACTGCGCTTGACCCGCACCACCCGGGTCAGCAGCACCCCGGCATTGCCGCAGATCGCCCGGCCGGGTTCGAACATCAGCGTCACGTCCCAGTCCGCCGTCACCCGCGCGACCATCGCGGCGTATTCTTCCGGCGAGGGGAAGACCTCGCCCGGCCGGTATGGCACCCCCAGTCCGCCGCCAAGGTCGGCATGGGTGACGCTCTGCCCGGCGGCGCGCAGTTCCGCGATCAGGGCGCCGACCTTGCCAAAGGCTTCCTCGAACGGCTCCAGCTCGCTCAGCTGGCTGCCGATGTGAACCGCCACTCCGCGCATGTCGAGGCCCGGCAGCGCGGCCAGGCGGCGGTAGATTTCCACCCCCCGGTCGATCGGCACGCCGAACTTGTTCTCGGCCTTGCCGGTCGAGATCTTGGCATGGGTGCGGGCATCGACATCGGGATTGACCCTGAGCGCGCAGCGCGCGGTCAGGCCGCGCCCGGCGGCCAGTTCCGCCAGCTCGATGCCTTCTTCCTCGCTTTCCAGGTTGAACTGGCCGATCCCGGCTTCAAGCCCGGCGATCATTTCATGGTGCTGTTTCCCGACGCCGGAAAAGACGATGTCCTCGGCCTGGATCCCGGCGGCCAGCGCGCGGGCCATTTCCCCGCCGGAGACGACATCGGCGCCCAGCCCTTCGCGCTGCATCACCCGCAGCACGGCCAGATTCGGGTTGGCCTTGATCGCGAAAGCGATGTGGGCGCGCGGCAGGATCGACAGCGCATCGCGGAACACCCGCGCATGGCGTTCCAGCGCAGCGCGCGAATAGACATAGACCGGGGTGCCGACGGCTTCGGCAATGGCGGTCAGCGGCAGGTCCTCGGCGTGGAGAACGCCGTTACGGTAAGCGAAATGGTCCATGGGAAATTACTCGTCGTCGGAAGGGGGCAGATCGAAGGGGTCTTGCAGACGTTCTTCCGATCGTTTTCGCAGTTCAACGCTGCGCTCAGGCGCCGATTGCGGCGCGGGTTTCAGCAGGTTCTCCGCCGTTTCCCGCCCCTCGCGGCCATAGGGCGCAACCGGCAGCCGCTCACCCGCGGCGGGTTTGAGCGGCGCGCTCTGGCCACAGGCCGCAAGGGCCAAGACAGACAGGGCGGGCGGCAGGCGGCGCATCGGTTTCACTCCAGGCCCAGCGCCACACGCGCTTCGGCCACCCGCGCTTTTACCTGATCGGGCGCGGTTCCGCCATAGCTGGCACGTGCGGCCACCGATGCTTCGACTGACAGCGCGGCATAGACCCGATCGTCGATCCGGGCGTCGATTGCCTGAAGATCGGTCAAGGCCAGCTGATCGAGCGCCACCCCCTTGCTTTCGGCCAGCTTCACCGCCGCACCGGTGATGTGGTGCGCCTCGCGGAACGGAATGCCGGCCTGCCGCACCAGCCAGTCGGCCAGATCGGTGGCAGTGGCATAGCCCAGTTCCGCCGCGGCGCGCATCCGATCCGTGCGGAACGCTGCGCCCGCGACCATACCGGTCATCGCGGCAAGGCACAGGGTCAGCAGGCTGGCCGCCTCGAACACCGGCGGCTTATCGTCCTGCATGTCCTTCGAATAGGCCAGCGGCAGGCCCTTCATGGTGATCATCAGGCTAGTCAGGCAGCCGACGATCCGCCCGGCATGGCCGCGCACCAGTTCCGCGGCGTCGGGGTTCTTTTTCTGCGGCATGATCGAACTGCCGGTGGACAGGCTGTCCGGCAGCGCAACGAAGCCGAACGGCTGGCTGGCCCAGATGATCAATTCCTCGGCCAGCCGCGAAAGGTGCAGCGCGGTCTGCGCCGCCGCCATCAGGTAATCGAGCGCGAAATCACGGTCAGACACCGAATCGAGGCTGTTGCGAGTCGGACCATCGAACCCCAGCGCGGCCGCCGTGCGATGGCGGTCGATCGGAAAGCCTGTGCCGGCCAGCGCCGCTGCGCCCAGCGGTGACTGGTTCAGCCGGATGCGCGCATCGGCACAGCCCCCCCGGCCCCGCGCGGCCATTTCGTAATAGGCCAGCAGGTGGTGACCCAAAGTGACCGGCTGGGCGGTCTGCAAATGGGTGAAGCCGGGCATGATGCTGCTGGCGTGTTCGCCCGCACGGGTGACGAGTGCGACCTGCAGAGCCTTCAGCCCGGCATCGGCCTGGTCCATCGCCTCGCGCACCCACAGGCGGAAATCGGTTGCGACCTGATCGTTGCGGCTGCGCGCGGTGTGGAGCCGCCCGGCGGCAGAGCCGATCAGCTCGGCGAGCCGGCTTTCGGTGGTCATGTGGATGTCTTCAAGGTCCCAGTTTTCCGGAACCCCGTTCGCGTCATACTCGGCGGCGACCTGATCAAGACCGCCGGAGATCAGCGCGGCATCCTCGGCCGAGACGATCCCCTGGGCTGCCAACATGTCCACATGGGCCTTTGACGCGGCGATGTCTTGCCGCCAGAGAGCCTTGTCGAAGGGGATCGAGGCATTAATTTCGCGCATGATCGCGGCCGGTCCTTCGACGAACCGCCCGCCCCACATCGAATTGGAGCCGCCCGTGCTGTCTTCCCGCTTGCTCACTGCCGCGATCCTTGGCGTTGCCATGCTTGTTGCCGGGTGCGATAGGCAAACCGGGCAGGAGGCGCAACCGCAAGCATCCACTGCGGCCGCGCCCGCTGCACCTGCCAAGGCGGGCGAGGCTGACCGCAGCCGCAAGGGCAGCGAAATGCCCGACTTCACCTTCTCCGATCCGGAAGGCAAGCAGCTGGCCATGCGTTCGCTGATCGGCCAGCCGGTGCTGGTCAACCTGTGGGCCACCTGGTGCGCGCCCTGCGTTGCCGAGCTGCCTGCGCTCGACAAGCTGGCCGCCAGCCAGGCCGGCCAGCTGAAAGTGCTGACCATCAGCCAGGATTCGGGCCAGCCGGAGAAGGCCGGAGAGTTCCTCAGGCAGCGCGGCGTGACCCGGCTGGAGCCATGGCTCGATCCCAAGAACGACCTCGCCTTTCACTATGGCGCCGAAACCCTGCCAGCGACGATCCTGTATGACGCTAAGGGGCGCGAGGTCTGGCGGATCTACGGCCCGCGCGAATGGGGCGATGCCGATACGCTGAAGCTGATTGCCGAAGGACGGTAAGGGATTCCCGTCACTGTCACGCCCGAATTTTCAGGAAGGGTCCTCCGGACATCTGCCGATACCGGAAACTGGTGGGCGCTAACGGGCTCGAACCGCTGACCCTCTCGGTGTAAACGAGATGCTCTACCAACTGAGCTAAGCGCCCCCGTGCGGGAAAGCGCGGGAAATAGCCATTTTCTTCAGGTGGTCAAGCAGGCTTTTCGGAACAAAGCGGTAACGGATAGAAACGAAAGGTGCAGAGAGTCCCGAATAGTCCCGAAGGAAAGGGGGCGTCATGGCTGGTCTGATCGTGGCGGCGACGGCGGAGCAAGCGCCCCGGCGATGTGCCAAGACCGCTGCCCCTGGCCGAACTGCTTCGCCTGGCGAAGCCCCCTAAACAAGCCGCGCCGCACTGGTGCCGAGCTGCGCGAAATAGCGGGCCATGGCATCGGCAGCCTTGTCGGTCAGCGCGATGAAGGCGCGGCGGCGGTCAGTCTCGTCCTCGACCCGCTGAAGCAGCCCGGATTCGGTCATCTGGCCAATCCAGCGCAGCGCCGTGGTCGGCGGAACACCGCTCGCAATGCAGAGGCTGGTTACCGAAACACGGGTATGCTCTGCCCGGGCGGCAGTCAGGTCCAGCAGCATGTCCCAGGCGGGATCGGCAAACAGATCGCCATCGAAGAAGCGCGCGCGCAGCTGGCGCTGGCGGATGATCTGGCGAACCAGCCGCGGATCGGGCAATGGCGGGCGCGCCGCACGGACCAGCCGGTCTCCCGGATCGCTGACTGTTGTGGCAGAGGCCGGACTTGGGCTTTCAAACCGGAACACGCTGTCCCCGCCCCGCCCCTGTTCCAGCGGCGGGGCGATCTGGTCAAGCCGGGCCGCAATTTGGCTGACCTGCTCAGTCAGACGCAGCAGCGCCAGCCGGTCCTCGTCCGACAGTTCACGCACCCTCAGGCGCGGCACCTGCGCCAGCACCCGGCCCAGCGCCAGCACCCGCTCCGCCCGCGAGGGATCGACCAGGATCTGCGCCCCAGACTGATCGAGGCAGCCGAAAACGTCATCCAGCGCCTCCACCGTGGTGGAAACCACCAGCTGTGTCCCGCAATCGGCCGCGCGCAGATCCAGCCGCGACAGGGCTGCCAGCACCGCCCCGTCTACCTGTGGGCAATCGACCAGCACCACGTCCCCCAGCGGCCGTGCATCGCCTTCCAGCAAGGCGGTCATCTCCGCTATAACCCCTATCCGGAATCCCGCCGCCGCTGCATCATCGCGCAGCAAGGCGCGAAGATGATCCCGGTTGGCGAAAATCGACAAGGTCAGAGGGATAGGGCCAGCCGTATCAACACTGGCAGGATAATTGAAATCAGCGATCGCCATAGCAGAGCCCCTCACTGAAGAACATTTAGCGAACAATAAGCCTTCGGTCAACTGCCGGCCAGCCCGCAGGGCACCTTGATCGGTTCGGTGAGAACGCCCCTCGCGGTGCTACCCGTCGGCTGGTGCGGTCTGGCGCAGCTCTGGCGCCTCCCGGCAACCCAGTTGAACGAGAACAGCCAATGGACTCTTTTCTGGAACGCCTCACCACCCCCCTTCTTCTTCCCCGGCCGCGGGCAGACGTCCAGGCCATGGTGTGGCAGCCCTGAATGGGTGAAGTTCGCAAAGGTTCGTCCCGGCTGCGCGCTCTCCCCCCCAGGCACGAAAAAGCCCGGCCTCCGCAGGGGAGGCCGGGCCAATTCGCTGGTCAGATCAACCGAAGCTTACTTGGTGATCTTCGAGACGACACCCGAACCGACGGTGCGGCCGCCTTCGCGGATGGCGAAGCGCAGACCTTCGTCCATGGCGATCGGTGCGATCAGCTTGACCGACAGGGCAACGTTGTCGCCCGGCATGACCATTTCAGTGCCTTCGGGAAGGATCACTTCACCGGTCACGTCGGTGGTGCGGAAGTAGAACTGCGGGCGGTAGTTGGCGAAGAACGGCGTGTGACGGCCACCTTCGTCCTTCGACAGCACGTAGACTTCGGCGCTGAATTCGGTGTGCGGGGTGACCGAGCCGGGCTTGGCCAGAACCTGGCCGCGCTCGACATCTTCACGCTTCAGACCACGAACCAGGGCACCGATGTTGTCGCCGGCTTCACCCTGATCGAGCAGCTTGCGGAACATTTCGACGCCGGTCACGACGGTCTTCTGGGTATCGCGCAGGCCAACCACTTCGACTTCGTCGCCAACCTTGACGATACCGGTCTCGACACGGCCGGTCACCACGGTGCCGCGGCCCGAGATCGAGAACACGTCTTCCACCGGCATCAGGAACGGCTTGTCGGTCGGACGCGGCGGCTGCGGGATGGCGGTATCGACGGCGTTCATCAGGGCAATGATCGAATCCTTGCCGATATTGTCGTCGCGGCCTTCCAGCGCGGCCAGAGCCGAACCCGGAATGACGGGGATGTTGTCACCGTCGAAGCCGTAGCTCGACAGCAGTTCACGGATTTCCAGCTCGACCAGTTCCAGGATTTCCGGATCGTCAACCTGGTCGACCTTGTTCATGTAGACGACCAGCGCCGGCACGCCGACCTGGCGGGCCAGCAGGATGTGTTCGCGGGTCTGCGGCATCGGGCCGTCTGCGGCGTTCACCACCAGGATGGCGCCGTCCATCTGCGCCGCGCCGGTGATCATGTTCTTCACATAGTCGGCGTGGCCCGGGCAGTCGACGTGGGCGTAGTGACGGGTCGCGGTTTCATACTCGACATGGGCAGTCGAGATGGTGATGCCGCGCTCGCGCTCTTCCGGAGCCTTGTCGATGTTGGCGAAGTCGACGGCTTCACCGCCGTTGATTTCGGCCATCACCTTGGTGATCGCGGCGGTCAGGGTGGTCTTGCCATGGTCGACGTGACCGATGGTCCCGATGTTGCAGTGCGGCTTGGTCCGCTCGAATTTTGCCTTGGCCATTGTCTCAAACCTTCTTTCGCTTTGAATTGAATCTGCGGGGTTTGGACGGCGCCCGCTGAATCAGGCGCCGCCCCTAGATTGTTCCTGCCGGTTAGGCAAGCTTCTCCTTGATCTCGGTCGCGACGTTGGCCGGGACCTCGTCATAGTGGTCGAAGAACATCGAATAGTTCGCCCGCCCCTGGGTGAACGAACGCAGCTGGTTCACATAGCCGAACATGTTCGCCAGCGGAACCATCGCGGTCACGGCCTGCGCGTTGCCGCGCGTATCCGTGCCCTGGATCTGGCCGCGCCGCGAGTTGATATCGCCGATCACGTCCCCAAGGTATTCCTCTGGCGTGATCACTTCGACCTTCATGATCGGTTCGAGCAGCTTGATACCCGCCTTCTGGGCCACTTCGCGCATCGCACCGCGGGCGGCGATTTCGAAGGCCAGAGCCGACGAGTCGACGTCGTGATAGGCGCCATCATAAAGCAGCACTTCGAAGTCGATGATCGGGAAGCCGATGAGCGAGCCGGTTTCGGCCGTTTCACGGAAGCCCTTTTCGATCGCCGGGATGTATTCCTTGGGAATGTTGCCGCCCTTGATTTCGTCCTTGAAGACGAAGCCCGAACCGCGCTCACCCGGCGTGACCTTGACCTTCACGCGGCCGAACTGGCCGGTACCGCCGGACTGCTTCTTGTGGGTGTAATCGACGTCGACCGGCTTTGCGAGGTATTCGCGGTAGGCCACCTGCGGCGCACCGACGTTGGCTTCGACCTTGAACTCGCGGCGCATACGGTCGACGAGGATTTCGAGGTGAAGTTCGCCCATGCCCTTGATGATGGTCTGGCCGGATTCGTGATCGGTCGAAACCCGGAACGAGGGATCCTCGGCCGCCAGGCGGTTGAGCGCGATGCCCATCTTTTCCTGGTCGGCCTTGGTCTTCGGCTCCACCGACAGTTCGATCACCGGCTCGGGGAATTCCATCCGCTCGAGGATGATCGGCTGCTTTTCCGAGCAGAGCGTATCACCGGTGGTGGTTTCCTTGAGGCCCGCCAGAGCAACGATGTCGCCGGCATAGGCTTCTTCGATGTCTTCACGGGTGTTGGCGTGCATCAGCAGCATGCGGCCAACCTTTTCCTTCTTGTTCTTCACCGAGTTCAGGTAGCTGCCCTTGGTCAGGGTGCCCGAATAGATGCGGGTGAAGGTCAGCGAGCCGACGAACGGGTCGTTCATGATCTTGAACGCCAAGGCCGAGAACGGAGCCTCGTCCGAGGTGGCACGGCTGTCCGGTTCTTCGGTGTCGGGGTTGATGCCCTGCACGTCCTCGATGTCGAGCGGTGACGGCATGAAGTCCACGACCGCGTCGAGCAGGGTCTGAACGCCCTTGTTCTTGAACGCCGAACCGCACAGCACCGGCACGAAAGCCTGCGCCAGCGTGCCCTTGCGGATCAGCGCCTTGAGAGTGGCGACATCAGGCTCGGTGCCTTCGAGGTAGGCTTCCATCGCCGCGTCGTCCTGCTCGACGGCCAGCTCGACCAGCTTTTCGCGGTATTCGGCAGCCTTGTCGGCAAGGTCGGCCGGAATTTCGACATATTCGAACTCGGCGCCCAGCGATTCATCCTTCCAGATGATGCCGCGCATTTCGACCAGGTCGACCAGGCCCTTGAAATCGCTTTCCGCGCCGATCGGCAGATAGAGCACCGCCGGGGTCGCGCCGAGACGATCGATGATCGTCTGGACGCAGTAGTAAAAGTTGGCGCCGGTGCGGTCGAGCTTGTTGATGAAGCACATCCGCGGCACGCCGTACTTGTCAGCCTGGCGCCAGACGGTTTCCGACTGGGGTTCGACGCCAGCCACGCCGTCAAACGCGGCGACCGCACCGTCGAGCACGCGCAGCGAGCGTTCGACTTCGATGGTGAAGTCAACGTGACCGGGGGTGTCGATGATGTTCAGGCGGTGATCGCGCCAGAAGCAGGTGGTGGCGGCCGAAGTGATCGTGATCCCACGCTCCTGCTCCTGCTCCATCCAGTCCATCGTGGCGGCGCCTTCGTGGACTTCGCCGATCTTGTAGGACTTGCCGGTGTAGTAGAGGATCCGCTCGGTCGTGGTAGTCTTGCCGGCGTCGATGTGCGCCATGATACCGAAATTACGGTATTTTTCAATGGGATGGCTGCGTGCCATGGTCTGGGTTTCCTTAAGCCGGGAGGGAGCCGATGAGCCGGCCCCCGCCCCTGATGCAGTTTTGTGACCGGGTTGTGACGCCCAGTCGGCGCCTTACCAGCGCCTTACCAGCGGTAGTGCGAGAACGCGCGGTTGGCGTCGGCCATGCGGTGGGTGTCTTCGCGCTTCTTCACCGCGCTGCCGCGGTTGTTGGCAGCGTCGAGCAGCTCGGCCGAAAGGCGCGCCGCCATGGTGGTTTCGCTGCGGTTGCGCGCGGCGTTGATCAGCCAGCGGATGGCGAGAGCCTGGGCGCGCTCCGGGCGAACCTCGACCGGCACCTGATAGGTCGCACCGCCAACGCGGCGGCTGCGCACTTCGATCTGCGGCTTCACGTTGTTCAGCGCATCGTGGAACAGCTGGACCGGATCGGCCTTGGCGCGGGTTTCCATGGCTTCGAGCGCACCGTAAACGATGCTTTCGGCAACCGACTTCTTCCCATCGAGCATGAGGTTGTTCATGAACTTCGACAGAACCTGATCACCGAACTTGGGATCGGGCAGGATTTCCCGCTTCTCGGGACGACGACGACGTGACATTTCGTTTAACTCCTTCGGAGTGTGCGATCACCTCTGCGATCGCTTGCGGCACCGGCCCTCTCCCCCGCCCAGCCACCCAAGGGCTACCTTCGGAAAGGCAGCCGGGCGGGGAAGAGGGTCGCTACCGCGCCAAACCTTACTTCGGGCGCTTGGCGCCGTACTTCGAGCGGCTCTGCTTGCGATCCTTGACGCCCTGGGTGTCAAGCACGCCGCGCAGCACGTGATAGCGCACGCCCGGAAGGTCGCGCACACGGCCGCCGCGGATCAGCACAACGCTGTGTTCCTGCAGGTTATGGCCTTCCCCCGGAATGTACGAAATCACTTCGCGGCTGTTGGTCAGGCGGATCTTCGCAACCTTGCGCAGCGCCGAGTTCGGCTTCTTCGGGGTGGTGGTGTAAACGCGGGTGCAGACGCCGCGCTTCTGCGGGTTCTGTTCCATCGCAGGGACCTTGGACTTGGTCTTCTGCGGCACGCGGCCCTTGCGGACCAGCTGGTTGATCGTGGGCATGAAGTACTCTTCACCTTGGTTGATGGCCGTCTCGGCCGGATGAAGAGAATGCGAATCGCGAATGCGCCAAATGCGGGGCAGGCCCCGCAGCGGCGATCAATCGCGAGCCGAAAACGCTCCACCCGATTGAAAAGACCGGGTTACTTTGACGGTTTACAGGGGAAACCCCCGCGCCCCGGCAATGTTCAGCTCAATCCGGGATACGCCCCGGAACGGCGCGCCATTAGGGGCAATGGTGGATTTGGTCAAGGAGAATGGGAGCGCATCGGGCCGGCTTGGCCCCAAGGCAATTTCTCTGCCACACGGTTTGCGGGAGGCCAGGCAAGAAACCGGCCGGCCCCGGCCAGCATGACCTTTGTTGCATCATGCCGGAAATCTGCCCTGCCCTGGCGCAGCGCGCCGCGCCCAGGTGATCGCCGAAGTCGACCTGATGACGGAGGCCGGAACCACCCGCACCACCGCGATCGGCGAAGTGTGCCGTCGTTATCAGCTGGCGCGCCGGACGGTCTGGAACCGGCTGCAGCTGGTTGAAGAGGTCCCCCAGGCCGATCGGTTGCCTACGCTGTCCAAGTCCAGGACACACCCGCAACGATGATCGATGTGAAAGGTGAAGGGAGCCAATGAAGTGGCAGACGGTGGGGCCTCGCCCCCGGTTTCCCGGCAACCCCACATGACGCTCCGGCTCCGGAAAGCCGTGCTACGGCCGCGAGAGTATCACCGTGTCGCGCCTGCCCTGTGTGGATATCTGGCAATGCTTAAGGTCGAGTTCAATGCCCAGGGCGCCCGCGAGGCGATCCACCGCCGGTTTGTCACCGGCCGCGCACCGGACGGCGCGGCCTAAAGCTGGAAGCTCGGACGTTCGGCCAGCTTGGCGCGCCAGGCGGCAATGGCGGGGCGGCCTGCGTTGCTGTCTACCTTGACCCAGCCGGCAAAATCCAGCGCGACACCGGCGGTGATGTCGGCCAGGCTGAAGCGTTCGATCGCCACCCAATCACGCCCCTGCATGTGGTTTTCGAACCGGTCCAGAAAGTCGAGCAAGCGCGCCCGGCCGCGTTCGGCCAGCTGCGGGATCTGGGCATAGTTGACCGGCCCCGGCAGGGCGCGGTCCTTCATGCCCCGCGCGGTGTTGCGCAGCACTTCGGCGATGGCCATGAAGCATTCGCCTTCGATCCTGCTGTTCCAGCTGGCAACCTGGGCCTTTTCCAGCGGCGTGGTGCCGAGCAGCGGCGGATCGGGTTGCACAGCTTCGGCCCAGGCGGCGATGCCGGCATTGTCGGTCAGCACCGCGCCATCCTCCAGCACCAGCACCGGGACCGTGCAGGCCGGGTTGAGGCTGCGGAACCAGGCCGAAAGCTGCTCGCCCCCGGCAAGGTCAACCTGGCGGACCGTGTGGGCGATGCCCTTTTCAGCCAGGAGGATCCGAGCCCGGCGCGGGCTGGGGGCGGTGGTGCAATCATAGAAGGTGAGCATGGGATTCTCCTGTCGGGCGCGCCGAGCTTATCCGCACCCGGGTTAGCACCCCCGGCGCGATCAACCGCGCATCATCCCCTGCGCAAGGCCGTGCCGAAGTTGCAGGCCAGTGATGCCCCCGCACGGGCAGAAAAACAACTCTCGCTGTTCGGCGATACCGGCAGTGCCTGAATCCGGTTCGCCCGGCGATGCTGTTCCGTTTGGTCCCGGTTCGCCCTGGCGCGTACTGCGCCGCGATCCGGCGGGACTGATCGCTTGTCGCCGGGCCGCAGCGCACCCCCTCACCCGATCTTAACCCCCATCTGCTAACGCGCGGGGGAACCGATTGAGGGGGTTTCCCATGCAGCCATCCATCTTTCCGCCTGAAACCCGCGAGGCCTTTGCCGCGGCCTATCCGGCCCGCCCGGTCAAACTGACGCACGGCCTGCTGGGCCATCCGCTCCTTACCCTCGACGCGCTGGCCAGGCTGGCCGAGGCGCTGCCGGAGCACGAGATCGAGTACAATCCCGGCACGCTTCCCATCGGGATCCGCCCGGAGGACGTGCCGAAAAGCGATCTGACCGTGACCGAGACGATCCGCAATATTGGCGAGGCCGGATCGTGGGTTGCGCTGAAACGGATCGAGCAGGTGCCGGCCTACCGGGAGCTGCTGCACGAGGTGCTGGGCCAGTTGCGCGACATCGTCGTGCCGCGCACCGGGCAGATGATGCAGCTGGAAGGCTTCGTCTTCATCACCTCGCCAGGATCGGTCACGCCGTTCCACTTCGATCCGGAACACAACATCCTGCTGCAGGTGATGGGCCACAAGACCATGACCCTGTTCCCGGTGGAGGACGAGGCGATGTTTTCGGCCGACATCCACGAGCGCTATCACCTGGGGCTGCATCACCGCAACCTGAGCTGGCAGGATGCCTTTGCCGAAAAGGGCAGCGCGATCCACATCGGCCCGGGCGAGGCGATCCATGTCCCGGTCAAGGCGCCGCACTGGGTCCAGAACGGGGACGAGCCATCTGTCTCGCTGTCGATCACCTGGCGTTCGGACTGGTCCTATGCCGAAGCGGATGCACGGGCTTTCAACCACATGCTGCGCAAGATCGGCCTGTCCCCGGCCAGCCCCGCCCCCTTCCCGGCCCGCAACCTGGCGAAAGCCCTGGCCTGGCGCGCGGTCCGCAAGCTGAAGGGCGCGGCCTGAAGCCTAGCGCCCGGCGCTGCTGGCCTGCTCGCGCGGCTTGGCCTTGGCGGCCTGTTCGGCTGCGTCAGCCTTGCGGGTCTGTTCCCGTTCCGCCTCGGTCGAGATATAGGTATTAGGCGCGCGGATAAAGACCCCGGCGCTGGCGATCTCGACCATTTCGGCGCGGGTCCGCTGGGCGCGGGCGGCGGGCAGTTCCGGGGCGAGCGCTCGGGTATCGGCTTCCATTGTCACCACCCCGTCCTTTAGCGATACGGTGCGGCGGAAACGGTAGAGATCGCCCACCGTCCGGTCGAGCGGCTCGGCCCCTTGCAGACGAAAGCCCTTGCCGCCATAGGGCAGCACGATCGAAACTTTCGCGGACCACCAGTCCGGATATCGGAAGGCAAAGGGAGCATCGGCGCTGACCCCGCCTTCGCGGGCAATGTCCAGCCGCCAGCCCAACCGCGAGCGGTCCACCTCGTACCAGCGGGTGCCGAGATCGGCCATCCATTCCATCTGCACCGTGCCCTGCATGGTCAGGACGAAATCGCCGGTCTCTGGATCGGTATGGGTCGCCACCTTGGCGGGGGTGATCGCGGCAAAGCCATCGCGCCACAGTTTGCGCAATTCGCGCGAGCGTTCGGCCTGCGAAAACCTGGCATATCGCTGCCGCACGTCTGAGGCGAAGGCCCCGGTAAAGCGCATTTCCGCCGTGACCGGAGCCGGCACGTCCAGCCCCTTGCTGGCATCGATGCTGAGCGTCACCGAACTGGCCGGCCGTTCCAGCGCCGGCGCGACCATCGCCACCAGCCCTTCGCCCTTGGCCGAGATCGGCAGGCCATAGCCGTAATTGGGTACTTCCAGCCGGTCGAGCCGGTCATCTCCCAGCCGGGTACCGTCGAGATAATACGTCTTTCCGCCGATCTTCGCCTCGACAATCACGTGATCGAAGGCTTCCATCGAAGGCAGCCGGGTGCCGACCAGATCGCCCTGCTCGGTATGCACCAGCACCGGCCGCGCTTCGATCCCCAGTTCGCTCAGCAGCGCGATCAGCAGCACGGTCTTGCCCTTGCAATCGCCGAACCTTCTGGCCCAGGTCTGGTCGGCGCTGGCCGGCACGAAACCGCCCGCGTCCATCCCCAGAAACAGGTAGCGGACCTGGTCCTGTACCAAGGCCAGCGCCAGTTCGGTGCGCTTGACCGGATCGGGCGTGGCGGCCGCGATCTTGGCCGCTTCGGCTTTCAGCGGGCTGTTCGGGGCCAGTGTTGCGGCGCGGGCGTAAAGCGGCGCAAACAGGCGCGAAACGCCCTGCCAGTCCTTGAACTGGGTTACTTCGATCGCGTTGACGAGCGAAAAGCGCTGCGGGGCGCCTTCGGGCGCACGCGGCGCAGTGGTGTTCCAGACTTCGGCCACCAGCTCGGTGCCCTGCTGGGTTTTCCTGATCTTTGGCTGCAGGATGCCGGGATAGGCCCGCCATTGCATCGCCTTGCCCTTGTCCCACAGCATCCGCACCCGGAACCGGCCGAAGGTGGCACCATCAGCCGGGCCGGTCAGATACTCGGAAAGGCCCTGCATCGCGGGATCGTTCCGCTCGATCGAATAGGCCAGTTCGACCACGTCGCCCACGCGCAGGTCCTCCGGCTGGAGCGTCGCGGTCAGCCGCCCGTCGAGCATGGCGCTTTCCATCCGGGTTTCGCGCTGGATCACTTTCAGCTGGCTGCCATCGCCCAGCAGGTCGATCGGCTGGCCATCGCGCAGCACGCGGTAATGGTGGATGGTCAGCGTTTCCAGGCTGGGATCCCAGTCCACCTTGAGCGATCCGGAATCGAGCCCGTGGGCGGTGCCGATGATCCAGGCGAAGCCGAGATAAGTGACCTCGCCCTGGTCGGTGAACCTGACCTGGACATCGCCGAGCAGGTCGATCCTCGCCGCGCCATCGGCATCGCTGGGCGGTTTGGGCAGCGGGATCACATCGACCCAGTCCGCTGGCGGGGCAATCGCCGGGCGCGGCAGGGCGCTGGCGACCGGGCCGGATGGCACGCTGGCAGGTGCAGGCCCAGCGGGAGCTGCCGGCGGCAGAGCGGCCGCGATCAGCGCCGGGCACAGCGCGGCAAGCAGGGCCTGTTGGGTGAATTTGATCATCGCTGAAGGGCTTACGGATTTCCCCTGCGGAGTCGAGAGGGAGAAATCACCCCTGCGGCGGCATGACCCTGGTCAGGAAGGCGATCACCGCGGCGTTGAACTCATCGTTCCTGTCGCCAGCCACCATGTGCCCGGCCCCGCGAATATCGGCGATTTCCAGATGCGGGATGCGGCGGCGCAGGTCCTCCACCCCGTCATCGTCGACAATGTCGCTTTTCATGCCCCGCACCAGCAGGGTCGGCACCCGGTCGGTCCAGTCGGCCGCGTCCATCATGTCGAGCAGCAGCCCCGGATCGCCGCGCGGACTTTCCATCCAGCGCGGGTCCCAGTGCCAGCGCCAGCGGCCATCGTCACCCTGCCGCAGGTTCTTGGTGAGACCCGACAGATCCTTGGGCCGGGGCCGGTCCGGGTAATAGGCAGCGATCGCGTCGGCGGCCTGTTCCAGGCTGGCAAAGCCATCGGGATTGGCTGTCATGAAGGCGGTGATCCTGGCGACGCCCTTCTGGCTCATCTTGGGCACGATATCGACCAGCACGATCGCGGCGGGGTCCAGCCCGCGCGAGGCCGCAACCATCGCCGTGATCCCGCCCAGCGATGCCCCGACCAGCGCCAGCGGGCGCGATCCATGGGCGGCCACGGCGGCCAGATCGTCGGCCCGGGTCTCAAGGCTGTAATCGGCATCAGGTGACCAGTCGCTGTCGCCATGGCCGCGCAGGTCATAGTTGATTGCGAAGTATCCAGCTTCGGCCAGCTGCTGTTCGGCCTTGTCCCACGAATGGCGGGTCTGCCCGCCGCCGTGCCCCAGAATAACGGTCGGCGCGCCGCGCCGCCCGGCCACGTCGGCGGCAATCGAGACGCCGGGGGCAACGGGCAAACGGATGGTTTCAGTCTGCATCCCCCGACTTGACCCGCGCGCGCGGGCCGGGTCAAGCAGGAATTTAACCGGTCGGTTAAATGGGCCGACCCAGTCACTCCTCCAGCAGGTCGAAATCGTCCTTTTCGGTCCCGCAGTCAGGGCAGTACCAGTCGTCGGGAATGTCCTCGAACCGGGTGCCGGGGGCGATGCCGTCTTCGGGCAGGCCCAACGCCTCGTCATAGATCAGCCCGCAGTTGCGGCATTTCCACTTGCGCATGGCGGTCTCCGGCTCAGTTCACCGTGAAGCGGATCGGGACGTGCTTGGGCCCGCAGACGAAGTTGGAAATGGTCCGCTCGCCCTGGCCGTTCATCTCTACCGACTTCAACCGTTTGAACAGTTCTTCCCACAGGATCCGCATTTCCAGCCGCGCCAGGTGCTGGCCCAGGCAGACGTGAACGCCATAGCCGAAGGCGATCTGCGGGTTCTGTTCGCGGTCGATGCGGAATTCGAACGGATCGGCCCAGACGCTCTCGTCGCGGTTGCCGGACTGGTAGGACAGCATCAGCCAGTCGCCGGCCTTGATCTGCTGGCCGCCGATCTCACAATCGGTCACGGCGCTGCGCATGAAGTGTTTGACCGGCACTTCCCAGCGGATCGATTCCTCGACGAAGGCGTTGATGCGGTCCGGGTTCTCCTGCATCTGCTTCATCAGCTCCGGCCGCTCGGCCAGCGCCCACATCGCGCCTGCCGTGGTGTTGCTGGTGGTATCGTGCCCGGCCGTTGCGGCGATGATGTAATAGCCCATCAGTTGCCGGTGATTGAGGTATTCCCCGTTGATCTTGGCATTGGCGATCAGGCTGTTGATCTCACTCGTCGGGTTGGCGCGGTACTTCTCGGTCACGGCCTTGAAATAGTTTTCCAGCTCCATCGTGGTTTCCCACAGCGACTTGAGCATCTCTTCCGGCGAAAGCTCGGCCCGAGCGCGATTGAGTTCCGGGTCGGCGTTGTTGAACAGTTCCTGCGTCAGCCTGAGCATGAACGGCTCGTCCTCCTGCGGCACGCCCAGCACGGTCATGATGACCCGCAGCGGATAGAGGAAGGCCACGTCCTGCGCGAAATCGCATGTCCCGTCGAAGCTCAGCATGTGATCGACGAATTCGCGGGCGATGCCCCGGATCGCGTCTTCCAGCGGACGGATCGCGCGCGGGGTAACATGCGGGAAGACCACGGCGCGCAGCGCCTTGTGC
>JBKBSV010000043.1:0-17390 GCA_046291115.1 Novosphingobium sp. | reverse complement strand
GCCAGGATTTCGCTGCGCCGCCGGTGCAGGCGGAAGATATCGGCCGGACTTTCCAGCCAGCCGAGGGCAAAGAACTCTTCGATGGTCTTCTCGCCCAGCCCCTCGATATCGAGCGCGGCGCGGGAGACGAAATGCTTCAATCGTTCGGTCCGCTGCGCCGGGCAGATCAGCCCCCCGGTGCAGCGCACATCGACCTCGCCCTCTTCGGCCACCGCCTCGCTGCCGCATTCCGGGCAATGATCGGGGAACAGATAGGCCTCACGCGGCACATCGCGGGTCAGGTTCTCCACCACCTGCGGGATCACATCGCCCGCGCGCTGGATCACCACCCGGTCACCGGGGCGCAGGCCCAGCCGGGCGATCTCGTCGCGGTTGTGCAGCGTGACGTTGGACACCATCACCCCGCCGACCGAGACCGGATGAAGCCGCCCGACCGGCGTGAGCTTGCCCGTGCGGCCGACCTGGATGTTGATTGTCTCCAGCGTCGTTTCCGCACGCTCGGCCGGAAACTTGTGGGCGATTGCCCAGCGCGGCGCCTTGGCGACAAAGCCCAGCCGCTCCTGCCAGTCGAGCCGGTCCACCTTGTAAACCACGCCATCGATATCATAGGGCAGCTCGGCCCGGGCCTGCTCGATCTGGCGGTAATGGGCCAGCAGCGCCTCAACCGAAGTGCAGCGCACCAGCAGCGGCGATACCGGCACGCCCCACGCCGCGATCTGCTGCATCATCTCGAACTGGGTTTCAGCCGGAACCGCGCTCGCCGCGCCCCAGCCGTGGGCCAGGAACCGCAGGGTCCGCGCGGCCGTGATGGAGGCGTCCTTCTGGCGCAGCGATCCGGCAGCAGCATTGCGCGGATTGGCGAAGATCTTGCCCCCTTCCGCTTCCTGCGCGACATTGAGCGACACGAAATCGGCCTTGGCCATATAGACCTCGCCGCGGATCTCGAACACGTCCGGCACTTCGCCGGTAAGTTGCTGGGGAATGTCGGCGATGGTGCGGACATTGGCGGTAACGTCCTCACCCACCTGCCCGTCGCCGCGGGTCGCGGCGCGGACCAGCCGGCCCTGCTCATAGCGCAGCGAGCAGGACAGCCCGTCGATCTTGTCCTCTGCCGTCATCGCCACTTCGGCCTCGTCCGGCAGGGCCAGAAACCGCCGCACCCGCGCGGCGAAATCGGCCACGTCCTCGTCTGCGAACGCGTTGTCGAGGCTCATCATCCGCACTTCGTGCGTCACCTTGGCGAGCGGCGAAGCGGCGATATCGTGCCCGACCTTGCGGCTCGGGCTGTCATCGCGCACCAAATGCGGAAAGGCTGCTTCCAGCTCCGCATTGCGCCGCACCAACGCGTCATAGTCCGCGTCGGAAATCTCCGGCGAATCCTCGGCATGATAGAGCCGGTTGTGATGGGCAATAGCCTTCGCCAGCCGCATCAGTTCATTGGCGGCATCGGCTTCGGAGAGTTTCATCACACCCCCTCCAGCAGCCGGTCAGCCTGAGCCCGCGCTTCTGCGGTAATTTCCGCGCCGGACAGCATCCGGGCGATCTCTTCCTGCCGCCCGGCCCCGTCAAGCTGGTGGACCGAAGTGCGGGTAACCGTGCCTTCGCTTGATTTGGCGATCACATAGTGCCGATGCCCACGCGCGGCGACCTGGGGGCTGTGGGTGACGGCCAGCAGCTGCCCGCCCTCAGCCAGCCGCGCCAGCCGCTCGCCAATTGCGCTTGCCACCGCCCCGCCGACGCCGCGGTCAATCTCGTCGAAGATCACGGTTGCCGCCCCGCCCTCTTCGGCCAGCGCCATTTTCAGCGCGAGGATGAAGCGCGAGAGTTCGCCGCCCGAGGCGACCTTGGCCAGCGGCGCAAAAGCCGCACCGGGGTTGGTGGAGATCAAGAACTCAACCGCATCCATGCCGGGCGCCCCCCAGCGCTCTTCCGGCAGCGGCGTCACTGCCGTACGGAACTGCGCGGCATCGAGCTTCAAGGGCGCGAGTTCTGCCGCAACTGCCGCATCGAGCCGCGCAGCAGCGGCGCTGCGGGCGGCGGACAGCGCCTCGGCCCCGGCGCGATAGGCCGCGCCGGCCGCCTGCTCGGCCGCTTCCAGCGCGGCAAGGCTGGCTTCCCCGCCCTCGATCGCATCAAGCCTGGCGCGCATTTCGCGCATCAGACGCGGCAGGTCATCGACCTGGCACTGGTGCTTGCGGGCCGCGGCGCGCAGGTCAAACAGCCGCGTCTCGATCCGGTCAAGCGCGGCGGGATCGTGGGCCAGGGCCTCAGCCGCGCGTTCCAGCTTGTCTTCGGCTTCGCCAGCCTCGATCACCGCGCGATCCAGCGCGGCCAGAGCCTCGGCCAGCAGGGGGTGTTCGCCCGCGATCCGGTCAAGCCGCCGGGCGGCGGAGCGCAGGCTGGCCAGCGCCGAATCCGATCCCGCCCAGAGCTTGCGCAGGGCCTCCAGATCGTCGGTCAGCCGCTCCCCCTTCTGCATGGCGACGCGCGCTTCGGCGAGCTGCTCCTCCTCACCTTCGGCCGGTTCCAGCGCGGTCAGTTCGGCAAGATGTGCCAGCAGCAGGTCGCGGTCGGCCGCAGCGCGCTCCACCCCGGCGCGGGCGGATGCCAGTGCCTCGCGCGCCGCACGCCATTCGTTCCAGGCCGCCTCGACCCCGGCCAGGTCCGCTCCCTTCTCGCTCCGCGCGGCGAACCGGTCCAGCAGCAGGCGGTGGCCGCGCGGATTGACCAGCCCGCGATCGTCGTGCTGGCCGTGCAGTTCCACCAGATGCGCGCCCAGTTCGCGCAGCAGGGCGGCGCTGACCGGCTGGTCGTTGACGAAAGCCTTCGATCCGCCATCGGCCTTGACCCGGCGCTTGACGATCAGCGGCTCGCCCGGATCGACATCGACCTCTGCCTCAGAGAGAAGGGCGGCAATCCCGGCGGGCAGCGCGGCAAATTCAAAGCTGGCGGTAACGCTGGCCTGATCTGCGCCGCTGCGGACCAGGCCGCTATCGGCCCGCGCGCCCAGCGCCAGGCCCAGCGCATCGAGCAGGATCGACTTGCCGGCCCCGGTCTCGCCGGTCAGCACGCCCAGCCCGCCCGCGAAATCGAGGTCGAGCGCTTCGATCAGCACGACATTGCGGATGGATAACCGGGTCAGCATGTTCGCCGCCTGTTCTAGCGGCAGATCGACGGCGAGTCATCCGTCTATCGCCGGTTCGTCCACTGTAACCGCGCTGTCATACCGCCACATGCTTGCAACACGGCGGCGTCAGGTCTGCCGGGCAGATGGACCATCGGGGGACACAGACCATGGCACAACCTGCATCCACTTCGGCCCTTCCCGCCTGGCTCGGTCTGCCCGAACCGCGCAGCTTCCGGCCCAAGCGCAAATTGCGCACGATCTGGATTTCGGACATTCACCTTGGCACGCGCGGCTGCAATGCCGAACTGCTGCTGGATTTCCTGCGCGCGCATGAATGCGAAACGCTTTATCTGGTTGGCGATATCGTTGATGGCTGGCGGCTGCGCAAGGGCTGGTACTGGCCCGCTGCTCATAACGAGGTATGCCGCCGCATCCTGAAAATGGCCCATGGCGGCGCCCGCGTGGTGCTGGTGGCCGGCAACCATGACGAGATGCTGCGTCCCTATGCCGGGATGAGCTTTGGCGGGGTGGAGATCGCGCTCGATGCCATCCACACCACCGCCGATGGCCGCCGCCTGCTGGTCACCCACGGCGACGGGTTCGATTCGGTGGTGCTCTATGCCCGCTGGCTGGCTTTTCTGGGGGACCAGGCCTATACTTTCCTGCTGCGGCTCAACGTCGTGCTCAACATGGTCCGGCGGCGCCTGAAGCTGCCGTACTGGTCGCTGTCCTCCTATCTTAAAAAGCGGGTCAAGAACGCGGTCCAGTTCATTGGTGCATTTGAAGAAGCCGTAGCCCACGCCGCGCGCGATGCCGGCGTGGACGGGGTGGTCTGCGGCCATATCCATTCGGCCGAAATCCGCCGCATCGGGGATGTCACCTATTACAACGACGGCGACTGGGTGGAAAGCTGCACCGCCCTGGCCGAAGATCACAGCGGTGAAATCACGATCATCGACTGGCTGGCCGAGCATCGCCGCGAAGCCGCCCAGCAGTCGGCCCGCAAGGGCCGCAGCCGGCCCGCCAGCGGCCCGCAGCCGGAACTGGAACCGGCATGAGAATCGCGCTTTGCACCGATGCCTGGCATCCCCAGGTCAACGGCGTCGTCCGCTCGCTGTCCACCACCGTTGCCCTGCTGATCGAGCGCGGACACGAAGTGGAAGTGATCACCCCGCAGCAGTTCCGCACCCTGCCCCTGCCCGGTTACAGCGAGATCCGGCTGGCCCTCGCCCCGCGCTTTGGCACCCGCCGCAGCCTGACCGCCTTTGCCCCCGATCTGGTTCACATCGCCACCGAAGGACCGATCGGGTGGAGCGCGCGCAGCTGGTGCCTGTCTCGCGGGGTGCCGTTCACAACCGCCTTGCACACCCGCTTTCCGGACTATGCCGCAGTCCGCACCGGGCTGGATGCAGAACGGTTCTGGCCGATCATGCGCCGCTTCCACGCGCCCTCGCGCGCGGTGCTGGTATCGACCCCCGCCTTGGGGCGCGAGCTGGAGCGTCGCGGCCTGCCGCACTGGCGGCTGTGGGGTCGCGGGATCGACCGTGATCTGTTCCATCCCGGCCACGCCCCCCTGCCCGAGCTGGCCGATCTGCCGGGGCCGATCCTGCTTTATGTCGGCCGGGTTGCAGCGGAAAAGAACCTGCCCGCGTTTCTGGACTGCGATGTGCCGGGCCACAAGGTGGTGGTTGGCGACGGACCGGCTCTGGCCGCACTGAAAGCGCGCTATCCCGATGTCCGGTTCCTGGGTTCGCTCAGCGGCGACGCGCTGGCCCGGGCCTATTGTTCGGGTGACGTGTTCGTTTTCCCCAGCCGCACCGATACCTTCGGCCTGGTGCTGATCGAGGCGCTGGCCTGCGGCCTGCCGGTCGCAGCCTATCCGGTGGTCGGCCCGCTCGATATCGTGGGCCGCGAAGGACGCGGGCCCGACGGCGATTTTCCGGCCACGATCGGCGTGCTGGATGAAGACCTGGGACAGGCAATCCGCAAGGCGCTGCGGCTTGATCCGCTGGCGGCCGCCGTTTTCGGGGCCAGGCACAGCTGGGAGCGCGCCACCGACCAGTTCCTGGCGGCGCTGGAAACGGCGGTCAGCCCCGCTCCGGCGCAAGATCCGCAAACGGCGGTTCCGGCTTGATCGGATCGGCCAGGGTCACCCGGTCAAGCATCGCCGCCATTTCATCGCGCAGGGTCAGCATCAGCCCGCGCAGGCGGCATTCCGCCTCAGGCAGGCAATTGGTGCAGGTTTCGTGCGCGTTGCGGCTGGCGCAAGGAACCAACGCCAGGCTGCCACGGGTCAGGCGGATGATGTCGCCATAGCGGATATCGACCGGGGCCAAGGCCAGTTCATAGCCACCATCGCGCCCGCGGGTGGAATCGACCAGGCCGGCGCGGACCATTTCCGAAAGGATCACGGTCAGGAACTTGCGCGGGATGTTCTGCGCTTCGGCAATCGCGTCCAGCCGCACCGGCCCCTTGCGCCAATGATCGGCCAGGTGCTGCAGCGCACGGATCGTATAGCGGGTTTTCTGCGACAGCATGGGCGCGGACCATAAAGCATGGTCGCCGCCAAAATGTCAACTTCTATGGTAGAAAAACCCTACTTCGCCGCCATGCCGGGGGCATGCTTCTGCATCAGGCGATAGGCCTTGTCGTACCACTTGCTGCCCGGGTAGTTTGCGCCCAGCACGGCAGCATATTTCAACGCTTCTTCCGGCATGCCCAGTTGCAGGCTGCTTTCGACCAGGCGGAACAGCGCTTCGGGGGTATGGCTGGTGGTCTGATAGGTTTCCACCACGCTGCGGAACCGGGTGGCAGCGGCCAGCCAGCGGCCCGAACGCTGGTAATAGCGGCCGATCTGCATTTCCTTGCCGGCCAGGTGATCGTTGACCAGGTCGATCTTGATCCGGGCATCGGCGGCATAGCGGGTGTTGGGATAGCGGCGGACCACTTCGGTCAGTGCGGTCAGCGCCTGCTGGGTGATCTTCTGGTCGCGGTCCACATCGCTGATCTGCTCGTAATAGCACAGCGCGATCAGGTAATAGGCATAAGGTGCATCGCGGTTGCCGGGGTGGATCGAGAGGAACCGCTGGGCCGACTGGATCGCCTTGTTGTAATCCTTGGCGACGTAATAGGAAAAGGCGCTCATCAGCTGGGCGCGGCGGGCCCAGGGCGAATAGGGGTGCTGGCGCTCCACCTCGTCGAACAGGGCGGCGGCCAGGATCGTGTCACCCCGATCAAGCCGCTGCTTGGCTGCGGCATAGAGCGTTTCCACATCGCGCGCGACAAAGGCCGTATCGCGCGGCCCCCCGCCCCGTCCGGCGCAACCGGCAGTCAGCAGCATGGCCGTCGATGCGACGGCAAGAAGGGCGAGCTTCGCGGGGGAACGGGCAAACATGATGCTGGCCTATAACCAGTGCCAGCCTGAACGCCAAGTGAAAGGCGCGGTGCTTTCCCCGAACGAGGGTGATGCGAGCTTCGCGCCAGATCAGAGCCTGTCGTTCTCGCGCCGTTGGCGCAAAAACCGACCGGCCCTATTCCTCACCCATCCGCAACGCGGCAATGAATGCCTCCTGCGGGATGCTCACGTTGCCATACTCGCGCATCCGCGCCTTGCCCTTCTTCTGCTTTTCCAACAGCTTCTTCTTTCGGGTGATGTCCCCGCCATAACACTTGGCGGTCACGTCCTTGCGCATGGCCGAAATGGTTTCGCGGGCGATGACCTTGCCGCCGATCGCGGCCTGGATCGGGATCTTGAACAGGTGGCGGGGGATCAGGTCTTTCAGGCGTTCACACATGTGGCGGCCGCGCGCCTCCGCCTGGGCGCGGTGGACGATCATGCTGAGCGCGTCGACCGGCTCATTGTTGACCAGGATGCTCATCTTGACGAGATCGCCTTCGCGCAGGCCGATCTGTTCGTAATCGAAGCTGGCATAGCCGCGGCTGATGCTTTTCAGGCGGTCATAGAAATCGAACACCACTTCGTTGAGCGGCAACTCGTAGGTTACCTGGGCGCGACCGCCGACATAGGTCAGGCCAGTCTGCACGCCGCGCCGGTCCTGGCAGAGCTTGAGGATGGCCCCCAGGTATTCGTCGGGCGTGTAGATCGTCGCCTTGATCCACGGTTCGTCGATCTGTTCGATCCGGCTGGGATCGGGATAGTCGGCCGGGTTGTGAAGGTAGATCTCGCGCGCGTCATCGGTGCGGCTGGCGCGCAGCTGGATGCGGTAGACCACCGATGGCGCGGTGGTGATCAGGTCAAGATCGTATTCGCGGGTCAGCCGTTCCTGGATGATCTCAAGGTGCAGCAGGCCCAGGAAACCGCAGCGGAAACCAAATCCAAGCGCGGCGCTGCTTTCCATTTCGAAGCTGAAGCTGGCATCGTTGAGGCGCAGCTTGGCGATGCTCTCGCGCAGTTTTTCGAAATCGGCGGCATCGACCGGGAACAGGCCGCAGAAAACCACCGGCTGGACTTCCTTGAAGCCGGGCAGCGGCTCGGCCGCGCCGGCCTTGGCGGTGGTGATGGTGTCACCCACCCTGGCCTGCGCCACTTCCTTGATCTGGGCGGTGATGAAGCCGATCTCGCCCGGGCCGAGCTCGGGCAGATGCTCGATCTTGGGGGTCATGCAGCCGACGCGGTCGATCAGGTGTTCGGTGCCGCCGGCCATGAATTTGACCTGGAGGCCTTTTTTGATCACGCCGTCGATCACCCGCACGAGGATGACCACGCCAAGGTAGGGATCGTACCAGCTATCTACCAGCATGGCCTTCAGCGGGGCATCGCGGTCGCCCTTGGGCGGGGGGATGCGCTTGACCACGGCTTCGAGCACGTCTTCAATCCCGATGCCGGACTTGGCGCTGGCGAGGACCGCGTCGGAAGCATCGAGCCCGATGATTTCCTCGATCTCGGCCTTGACCTTTTCGGGCTCTGCGGCCGGCAGGTCGATCTTGTTGATGACGGGGACAATCTCGTGATCGTGCTCGATCGACTGGTAGACATTGGCAAGGGTCTGCGCCTCGACACCTTGCGCGGCATCAACCACCAGCAGCGCGCCTTCGCAAGCCGCGAGGCTGCGGGAGACTTCATAGGCGAAGTCGACGTGACCGGGGGTGTCCATCAGGTTGAGCTCGTATTCCAGCCCATCCCTGGCCTTGTACTTGAGCCGGACCGTCTGGGCCTTGATGGTGATCCCGCGTTCCTTCTCAATGTCCATGTTATCAAGCACTTGCGCGCTCATCTCGCGCTCCGACAGGCCGCCGGTGAACTGGATCAGGCGGTCAGCCAGGGTCGATTTGCCATGATCGATGTGGGCAATGATGCTAAAGTTGCGGATACGGGACAGGTCAGTCATATCCCGCGCCGTTAGCAGGACCGCCAGGCCCTGTCAGCCAGTGTTTCAGGCCACCTTGGCGCGCGGCTTGCCAGGCTCAACCTGGCCAAACTTGGGCAGGCTCAGCGGCGCGCCGGGCTGCTGCATCAGCTGAATCGGATAGTTGCCCGGAGGCAGGGCCTGCAGCGGCATGCCAGCCTGGGCCAGGACATAGGGCGATACGCGGTGGCGGGTACAAAGCCCTCCGGCCCCGTCATCGACAAGCTGCTGCTCGAATTCCAGCCCCTGCATGGACCCGGCCGAACGCCGCACCACGGCAACGGCCAGCTGGCCTTCGCCGAAATCGACCACGAACTGGGTGCCCTCGGGCACGTCCAGCAGGCCTTCGACCATGCAGCCCGAGCGCGAGAGGTTGCGCATCGTCACTTCGTAGCGATGATCCTCGTGGATCAGCCCGACCTTGCGCAGCACGGTGCGGCGATCCTGGCGATAACGGCTCGGTCCTTCGGGCTCGATCACCCATTCGCCGCTGGCCAGCGCTTCATCGACCAGTTCGGCCGTTGTCGGACTGGAATAGATGTAGCCCTGGATCTGCGAGACGCCCAGCCTGCGCATTGCCTCCAGTTCGTCGTGCGCTTCGATCCCCTCCGCCGTGGTTTCCATCTTCAGGGCCTTGGCCAGGCTGACGATCGAGGCGATGATCGCCGCGTTGCGGTTGCCTTCCTCGGTCACGCCGCGGATGAAGCTCTTGTCGATCTTGATCTTGTCGAACGGCGCGTGCTGGAGGTAGCTCAGCGAAGAGTAACCGGTTCCGAAATCATCAAGCGCCAGGCGCACGCCCAGCAGCTTGAGCTGGTTGAACATCTCTGTGGTTGCGGTTTCGTCGCCAAGGAAGATCGATTCGGTAAGCTCAAGTTCCAGTCGTTCAGGCGGGAGTTCGGCGTGGGCCAGGGCCTGGGCCACCAGGCTGGGCAGGCCCGTATTGGCGAACTGCGCAGCCGAAACGTTGACCGCCACGCGCACTCCGCCCGGCCAGTTCGCCGCTTCGACGCAGGCTTGCTTGAGGATCCAGTCGCCAAGTGGGCCGATCAGGTTTGCTTCCTCTGCAATCGGGATGAAGACGCTGGGCGGCACGTTGCCGAGTTCGGGATGTTCCCAACGCGAGAATGCCTCCATCGCCACCACCTTGTTGGTCTTGGCATCGACGATCGGCTGGTAAGCCACCCGCATCTGCCCGCTGCCAAGGGCATCGCGCAGGTCTTCCTCGATCTGGCGCCGGCGCTCGGCTTCGGAGTGCAGGTCACTGGAATAGAACCGGAACTGACCGCGCCCCCCGCCCTTGGCCGCATAAAGCGCCAGGTCGGTTGAGCGCACCAGCTCTTCGGAATTGATCCCGTCATATGGCGCGATGGCAATGCCGACCGAGGCGCCGATGACGCAGCGACTGCCCTCGATCTGATAGGGCTGGCTAATCATGGTGATGATCGTCTTGGCAATTTCACCCAGCCGCCCGCGATCATCGATGTCCGGCAGCATGATCTGGAATTCGTCCCCGCCAAGGCGGCCGATCTCGCAGTTCTTGTCGGTAATGACCCGCTGCAGGCGCTGGGCGACCTGCTTGAGCAGTTCGTCGCCTGCCGGATGGCCGAGGGTATCGTTCACCGCCTTGAACCGGTCGAGGTCCATCATCATC
Source organism: Novosphingobium sp. (assembly GCA_046291115.1). Classification (GTDB taxonomy): domain Bacteria; phylum Pseudomonadota; class Alphaproteobacteria; order Sphingomonadales; family Sphingomonadaceae; genus Novosphingobium. The sequence goes on along the minus strand of JBKBSV010000043.1, from coordinate 7,243 downwards.
ACCGCGCAGGACCGCTTGGCCGCCTGGTAGGCGGTAAGTGTCGCGCTCAGACGCTTGCCCATGCGATGACGGTTGGCGAGGCCGGTCAGGGAATCATACTGCGCGAGGCGCGAGGCATCCTTCTGGCTCTGGCGTGTTGCGGTGATGTCGGTGCCGTTGCCGCGGTAACCAACGAAAGTCCCATCGGCCTGCAGCTGAGGACGGCCGGAAATTGACCACCAGATCTCACGATCCTCGGCTGCGGCCCGAACCTGGACGTCGGAAAAGGTCTTGCGCGCGCTGAGGATCAGCGGGAGCGTGCGTTCAACCGTATCATCTTCATCCCGGTCGAGCACGAACAGCGCTTGGATCGGCTGGCCGATCAGCGCCGATCGTTCACAGCCAAGGCGCTCGGCGATGCAATCGGATATGTAAGTGATCCGGCCCTCGCTGTTACTGGACCAGAACCAGCCGAGGCCCGATGCCTCGTAATCGCGCAGCAGCAGGACCGCCTGTTCAAGCTCCGAACCGGTAAGCGGTTTCTGCGACACGGACGAGGCCGACTTGCCCGGTGCGAGCAAGCTGCGGAATCGTCCCAGTGCGGATCCACTCACGTTCAAAATTGTCCCTGGTAGTCTCGGCGAAAATCGGACCAGCCCGATAAACCTTGATAACCGCGTACGGTTTCCAAAAGCCTAATTCGCACGGATTTCCCTGCGTTCACCCGTGTTGTCAGGCCGCCGTGGCGCGGCGCAAACTGCCTGGTCGCCTTTGCTCTGCGCCTGGCTGGGACAGCAGGGCAATCCGGCCGGTATCGTCCAGTTGCAGCGGGGTGGCGAACTCTACTCCCATCCGGTCCTGCTGCGACCACCGGGCCGTGGCGGTAACCATCTGCCCTTCTGCCAGAGTGATCGTAAAGATCGTGCCAGGCGGAACGTTCCACAAACCTTCGATCATGGCTCCAGACGCGGAAATGTTGCGGATCGTGCCGTGATAGTGATGCCCGCCATTTTCCAGCACGACCTTGCGCAGCATGGTCTGGCGGGCGGCCCGCGCGGCCCTTGGCCCGACGGCAATGGCGGTCAGTCCGGTCTGGAGCCGACTGGTCGCATTGGCCAGGCTCAGCGGCTTTTCATAGATATAGCCCTGGACATGGCTGCACCCCAGCATCCGGACCAGATCAAGCTCGTCGAGCGTTTCGACACCCTCGGCGGTGGTTTCCATCCCCAGGGCTTCGGCCAGGCTGACGATCGAGGAAATGATCGCCCCGTTGCGGCTACCTTCGATGGTTGCGCCGCGCACGAAGGACTGATCGATCTTGATCTTGTCAAACGGCGCCTTTTTCAGATAGCCAAGCGCCGAATAACCGGTGCCGAAATCGTCCAGCGCCAGGCGTACGCCAATCCGCTTCAGCGCTGTGAACATGGCATCTACGGCTTCGTCGTCGCTCAGGAAAACGGTTTCCGTAATCTCAAGCTCCAGCCGCGAAGGCTGGACTTGGGCTTCGGCCAAAGCGCTGGTGATGATGGCCGGCAAGGCAGGATTGGCGAATTGCAGGGGCGAAACGTTGACCGCGACACGGACGCTTTCCGGCCAGCTGGCGAGGTCCCGACAGGCCGTGCGCAATGCCCACTCCCCGATTTGTGCCACCAGCCCGGAATCTTCCGCCACCGGGATGAACTTGCTTGGCGAAAGCTGCCCCCGCACCGGGTGGTTCCAGCGCAGCAGCCCTTCGAACCCGGTGATCCGTTCGGTAACGGTGTGAACAACCGGCTGATAGTAGAGTTCCAGTCCGCCCTGGACCAGGGCATCGCGCAGGTCCTGTTCAAGCTGGCGCCGTTCTTCGGCATCGCTGTGAAGGTCCGCCGCATAGAAGTGATGTCTGCCGCGCCCCCCGTCCTTGGCCGCATAGAGCGCAAGGTCGGCATTGCGGATGATCGCTTCGGAGGTGACGCCGTCGTCGGGCGAAAGGGCGATCCCGACGGAGGCGCCGATGATTACCCGGTGCCACTCGATCGAGTACGGTTCGGACAGGTTGTGGATGACCCGCTGGGCCAGGTTGGCCAGATCTTCCCGGCGATGACGCCCCGGCAGAATGACCTTGAATTCATCCCCGCCAAGACGCCCGACCCGGCCGAATTCGCCAATTGTCCGTTGAAGCCGCTGGGCAACCTGCGTCAGCAGGGCATCCCCGGCCGGGTGCCCCATGGTGTCGTTGACCTGCTTGAAGCGGTCCAGATCGAGCAGGAAGACCGCGCAGGCGCGATGGTCCGGATTGGGTGCCAGCAGGATCTTCTCCAGCGTCTGGGCCATCTGCAACCGGTTGGCGAGCCCGGTGAGCGAATCGTAATGCGCCAGACGCGAAACCTGTTCCTCGGACCGGCGCTTTTCGGTCAGGTCATGCCCGGACCCGCGAAAGCCGAGAAAGTTGCCGAAGGAATCATAGAGCGGCCGGCCGCTGACTGACCACCAGCGCTCTTCGTCCTCCCTTGTGGCCGCTCGCAAAGCCAGGTCGGTGAAGGCTGATCGGGCATTGAGATGGAAAGCGAGCGTGCGCTCGCTCTCCTGTCCGGCAATGTCCGGCTGGAACAGATCGGCCAGCTGGCGGCCCAGCAGCTGCTCCGCTTTGACCCCCAGTACTGCCGCCACGGTCGCCGAAACATAGACCAGCCCGCCACGGCGGTCGGTCTCCCAGAACCAGCCCTGCCCGGTCTGCTCGAAATCGTTGAGGATTTCCTCGGCACGGGTCTGGGCCCGCTTGCGCTTGCGCTGGGCCTGGGCTTCGTGCTGATCGGCCCTGGTCTGGCGGAAGGCGACAAACAAGGCCACGGCCAGGCCAAGCGCCGTTGCGAACAATCCGGTCCGGCTGGCGCTGACGAGGGCCACGCCCAGCCACAACCCCGATTGTGAAAACACCAGCAGCGCCACCCGCCGGTTGAGGATGACCGAGGCAATCGCGCCCAGGATCACCAGGGTCCCGATCGATTGTTCCCAGCTGGCGTCACCCTGCTCGACCCACAAGGCAATGGCGAGACCGAACAGCAGCATCGGCAGCCCGACCAGGGCCGCCATCAGCCCAAGCCGCTGGGCCGGAACGAACAGCCGGGTTTGCTCCAGCCGTTGGGCCAGGGGCGTCAGGGCAGCGCCAAGGATGGACAGCGATGCCAGTACCAGCGAGAGGGTTCCTGGCAGTTCGCGGGTGGCCAAGGCGTTCAGCACGAGGCCCCCGGCAAAGACCGGCCCCATCAGCTTCCAGGTCGGGGCAACGTGATTGGGCAGGCCGTCGCGGGCGCTCCCCTTGCGGCCCGAAGTTCGCTGCCGGGTCATGGCCGGCTGGATGCGCCGGCCGGGCGATGCCAGACCGGTTGCGGCGCCCGGCCCGGCTGTCGCCCGCCCCTCGCCGCCCGCACCGGCCATGGCGCTGGGCGCCACAGCCGTGTCATCGCTGACATGCTGGCGGGGTTGAAGCATTGCCGACATGCCTGGCGTGATGCCCCAGAGCGCTTGAGAAACCGTTAAGTTTATCCTTAATTTCAGACAACTTGGACTTGGCCGGCAAGGTCGGGCGCATTCTCTTGAAATGGCGCCGGGAGACGGGCATCATCGGCGGCCAGAACAAGGATAGGCCGGGGGTGATGAATGGCGAAGAACGGCACCAGGCTGGAGGATGAAGCGGCGCAATCGACCACGGCGCTGGGTCCGCTGGTTGGCTTGGCACGAGAGGATTTCGTCGGCGCGGTGGCCCTGCTGCTGCGGGAAACGACCAGCGATCCGGCCCGGACCATGAAGCACATGCAGGGCTTTGGCGAGGATGTGGTCAAGATCCTGACCGGCAAGTCCGACCTGACCCCGATCCCAAGGACAAGCGCTTCATGGATCCAGCCTGGCGCTACAACCCGTTCTTCCGGGCCGGGGCGCAGTATTACCTGGCGATCCGGAAGGGAATGCAGGGCTGGCTGGAAGATCTCGAACTGGATGAACTGGAGCGTGACCGGGCCAATTTCATCGCCAACATCATCATCGATGGCCTGGCGCCAACCAACACGCTGATCGGCAACCCGACCGCGCAGAAGCGGCTGATCGACAGCGGCGGGCTTTCGCTGCTCAAGGGTCTCAAGAACGCCTACAACGACATTGTCCACAACCAGGGCATGGTCAGCCAGGTCGACAAGCGGCCGTTCAGGCTGGGCGAGAACATCGCGACCGCAAAGGGAGCGGTGGTCTACCGCGATGCGATGTTCGAACTGGTCCATTATGCCCCCACGACGGACCAGGTCTACGAGATCCCGCAGCTGACAATTCCGCCGCAAATCAACAAGATGTACATTAACGATCTGTCACCGGAAAAGTCCGTGGTGAAATGGCAGACCGACAACGGCATCCAGTGCTTCGTGATCTCGTGGAAGAATCCGACCAAGGAGGAAGGGATCTGGGGGATGGACGATTACATCGCATCCTGCCTCAAGGCGTTGGATGTGGTGTGCGAGATTACCGGTGCACGCAAGGTCAATATCTCCAGCGCCTGTTCGGGTGGACAGACCGGGGCGATCCTGGCCAGCAAGATGGCAGCGGCTGGAGACAAGCGGCTCGGCGCGCTGACCTTCATGGTTACCGTGCTGCATCCCAAGCAGAACGATATCGAGGCCGGTTCGCTGATGACCGAGAACGGCCTGCAACTGGCCAAGCAGCGCGCCGCCAAGGCCGGGATCATCAAGGGCAACGATCTGGCCCGCGGCTTTGCCTGGCTGCGGCCGAACGACCTGATCTGGAACTATGTCATCAACAATTACCTGATGGGCGATGATCCGCCGGCCTTCGACGTGCTGTTCTGGAACGCTGATGCGACCAACCTGTCGGCCAGCCTGATGGGCGATTTTCTGCACCTGTTTGAAACCCTGGCCTTCACCCGCAAGGGCGAGGTCGAGATGGCCGGGCACCGGATCGACCTGTCCAAGGTCAAGAGCGACCTGTTCATCCTGGGCGGGACGACCGATCACATCACCCCGTGGCGGGCCTGCTACCGCTCAACCCAGCTGTTCGGATCGAAGGACGTGACCTTTGTGCTCAGCCAGTCGGGCCACATGCAGGCGATCCTCAACCCGCCGGGGAATCCCAAGGCGAAGTATTATGTGTCGAAAAAGCCCGGCCTGCCGCCCGCCGATGTTGACGCGTGGCTGAAAGGGACCGAGGAAGTGGCCGGAAGCTGGTGGCCGTTCTGGATGGAATGGCTGCAGCAGCGCGCCGGAAAGAAGGTGCCAGCGCCCAAAACCCTGGGCAGCAAGCAGCATCCGCCGATGGAGCCCGCACCCGGGCTTTACGTGCTGGACCAGTCTTAAGGGGAATGCCCGCGTGAGCCTTGATCTGACCGCCGAATTCTCGATGGAAACCGTCGGCGGAAGAACCCTGCGGGTTGCGCGCTGGCGCTGGAACGAGCCGTCGGAACATTTGCCGATCCTGTTCTTCAACGGCATCGGCGCCAATATCGAGGCGGTCGCCCCGCTGGCTGAGGCGCTGACCGAGCGGCCTTTCATCATGTTCGACATGCCCGGCGTCGGCGGCAGCCCGGAACCGCTGGTGCCTTACAACCCCTTCACCATGAGCTGGACCGCGAAGGAACTGCTCAGGCGCTTTGGGGTGGAAGAAGTGGACGTAATGGGCATCTCATGGGGCGGCGCCATGGCCCAGCACTTCACGCTGCAATATGGCGAGATGGTGCGCCGCCTGGTGCTGTGTGCCACCACGGCGGGGATGATCATGGTGCCGGGCAACCCGGCCGCGCTGACCAAGATGGCCAATCCGCGCCGCTATGTCGATGCGGCCTTCATGGAAGAGCATTTCCGGACGCTTTATGGCGGGCTGACCGGCGGCAAGGCGGAACATATCAGCCGCCTGACCCCGCCCACCCCGCGCGGCTACCTGTATCAATTGTTGTGCATGATCGGCTGGACCAGCGCGCCCGCCCTGCCCTTCCTGAAAAAGGAGGTGCTGATCATGATGGGCGACGAGGACCAGATCGTGCCCCTGATCAACGGCAGGATGCTGGAGGCCTTGATCCCCCACAGCCGGCTGGAAATCTTTGAACAGGGCGGTCACCTGTTCATGCTGACCCACCGCGAGCAGGCCATTTCCTCGCTGCGCGGGTTCCTGAATGCGCCCGACCGGGAAGACAGAAAGGCAGCCTGACACATGCGCCATATCGCGATCATCGGTTCGGGACCCGCAGGGTATTACACGGCCGAGGCCGCGCAGAAGCAGTGGGGGGACGATGTCCGGGTCGACGTGTTCGACATGCTGCCGGTCCCCTACGGCCTGATCCGGAGCGGGGTGGCGCCCGATCACCAGTCGATCAAGGGTGTGGCCAAGCGGTATGAGGCAACGGCGCTGTCCGACAACGTCCGCTTCGTCGGCAACGTGATGATCGGCAAGGATGTGTCGATCGCCGAATTGCAGCAGTGCTATGACGCGGTGGTGATCGCCACCGGCGCACCGCACGATCGCAAGCTGGATTTGCCGGGCGAGGATCTGCCCAATGTCTATGGCAGCGCGGCCTTTGTCGGCTGGTACAACGGCCACCCGCTGTTCGCCGATCTTGATCCTGACCTCAGCCACGATACCGCCGTGGTTATCGGCATGGGCAATGTCGCGCTGGATGTGACGCGGATCCTGTCCAAGACCCGCGCCGAATTTGCCGGCAGCGACATCGTCGCCCACGCGCTGGATGTGCTCGATACTTCAAAGCTCAGGCGGATCGTGGTGCTGGGGCGGCGCGGTCCGCACCAGATCATGATGACGCCCAAGGAACTGGGCGAGCTTTCGCACCTGTCGCGCGCCGCGCCGCGGGTCGATCCGGCCGACCTGCCCGATCCGGGTGAGGACGCGCTGCTGGAGCCGGGACTGCGCAAGTCGGTCACGCACCTCAGATCCTTCGCGGCGATCCCGGAAAGCCACTATGCCGACTGTCCGATCGAGATCGAGTTCGATTTCTTCGCCAGCCCCAGGGCCATTCTGGGGACCGACAAGGTTGAGGGGATCGAGGTGGAACGCACCGTGGTTGAGGCCGGCCGGGCGATCGGCACGGGCGAAACCTATGTGATCCCGGCGGGCCTGGTGGTCTGCTGCATCGGCTATCGCTCAAGCCCGATCCCCGACGTTCCGTTCGATGAGCGCGCGGGCAAGTTCGCCAATGATGAAGGCCGCATCCTGCCCGGCCTCTATTGCGTCGGCTGGGCGCGGCGCGGGCCGTCCGGCACGATCGGCACCAACC
>JBKBSV010000042.1:0-18034 GCA_046291115.1 Novosphingobium sp. | reverse complement strand
CCTTCCAGTTCCATTATTTCGCCCTGCGCAAGATGCATTTCCTGCTGCGGGCCAAGGCGGTGGCGGTGTTCCCCGGCGGCTATGGCACCTTCGATGAATTCTTCGAGCTCTTGTGCCTGATCCAGACCGGCAAGATGAAGCCGATCCCGATCCTGGTGTTTGGCCGGGCGTTCTGGAACCGGGTGGTCAATTTCGAGGCGCTGGCCGAAGAAGGCGTGATCAACCCCGACGATCTCAAGCTGTTTCACATGGTCGAAACGGCCGAGGAAGCCTGGGACGTGATCCGCGATTTCTACGCGCTGGATTAACCGCGTGCTTCGCTGTGGCCCAGCGGGCCGCTTCCGGCGCCGAAGCCGGGGGCGGCGCGCAGGGCGGAGCGGACGAACAGCCGCGCCCGGTCGACCGCTTCGGGCAGCTCCAGCCCGCGGCCCAGATAGGTCGCAATCGCGCTGGACAGGGTGCAGCCGGTGCCGTGGGTGTGGCGGGTGTGGATCCGCGTGGCGGCCATCACGTGCGGCTCTGCGCCCGGCAGACACAGCGCATCTTCCACCCGCTCGCCTTGCGCATCGCCGCCCTTGGCCAGATAGGCGATGCCGCGCGCGGCCATCCCCTCGTGCCCGCCCAGAGCTTCCAGTTCGGGCACGTTGGGGGTGGTCAGGACGGCCAGCCTCATCAGCCGCTCGAACGCTGCGATCGTGTCGGCGTCGGCCAGCGCCGCGCCGCTGGTGGCGATCATCACCGGATCGAACACCACCGGCACGCAAAGGGCCTCCAGCCGCTCTGCCACCACTGCGGCAATTGCCGGGGAACCCAGCATCCCGATCTTGACCGCATCGACCCCGATATCGCTGGTGCAGGCATCGATCTGCGCCCCGATCAGGTCCGGGCTGAGCGCTTCGAGCGCTGTCACCCCAAGTGTGTTCTGCGCGGTGATCGCGGTGATCGCGGTCATCGCATAGCCGCCCAGCATGGTAATGGTCTTGATATCGGCCTGGATGCCCGCGCCGCCGGAACTGTCCGACCCGGCGATGGACAGGATGCGGGGCGGAGCCATCAGACCGTGAACATTCTGACTTTGCTGGGCGGAGCCTTGGCGTGCAGCGGCTTCGCCCGGGTTGGCCGGTCAAGCAGCTCGCCCCCGCAATTGGGGCAGCATTCGTCCAGCGCATCGGCGCATTCGGTGCAGAAGGTGCATTCGAACGAACAGATGAAAGCACCGGGCAGCTCGGCCGGAAGGTCAGTGCCGCACTGTTCGCAATCGGGGCGCATTTCAAGCATCGGCCGCCTCCCTTACCGCGGCGCAGATCGCATCGACCACCGCTTCAACCTGCCCCGCATCGTCGCCTTCGGCCATCACGCGGATCACTGGCTCGGTGCCGGAGGGGCGGATGACCAGGCGGCCCTTGCCGGCCAGTTGCGCTTCGGCTTCGGCAATCACGGCCTGGACGCGCGCATCCTCCAGCGGCTTGCCGGTGGCAAAGCGTACGTTCTTCAAAAGCTGCGGGACCGGATCGAACAGGTGGAGCAGTTCGCTTGCCCGCTTGCCCGACTGGACCAGCGCGGCCAGCACCTGCAGTGCCGCCACGGTGCCATCACCGGTAGTCCCGTGATCGAGCAGGATCATGTGGCCGGACTGTTCCCCGCCGACGTTGAAACCGGCCGCCCTCATCCGTTCCAGCACGTGGCGATCGCCCACCTTGGTGCGCTCAAGCGTCAGCCCCTGCCCCGCCAGATAGCGTTCCAGCCCGAGGTTGGACATGACTGTGGCGACCACGCCGCCGCCGCGCAAGGTTCCGCGCGCGGCCAGCCGGGTGCCGATCAGGGCCATGATCTGGTCGCCGTCGACCGTCTGGCCCTGTTCATCAACCACGATCAGCCGGTCGGCATCGCCATCCAGCGCAATGCCGATATCCGCGCCGCTGGCGACGACGGTTTCCTTGATCAGCGCCAGGTGAGTCGATCCGCACTTGTCGTTGATATTGGTGCCATTGGGCGAAACGCCGATTGCGATCACTTGCGCACCCAGCTCCCAGATGGCGGACGGGGCCACCTGGTAGGCCGCGCCATTGGCGCAATCGACCACGATCTTGAGGCCGTCCAATCGGACATCGTCGGGCAGCGAGCCCTTGACCGCGTGGATATAGCGTCCGCGCGCATCATCGATCCGGCGGGCCCGGCCGATCTCGGCGGCCGGGGCCAAGGGCAGATCCGTGCCCAGCATGGCTTCGATCGCCAGTTCATCCTCGTCCGACAGCTTGAAGCCATCGGGGCCGAACAGCTTGATCCCGTTGTCCTGATAGGGGTTGTGGCTGGCCGAAATCATCACGCCGACATCGGCGCGCAGCTCTCGCGTCAGCATGGCAATGGCCGGGGTGGGCAGCGGGCCGGTCAGCACCACGTCCATCCCCACGCTGGTAAAGCCCGCGACCAGCGCGTTTTCCAGCATGTAGCCGGAAAGCCGCGTGTCCTTGCCGATCACCACCCGGTGGCGGTGCTTGCCACGCAGGAACCGGGTGCCGGCCGCCTGGCCCACCTTCATCGCCACGGCGGCGGTCATCACCCCCGCATTGGTCAGGCCCCGGATCCCGTCCGTGCCGAAATAGCTGCGTCCCATGCCCGCCTCTTAGCACCCCAACTCTCAAGAAATTGCTATGTCGCCTCGGCGCGCTAAAGTCACGCGTTCAGACACTTGCTTTGGGGAGCAGACATGACCGAACGCCAGCCCGCCGCGGGCTTTCCCGAAATCCGGGTGCCGGCGCTTTTGACCTTTGCCGGGCTGGTGCTGGGCTTTCTTGCGGCGATGCTGCTCAAAGACACCGCCGCGCAGGGTCCGCTGCTGGCCGTGGCCGAACCGATGGGCAACCTGTGGCTGAAGGCCTTGCAGTTGACGATCCTGCCGCTGGTGATCGGCCTGGTGGTGACCGGCATTTCCCAGACCCTGGCTGCGGCCGGCGGGGGCGGGCTGGCGCGCCGCGCGGTCGGCCTGTTCGTGGCCCTGCTGCTGGCCGCCGGGCTCATGGCGGCCTTGCTGATCCCTGCGCTGCTGGAGCTGTTCCCGGTTCCGGCCAAGGCGGTTGCGGCGCTAAGCGGCGGGGCGGCCGATCCGGGCAAGGTGCCGGGCGTTGCCGACATTCTCGATGCGATGATGCCGCAGAACATCTTTGCTGCCGCGGCCGGCGGCGCGATGCTGCCGGTGGTGATCTTCGCTTCGCTGTTCGCGCTCGCGCTGACCCGGATCGGGGCGGAGCAGCGGCGCCAGATCGTGCTGTTCTTTGAAGGATTGGCCGGCGCGATGATGGTGATTGTCGGCTGGGTGCTGATGCTGGCGCCACTGGGCGTGTTTGGTCTGGCCGCCACGCTGGGCGCGCAGACCGGGGGCGATGCGATCGGGGCGCTGGCGCATTACATCGTGATCGTTTCCGCCGCCGGGTTCGTCGTGCTGCTGGGGGCATATGTGCTGGCGATCACGCTGGGCCGGCAAAAGCCGGGCGCCTTTGCCCGGGCCATGGCCCCGGTCCATGCCGTGGCGATTTCCACCCAGTCCTCGCTCGCCAGCCTGCCGGCGATGCTGGCCGCCTGCCGCAAGCTGGGCGTGCGCGAGGCGACCGCCGATTTCGTTCTGCCGCTGGCCGTGGCGATCTTTCGCGGGACCAGCCCGGCAATGAACATGGGGGTGGCGATCTATGCCGCGCACCTCACTGGAACGCCGCTGTCCGCCGCCGCGCTGATGGCGGGCGTCTTTGTGGCTTTCCTGGTGTCGCTCAGTTCCGTCTCGCTGCCCGGCACGATCAGCTTCGTCATTTCGGTCGGCCCGATCGCCAACGCGATGGGCGTGCCGCTGGCCCCGCTGGCGCTGCTGGTGGCGGTGGAAATGCTGCCCGACATCATGCGCACGCTCGGCAACGTGACGATGGACGTCGCCGTGACCAGTGCCGTGGACCGGGGCGAATAGGCGGAGCGGCCGTTCTTGTCCGCCTGACGGCGGTGCGGGAAAGCCATCCGGCTTTCCCTGGCTGGCCAGGCGAAGCCGTTCTCGGATCGGCACAGCGCAGCGATCAAAGCTGCTTTTCGTAGATCGTGTATTCCTTGTTGACCGTGCTTTCGATCGCGTCGGCAATTGCGTTCATGCCTTGGTTATCGTCCAGCACCCAGCCGATCTCGCCCCGGGTTGCGCCGTAACGGGTCGTGGCGGCGCGGCGGATGTATTCGATCATCATGAAGGCCAGCTGGCTGGCCAGGCGGCTGGACTGGTGCTTCTTGAGGACGCCCATCAGCGGCACCCGCATGGTCTTGCTGTGCGGCTTCCTGAGCCACCACAGCAGCTTGGCCCAGCCCAGCGGGAACAGGCTGCCGCCCAGCGGCTGCAGCACTTCGTTGAGGTTGGGCAGGGTCATCATGAAGGCCACCGGTTCGCCGTCGTACTCGGCGATCATGATCAGGTCTTCGCGGACGATCGGTTTGAACTTCTTGCCGGCATAGGCGATTTCCTTGTCGGTGAAAGGCACGAAGCCCCAGTTGTCCGACCAGGCATCGTTGAGGATGTGGAGAATGATCGCCGCTTCGTCGTCAAACTTTGACTTGTCCACCCCGCGCACGTTGATCTTGGCATTGCGCTCGCCCGATTGGACCACCCGCTGGATCAGCGGCGGAAATTCCTTGGTGATGTCCAGCTCATAGGTACGCAGCAGCTTGGCCGGGTTATAGGCCAGGCTCTCGATATAGTGCTGATAGCGCTGCGGCTGGTGGCCCATCATCACGGTCGGTGGATGATCGAAGCCCCTGGTCAGCTGGCCCGGCTCTTCCCACACCGACATCGACAGCGGGGCCAGCACGCGGGTCATGCCTTGGGCGCGCAGCCAGTCCTCCGCCGCACCGATCAGGGCCGCGGCCACTGCCTCGTCCTCGGCTTCCAGCAGGCCCCAGTTGCCGGTCCCTGGCCCCATGCCCTGCCCGGCCGGCTGGGCCAGTGCCAGATGATCGATATGGGCAGATATCCGCCCCACCACTGTGCCGCCGCGCCGGGCCAGCATCAGCTGGACATCGGCATGGTCGAAAAACGGGTTCTTGCCGGGGGTCAGCAGCTCGACCTGTTCAAAGCGCAGCGGTGCAACCCAGTTCGGGTCCGAACGGTTCAGCCGATAAGCAAGATCGATAAAAGCATTGAGGTCGGCCTTGTTGGCCAGGGGGGTGACGGTTATCTCTGCTGCTGCCACGATACTGCCTTTGTTTCAGGTCAATGCGACCGGCGATAGCCCCCGGCACTACGCCAAGCCGGACTGCAATGGAATAAGCTGATGACTGCCCAGACCAAGATCGATCCTGCCCAGGCCCAGCCCATGAAGAAGTCCGCGATCCCGGACGACATGGCAATGCTGCGCGCGGCGGTGGAACTGACCCGCGACATTTCCGTCGCGCGGCCGGAAATCTATTGGCCAGACATGCTGGTTTCGGCCGCGGTCGGCTATGCCGCGCTGGCCGGGGCGATCGTGCTGGATGGATGGCAGGCCTGGGCCTGCGGGGTGCTGGCGGTGTTCACGCTCTACCGCGCGCTGCTGTTCATTCACGAACTGACCCACATTCACAAGAACGCCCTGCCGGGTTTCCGCTTCGTGTGGAACGTGCTGGTCGGGATCCCGCTACTCACGCCTTCGTTCATGTACGAAGGGGTCCATACCCTGCACCACGCCCGCACCCGTTATGGCACGGCGGAGGATCCGGAATACCTTCCGCTGGCGCTGATGAAGCCGTGGACCCTGCCGGCCTTCCTGCTCGTCTCGCTGCTGCTGCCGGTCGGCCTGCTGATCCGTTCGGCCATTCTGGTGCCGCTGGGCGTGATCGTGCCGCCGCTGCGCAAGCTGGTGTGGGAACGCGCCTCGTCGCTGTCGATCAATCCCGATTTCCGCCGCCGTCCGCCGGAGGGTGATTTTGCGCGGATGGTGTTCTGGCAGGAACTGGGGGCAAGTGTCTGGGCCCTGGCCCTGCTCGCCGGCACACAGCTGTGGGGCTGGCGCTGGCTGGCGATCGCCATGGCGGTGGTGGCGGTCACCGCGCTGCTCAACCAGATCCGCACGCTGGTCGCCCACCTGTGGGAGAATGACGGTGATACCATGACCGTGACCGGGCAATACCTTGATTCGGTCAACGTTCCGCCGCCCAACCTGCTTTCGCCGCTGTGGGCGCCGGTTGGCCTGCGCTATCACGCCACGCATCACCTGCTGCCGTCGATGCCTTACCATTCGCTGGGCGAGGCGCACCGCCGGATCAGCCAGCACCTGGGCGCGCAATCGACCTTCGAGAAATCGAGCTATACCGGCTTCATGCCGCTGCTGGCCAAGATCGCCCGCAGCACGATGGTGCGCGGAAAATAGGGGTGCGCGGAAGATAGGGGTGCGGGGAAGATAGGGGAATCATTCCTCTGTTCTGACCAGCACTGTCTCGCCCAGCAGGGCGAACAGCAAGAACGGCGCCCAGGCGGCGACGACCACCGGGTAACCGCCGAAATTGCCCATGGCGAGCGCGGCATTGTCGACCACGAAATAGGCAAAGCCCAGAGCCATCCCCGCCACGGCGCGGACCAGCAACTGGCCCGACCGCGCCAGGCCAAAGGCCGCGATCGAGCCGAGCAGCGGCATCAGCACGGCGGATAGCGGACCCGACAGCTTGTGCCACCACTTGGCCTCCAGCTCGCTGGTGCGGCGCCCGGCTGCTTTGAGCGCGGCAATCGAGCGGGAGAGTTCGAAGATATTCTGCCCGTCGGGATCGACCTTGCTGATCAGCACCTGATCCGGGGTCACGCCGGGGGCGACGATCTGGTTCGGCAGGGCCTTGAGATCGGTGGTCTTCACATCGAACCAGCGCGGGCTTTCCAGCCGCCAGCCGGGTGCGGCCCAGGTCGCGCGCGGGCTGCGCAGCTGTTCGGTGACCATGCCGCTGGCATCGCGGCGGTACCAGGTGACGCCGGTCATCTCGATCTTGTCGCCACTGCCGGTCACTTGCTCGGCAGTGAGGATATGGGTTCCATCCCGCAGATAGACGTTGGCGCGAACCCCGGTATCCTCGGGGATCGGGTAATAGCGCATCGCGTCCCACTCCTTCAGCGTGCCGGTGGCCCTGGTCACCACGGTTTCGTTGAAGGCAAAGCTGATCAGGCTGATCGCGCCGGCGGTCAGCAGCATCGGCGCCAGGATCTGGTGCGCCGACAGCCCGGCCGCGCGCATTGCGATGACTTCGCTGTTCTGGTTGAGCGGCCAGAAGGTGAACAGCGTCGCCAGCAGCACCGAATAGGGCAGGAACCGCGCGATCAGCTGCGGCATTCGCAAGCTGACGTAATACCACAGCTCTGCCTCGCCATTGCCGGGGACGGCCAGGATGTCACCGCTTTCGGACAGCAGATCGAGCATCTGCAACACCAGTACGAGCAGGATCAGCACACCCAGGATCCGGGTGACGAACAGCCGCGCAAGGTAGAGCGTCAGCGTGCGCGATGGGAAGATGTCGGCCAGCATCAACCAGCCCCCACCTGCCGACGGCTGCGCTTCCACAGCGCGGCGATCTTCTTGCCGGTGACCGCAAAGAAGCGTTCCAGTGCGCCGATCGCCTGGCCGCCGGGAACATAGGCCACCCGCCAGTACATCCACACGATCAGCGCGGCGAAGATCGCGAACGGCCCCCACAGGATCAGTTCCGGGGGTAGCCGGCCCTGGGCGGCAGCGGCCTGCCCGTATTCGTTGACCTTGTGATAGGCCACCACCAGCACGATCGAGACGAATACGCCGAGCGGCGAGGTCGAGCGCTTGGGCGGCACCGCCAGGGCCACGGCCAGCAGCGGCAACAGCAGCATCATCACCACTTCGACCACCCGGTAATTGAGGCTGGCCCGCGTTTCGTTGCGTACTTGCTGGGTGACCCGGTCACTCCACCCGATCTGCAGCAGTTCGGGCAGGATGTATTCGCGCTCCTTGCCGCCGCGCTCGCGGAATTGCTCGATCGCGGGCAGGTCGATCGGCAGGTCATGGCGGGAAAAGCTGAGGACGCGCGGGCTGGCTCCGGGCTCGTCCTGGATGATCTGCCCGTCGGTCAGCCGCAGGATGATCGTGTCCGGGCTGCCCTCCAGCGCCAGGAACCGGCCTTCGCGGGCCGAAATGGTCAGCACTTCACCCTTGGGTGAGGAGAACCGCGCGAATATGCCGATAAGCTGGCGGCCGTCGTCCTTGCTCTGCTCGATCCTCAGCGCCATCCGGTCCTGCAGGGTGGTGAATTCGCCCACCTTGATCGAGGCGCCCAGCGCCCCCGAACGCAATTCGAAATCGAGCTGTTCGTACCAATAGCGCGACAGCGGCTGGAGATAGCCGACGATCAGGAGGTTGATCCCGGCCAGGAACATCGTGATCACGTAAGGCACCCGCAGCAAGCGGGTATAGCTGAGCCCGACCGCCCGCATCACGTCGAGCTCGCTGGTGGTGGCCAGCTTGCGGAAGGCGAACAGGATGCCCAGCATCAGCCCCAGCGGGATCGCCAGGCTGGCATATTCCGGCAGCAGGTTGGCCAGCATCCGGAACACGACCCCGATCGGCCCGCCTTCATTGCCGACGAATTCGAACAGCTTGAGCATTTTGTCGAGCACCAGCAGCGAAGCGGCGACGACAAAGACCGCCAGCATGGGCATCAGCACCAGCCGGAAGATATAGCGGTCAATGGCGGGAATGAATTTCACGAAAGCGGATCGGCCCGGAATAGCTGCTCTGCCGCCTCCTTAACCGCAGGGCTGGCAGCGGCAAAGGGCAAAGGCGCGGCTCAGGCCTTTTCCAGGGTGCACTGCAGCGGGTGCTGGTTCTGACGGGCGAAGTCCATCACCTGGTTCACCTTGGTTTCGGCGATTTCATAGGGATAGATTCCGCACACCCCTACTCCGCGCTGGTGCACGTGCAGCATGACCCGGGTGGCCTGTTCCAGATCCATGTTGAAGAACCGCTTCAGCACCATCACCACGAATTCCATCGGGGTGTAATCATCGTTCAGCATCAGGACCTTGAACTGGCTGGGCTTTTTGGGTTTGGCCCGGGTCTTGGTGGCAACCCCGATCTGGCCCTGACCATCCCCTGAATCGCCATCGTCTCCGGCAGCGCGGACCGCGCGGCAGAGCGGTGTCTGGTCAAGGCAGTCAATGCGGATCATGCCCGGCAAATATCGCATCGAAGGGGTAAAGGACAAGTGTTCTGACACATGCCCGAAAGCGAAGGGCCGGACGGCGCGTCTGCGCTGTCCGGCCCCAGGCTGTTGGGCTCGCGGTCCGGCGGGGAGAGGGGGAGAGGGCGCCCGACCGCGAGGAACGGCTGCTCTCAGGCAGCCTGCTTGACCTTTTCGATCGCCAGGCTGACCCGGTTCTGGATCGGGGCGAAGGCTTCGCCGGCAACCTTGACGACCTTTTCCGAATGCTTCGAACCCGAAGCGACGGCGGCGTCGAAGTTGCGGCGCAGGATTTCGCCCTGCAGCTTGAAGAAGTCGGCCGGGGTCTTGACCGCGGCCAGGTCCTTGATGTCGGACTGGACGGTTTCGAACGCGGTCTTGGCTTCGCTAATATAGTCCTTGCCGAGGTCCTGCATGCCGGCGGCCAGCACCTTGCCGGATTCGACCAGGGCTTCGATGTTGCCCTTGGCGAATTCACCGGCTTCGCCGAACAGGGTCTGGCTCTTTTCGAATGCGGCCTTGGCGCGTTCCTGCGCTTCGGCAAAGGTTTCCTGCAACTTGGCGGTGAAGTCTTCGGCGGTGGTCTTGGTCTTGGTCATGATCGTGTCCTTGAAAGAATGGGCGGGGGCGGCAGCGGGCTTTGCGGCCTTGGGTTCGGCTGCCTTCTTGCCATGCGCCTTCTTCGGTGCAGCAGTCTTCTTGGCGGCGGTCTTGGCCGGCGCCTGCTGCGCGACCGGGGCGTCAGCCTGCGGCTTGGCCTCGGTCTGGGCGTCCGCCTTCACCGGGGCGGCGGCAGCAGCAGCGGCATAGGCCTTTTCCGCCGCGGCTTCGGCCTTGGCGGCGTCGATCTTGCTTTCGGTGGCTTCAGCCATCGGTCAAATCCTTCGCAGGGGCCACGCGGACAATCCACACGGCTCATGTTGCAGTGCACAAAATAGGTATTGCACCTGCGAAGTCAAGGAATTTTTGTGCAGTGCAGCATAAATGGCATTTACCTTTATGATGCAATGACTTACCGCATCTTCACATAGCGACCCGGGGCGTCCTCGATCACACGATCGCCCTTGCTGCCGGGCACGCGCTTGCCCTTGGCCGGCACTTCCGCGCCGTCGCGGGCGCGGATCCACTCGATCCAGTGCGGCCACCAGCTGCCCGGCGTCTCGACCGCGCCGGAAACGAACTCGGCAAAGCTCTCGGCCGGGCCGGGATTGGTCCAGTACTGGTACTTCTTCGCCGCGGGCGGGTTGACCACCCCGGCGATATGGCCGGATCCGGCCAGCAGGAAGGTCTTCTCTCCGCGCAGGTGGTGCATCATCCGCCAGACGCTTTCGGCCGGGGCGATGTGATCCTCGCGCCCGGCCTGGATATAGGCCGGGGTCTTGATCCGGGTCAGGTCGATCGGGGTGCCATCAGCCGACAGGGCATCGGGCACGACCAGCTTGTTGTCGCGGTAGAGGTCCTTCAGGTAGCTCATGTGCCACTTGGCCGGCAGGTTGGTGACATCGCCGTTCCAGTGCAGCAGATCGAAGGCCGGATAGTCATCGCCAAGCAGGTAATTGTTGACGACATAGTTCCAGATCAGGTCGTTGCCGCGCAGCAGGTTGAAGGTTGCCGCCATGTAGCGCCCGTCAAGATAGCCGGTTTCGGCCGAAAGCTTTTCCAGCGCTTGCAGCTGCGCCTCGTCGATGAACACCTTCAGTTCGCCCGCTTTCTCGAAATCGACCTGGGCGGTGAAGAAGGTCGCGCTCTTGACCTTGTCGGCCTCGCCGCGCCGGGCCAGCACGGCCAGCGTGGCGGCCAGGGTGGTGCCGGCCACGCAATAGCCGATGGTGTGGACGCTCTTCACGCCCAGCCGGTCGCGGACGGTGTCGATCGCGTCGATCTCGCTGCGGATGTAATCGTCCCAGACCAGATCCTTCATGCTCTCGTCGGCCGACTTCCACGAGACGACGAACACCGTCAGGCCCTGTTCCACCGCCCAGCGGATGAAGCTTTTCTGGGGAGACAGGTCGAGGATGTAGAACCGGTTGATCCACGGCGGGAAGATCACCAGCGGCACTTCCAGCACCTTTGCGGTGGTCGGGCTGTACTGGATCAGCTGATAGAGCGGGGTTTCATGCACCACCTTGCCCGGCGTGGTGGCGATGTTTTCCCCCACCTTGAAGGCCTCGGGATCGACATGGGTCAGCTGTCCGCGCCGCAGGTCTGCCAGCAGGTGTTCGAACCCCTTGACCAGGCTTTCACCGCGCGTGGCGGCGGCCTTTTCCATGACCAGCGGGTTGAGCAGCGGGAAATGGGCCGGGCTCAGCGCCTCGACCAGCGTGCGGGCCGCGAACTTCAGCTGTTCCTTGCGGGCCGGATCGGGCGTTTCGACCTGCTCGGCCATGGCCATGACCTGTTCGGCCAGCATCAGGTAGGTCTGGTGGACCAGCGCGTAAAACGGCTGTTCCCGCCACTTGGGATCGGCAAAGCGGCGGTCCTTGCGCGGCAGGTCCGGCGCACCGCCTTGGGCTTCGCCGGCCTTGGGGCCGATGCCGTATTGGCCCAGCACCTTCTGCCACAGTTCCAGCCCGTCTTCCCACAGCTGTTTCTGGGTTTCGATCGAAGCAATCGGCAGGGCTTTCAGCCAGTCCTGCATGATGCCCATGAAATTGCCCGGATCGGACAGGATCGTCGGCAGCTTTCCCGCCGCCGTTTCAGCCTGCTGGCGCTGGAATTCCAGCCACAGCGCCTGCATCCGCCGGGCGGCGCTGAACCACTGCGCCATATCCCCGCTGGCCGGGCCGCCTTGCTGTCCGGGGATCAACTGGCCAAGCAGCTGCTCGGGCGCTTGAAGAAAGGCGCTGAACAGTTCGGCGGGATCGCTGGGCTGGGTCATCGGGTCCTGGTGATCAAAAGGCCGCTGCGGCCACCAGCGCTGCTGGCAGTCGCGGTCGATTGCAGCGATCCTATCAGGTATTGGGCGGGATGTAATCCATCACGCGCCGGGCCAGGCAGGAACAAGATAAACCGGACGAGCCTTTTTTCGCAAACGCACTGGCGTATTCGCCGTCAATCCCCGATAAGGCGGCTCTGCGCCGCGTGGCGCGTATCACCGGGAAAGGTCCAATGTCCGAAGAATTCTACCGCATCAAGCGCCTGCCGCCTTACGTCATCGCCGAAGTCAACGGCATGCGGGCCGCAGCACGCGCCGCCGGTAGGGACATCATCGACCTCGGCATGGGCAACCCCGATCTGCCGCCGCCGCAGCACGTGATCGACAAGCTGTGCGAAGTGGCGCAGAAGCCCGATGCCCATGGCTATTCCGCCAGTTCCGGTATTCCCGGCATCCGCAAGGCCCAGGCCGCCTACTATGGCCGCCGCTTTGGCGTGGAGCTCGATCCCGAAACCGAAGTGGTGATGACCATGGGTTCGAAGGAGGGCCTTGCCAGCCTTGCCACCGCGATTACTGCGCCGGGCGATGTGGTGCTGGCGCCCAACCCCAGCTATCCGATCCACACCTTCGGCTTCATCATCGCCGGGGCGACGATCCGTTCGGTCCCGACCACCCCGGACGAAGCCTATTTCGTCGCGCTTGACCGGGCCATGGCCTTCACCGTGCCGCGTCCGTCGATCCTGATCGTCAACTATCCGTCAAACCCGACGGCCGAGACGGTCGATCTCGCGTTCTATGAGCGGCTGGTTGCCTGGGCCAGGGAAAACAAGGTCTGGATCCTCTCGGACCTGGCCTACTCGGAACTCTATTACGACGACAATCCGACCCCTTCGATCCTGCAGGTGCCGGGGGCCAAGGATGTCGCGGTGGAATTCACCTCGATGTCCAAGACCTTCAGCATGGCGGGCTGGCGGGTTGGCTTCGCGGTTGGCAACCAGCGGCTGATCGCCGCGCTCAAGCGGGTGAAAAGCTACCTCGATTATGGGGCCTTTACGCCGATCCAGGCTGCGGCCTGCGCCGCGCTCAACGGCCCGCAGGACATCGTCGAGATGAACCGCAGCCTCTATCGGAAGCGCCGCGACGTGCTGGTGGAAAGTTTCGGCCGGGCCGGGTGGGAGATCCCCAGCCCGAAAGCCTCGATGTTCGCCTGGGCGCCGCTGCCTCCGGCGCTGAAGGAAATGGGCAGCCTGGAGTTTTCCAAGCAGCTTCTCACCCATGCCGAAGTCGCGGTCGCCCCCGGGGTGGGCTATGGCGAAGAAGGCGAAGGCTTTGTCCGCATCGCCCTGGTCGAGAACGAACAGCGTCTGCGCCAGGCCGCGCGCAATATCCGGCGCTATCTGGCAAGCATGGGTGTGAACACGACCGCCGCCTGACCGGCGCCGCGCCGGTTTGCGCTGTACCCGGTTGCATCTGCGCTTGCGCTGACAGCCTGATCGGTGCAGCCCTTGACCACGGGCAGGGTCGCCTGTGAGAGGAAGACGTGCGGCTGTTTCGCTGGTTCCCGGCGGGACCGGTTCCTGCCGATTATGACCTGCGCCGGCTCGGCTGGCGCCTGCTGGGCGATGAGCACGCATCCGGCACAACCAAGGCGCATGTGTTGATCGGGCGCCCCCGCGATCTTCCTCTTGGCCACTGGTTGCGATTGGCCAGCGCCGCATCGGCCGAACGCAAGTGGATGATGATGCTTGATATTCCGGATCCGGCGGAACGAGCGCGGATGCTCCGGCTGGGGTTCGGCGATGCTCTGGACTTCGGCGTTTCGCTGGAGGAACTGGAATACCGCGTGCAGCGCATGGCTCACTTGGCCCAGTCGCTGCCCCGCTATCGGCGGCTTGGCGCACTACAGATCGACCTGCTGGCCCGCGATGCCTTCGTTGCCGGGCGTCCAATCGGCCTGCACCCGCGCGAGTTTGCGCTGCTCTGGCGGCTGACTGATTCGCCGGGCCAACCGGCCTCTCCGCGCGAACTGATCAGCGATGTCTGGCGGCTGTCGTTCCGGCCGGAAACCAACAGTCTGGCGGTCCACGTCAGCCGCCTCAGGGCCAAGCTGCGGCTTGCCGGGATCGATGGCCTGGTCGAAACGCTGCCCGATGGCAGTTACCGGATCGGCAGCCAGGACCGTCTGCCCGAACATCGTCTGTCTGAACATCTTCTGCCAGAACAAGGGCGCAGCTTGATGCCGGGCCGGTCCGTGCCTATCGGTGGCAATCGGGATACGGCAAACGCTGCGGGTATCCGGATGAAATAGGTGGCGAGGAGCAGGACATGGCATTGGAAGTGAAGCCGGCGGACCGGGTCAGCATCGCGTTGGGCGATGATGGGGTGGCGCAGGTCCGGCTGATCCGGTCGGACAAGATGAATGCACTTGATCCCGACATGTTCGCCGCGCTGATCGATGCCGGGCGGGTTCTCCATGACCTCAAGGGCCTGCGCGCGGTGGTGCTTTCGGGTGAGGGCCGCAGCTTCTGCGCCGGACTTGACATGGGCAGCATGGCCAACACTGCCCGGCATGACCGGGTGCCGCTGACCGAGCGGACCCACGGCAATGCCAATCATGCCCAGCAGGTCGCGCTGCAATGGCGCAAGCTGCCGGTGCCGGTGATCGCTGCCGTGCATGGCGTGTGCTTTGGCGGCGGGCTGCAGATCGCCAGCGGGGCGGATATCCGCGTGGTCGATCCGGCCGCGCGGATGGCCGTGATGGAAATGAAGTGGGGGCTGGTCCCGGACATGGCCGGCTATGCGCTGTGGAAAGGCCTGGTGCGCGATGACGTGCTGCGCGAGCTGACCTATACCAATCGGGAGTTCTCCGGAGCAGAGGCCAGGGACCTCGGCTTTGCCACCTATGTCGATGCCAACCCGGTGACCCGCGCGACAGCGATCGCCGCCGATATCGCCAACCGTAACCCGCATGCCCAGCGCGCCGCCAAGCGGCTGTTCAACCGCTACCTTGAAGTCGCTACGGATGAGATCCTGATGGCCGAAAGCGTCGAGCAGCAGGCCCTGATCGGATCAAGGAACCAGATCGAGGCGGTGATGAGCCAGATGGAAAAGCGCGCGGCGACTTTCGTCGATCCCTGAGGCTCCGGCATTCCGGCGCGCAATCAGCGGCCAGTGCGGCACCAGCCGGAAAGCCTATCAGAATACCACCACGCTGCGGATCGACTTGCCCGCATGCATCAGGTCGAAGGCGGTGTTGATTTCCTCCAGTCCCATCACGTGCGTGATCATCGGGTCGATCTCGATCTTGCCGGTCATGTACATGTCGACGATCTTGGGCACGTCGGTGCGGCCCTTGGCCCCGCCGAAGGCCGTGCCCCGCCAGTTGCGCCCGGTAACCAGCTGGAATGGCCGGGTGGCGATTTCCTTGCCGGCTTCGGCCACGCCGATGATGATGCTGGTGCCCCAGCCGCGGTGGCAGGCTTCCAGTGCGGTGCGCATCACCTCGGTGTTGCCGGTGGCATCGAAGGTGAAGTCCGCCCCGCCGTCGGTCATCAGCACGATCTTGGCGACGATGTCCTCGCGGCTCATGCCGCGGGTGTTGAGGAACTCGGTCATGCCAAAGCGGCGGCCCCACTCCTCGCGGTCGGGATTGATGTCAACCCCGATGATCTTGTTGGCACCGGCCAGCCGCGCGCCCTGGATCACGTTGAGGCCGATCCCGCCAAGGCCGAACACCACCACGTTGTCCCCAACCTGGACCTTGGCGGTGTTGATCACCGCGCCAACCCCGGTCGTCACCCCGCAACCGATGTAGCAGCTGGTCTGGAAGGGTGCGTCCTCGCGGATCTTGGCGACTGCGATTTCCGGCAGGACGGTGAAGTTCGAGAAAGTCGAACAGCCCATGTAGTGATAGATCGTCTGCCCCTTGTAGGAAAAGCGGCTGGTGCCGTCCGGCATCAGGCCGGCGCCTTGCGTGGCGCGGATTGCAGTGCACAGGTTGGTCTTGCCCGAAAGGCACGATTTGCACTGGCGGCATTCCGGAGTGTAGAGCGGGATCACGTGATCGCCCGGCTTCACGCTGGTTACCCCCGGGCCAACCTCACGCACCACGCCGGCGCCCTCGTGGCCAAGGATCGAGGGGAAGATCCCCTCGCTGTCCAGCCCGTCCAGCGTGTAGGCATCGGTATGGCAGATCCCGGTCGCCATGATCTCGACCAGCACTTCGCCCGCCTTGGGGCCTTCCAGATCAAGCTCGACGATTTCAAGCGGCTGCTTGGCGGCAAAGGCAACGGCGGCGCGGGTCTTCATGGAACTGTCCCTCCTGTCCGGTCATGGCCGGAAATGCCTGCCCGGCTTAGTAAGCGCGCGCAGGGCGCGTCAACGGCAAATGGCCCGCCCCCCGCCGCGCTTGGCAAGCCTGCGCCGGCACGCTAGCCCAAGGCCATGAAAGCGCTGCGCGATCCCGATTGCCTGCTGGCCGAGGGGCTGGCGGCGATCCGTACCCAGTTCAAGGTGCCGACGACCTTTCCGCCAGCGGTCGAAGCGGCGGCAGAGGCTGCCGCACGGCGCCCGCCCGATGCCCATGCGGATTGCACCGGGCTGCCGTTCGTCACGCTCGATCCGGCCCGCTCGACCGATCTTGACCAGGCCTTCGCGATCGAACCGGCTGGCGGCGATCTGCTGCTGCATTACGCGATCGCCGATGTGCCGTGGTTCGTCGGCGATGGCGATCCGCTGGATGGCGAAGCCTGGCTTCGGGGCGAGACGACCTATTTGCCCGATGGGAAAGCTGGGCTCTATCCCAAGCTGCTGAGCGAGGCGGCGGCCAGCCTGCTGCCCGATGGCCCGCGCCCGGCGGTGATCTTCACCAGCCGGATCGGCCCAGACGGCAAGGCGGTGCTGCAAGGGGTCAAGCGGGCGTTGATCCGCAGCCGGGCCAAACTGGGATACGAGACGGTCCGGCCGGATGACCTGCCCGCTGGTTTTGCCGAACTTGCCCGCCGGGTGATCGCCGCCGACGATGCCCGCGGCGCGGCCAGGGTCGATCCGCCAGAGCAGGAGGTGGAACGGGGGGAGGATGGCCACTACACCCTCCGCCTGCGCCCGCTCAGCCGGGCCGAACGGCAGAACGCGGCCCTTTCGCTGGCCACCAACCTGGCGGTCGCGGATGCGCTGCTGGCGGCAGGAACCGGCCTGTTCCGGGTAATGGAAGGGCCCGATGCGGCGGCTGAAGCGCGCTTGCGTTTCACGGCCGCAGCCTTCGGCCTCGAATGGCCGCACGAGGCCAGCCTGACCCAGTTCGAACGGCTGCTCGATCCCGACGAGCCGCGCGCGGCCGCTTTCCTGCTTGCGGTCCGGCGCGCCGGGGAAGGGGCGCGTTATGTGCCCTACCGTGCCGGAGTGGTGCCGTGGCACGCGGCGATGGCCGCGACCTATTGCCACATGACCGCGCCCTTGCGCCGCCTTGCCGATCGTTATGTGATCCGTGCCGCCCTTGCCATCGCCAATGGCCAGCCGGTGCCGGACGAGGTCAGCGCCGCGTTCGAACGGCTCGGCCCGGTGATGGGCAAGGCCGGCGCCCGCAGCGGCCAGATCGAACGCGCGGTGATTGATCTGGCAGAAGCGGCCATTCTTGCCGGACGCGAGGGTGAGCACTTTCCTGCCGTCATCACCGATCTGGACGAGGCGGGCGCGCGAATCCAGCTGTGCGATCTGCCGGTGGTGACCCGCACCACGGCTCGCCGGGTCCGCCCCGGCGACCGTATCGTCGTGCGGCTGGAAGCGGCCGATCCGGTCCGCCGCACGGTCCGCTTCGCCCGGCTATCCTGATTCGCCTTGCACCGCCGCGCGCCCTAAGCTAGTGGCGCCCCTTCTTGCGAGGCCCGATGGCGGAGTGGTTACGCACCGGACTGCAAATCCGTTTACGCCGGTTCGATTCCGGCTCGGGCCTCCAAGCACCAGACTAGGTTCGCC
>JBKBSV010000041.1:0-18084 GCA_046291115.1 Novosphingobium sp. | reverse complement strand
CTGCGCCTCGATCGTGCGCAGGTTCTTGGGCATGAACCATTCCTGCGTCAGGCGGCGCAGCTTGGGATGCTTGGGCGCATCGAGCACGACCAGCGATGAAACCAGGTTGGGGCTTTCCTCACCCTGCTGGCGGGTTACCTCGCGGGCCAGTGCCTCACCGGCCTTGTTGGTGAACACGGTTGCGCGCGGGGCGTTGAGGAAGCGGGCGTTGTCCTTCGACACCCGCATCGCATCCTCATAGCGCGTCAGCAGCCAGAACGGGTCATGATCGCCAGTCGGACTTTCGATCCGCACCACCGGGGTTTCGGCCCGCAGCCGGTCAAACAGGTCGAGCGCCTTGTCCCAATCCGCATAGGAATTGGGATCGATCACCGCCAAGGCATCTTCGGGCGAAGCAACAGGGCCGCTCATCGTTCTGGCTCTCCCGGGGATCTTATCGTTGTCGGGGCGGGCGGCTCAGCTGCCCGCCTGCGCCTTTTCGTAGGCTTCCTTGTATTCATCGCGCAGCAGCCGCTTGTAGAGCTTGCCGGTCAGTTCGCGCGGCAGCTGTTCGCGAAAGTCGATCTGGCGCGGCATTTTCACGCGGCTGAGTTGCGGGGCGAGGAACGCGGTCAGCTCCTCGGCCAGGGCCGGGCCGGCCTCGGCCATATTCAGCGGCTGGACCACGGCCACCACCCGCTCGCCGAAATCGGGATCGGGCGCGCCGATCACCGCAGCGTCGGCCACCTTGGGGTGGGTGACCAGCAGGTTCTCGATCTCTTGCGGGTAGATGTTGACCCCGCCCGAAATGATCATGAAGCTCTTGCGGTCGGTCAGGAACAGATAGCCGTCCTCGTCCTGGTAACCGACATCGCCCAGGCTGGTCCAGCCGTGCTTGTTGCGGGAATCGCGGGTCTTTTCGGGATCGTTGTGGTATTCGAACGGGACCATGCCTTCGGTCGGTTCGAAGAAGATCTGCCCTTCGGTGCCGCGCGGCACTTCATCGCCGTTCTCATCGCAGACCCGCACGATCCCGGTCAGCGCCTTGCCGACCGTGCCGGGCTTTTGCAGCCATTCCTGGCTGGTGACGAAGGTAAAGCCGTTGCCTTCGGTCCCGGCGTAATATTCGTAGATCACCGGACCCCACCAGTCGATCATCGCCTGCTTGACCGGCACCGGGCAGGGCGCGGCGGCGTGGATCGCGCACTTCAGGGTCGAAACATCGTATTTCCGGCGGACTTCCTCTGGCAGCTTGAGCATCCGCACGAAATGGGTCGGCACGAACTGGCTGTCGGTAACCTTGTACTTCTCGATCGCGGCGAGCGCGGCTTCGGGATCAAACTTTTCCATCACCACCACGGTGCCGCCCAGCTTCTGGATGGTCATCGACCAGCGCAGCGGCGCGGCGTGATAGAGCGGCGCCGGGGAAAGATAGACCGAATCCGGCTTGATCCCGAAAGCCATCATGGTCAGCCCGACCAGGGCATTGGCCTGGGCAATGTCGGGATCCTCTGGCAGCGGGATCTTCACGCCCTTGGGGCGGCCGGTGGTGCCGCTGGAATAGAGCATGTCCACCCCGGCCCGCTCGTCGGCGATCGGGGTGTCGGGCATGGCAGCCAGGGCATCTTCGGCCGAGAGCGGTCCGGGCGTATCGAACCGCAGCTGTTCCACTTCGGGGGCGAGCCTGGCCACTTCGTCCAGCGTTTCGGCCAGATAGGCTGAACCGAACAGGATCCGGGCACCGCTATCCTTCAGGATGTAGGCGATTTCGGGCGGGGTCAGGCGGCTGGAAATGCCGACATAATGCACGCCCGAACGCTGAAAGCCCCAGGTCAGACAGAAGAACCACGGGTGGTTTTCCATGCACAGGGCTACCGTATCGCCAATCTTGATCCCGCGGCTGCGCAGCAACTGGGCGACCTGGTTGGAACGGCGGTCCAGCTCGGCAAAGGTGATCGTCTCGCCGCTGCCGGCCATGATAATGGCGGGGCGGTCGGGCTGGGTCTTGGCATGGATCGATGGGTGCATGGGAATCACTCTCCTGTTGCGGTCGGCGCCGCTTGGGAAAGGGTTTTAACCGACCGGTTAAATGGCGCAAGGGGGGAGTGGTCTTGGCCGACGATCGCATCCGCGATCAGCCCCGCACCGCCGTCAGCCGGCAAAAAAGAAAAAGGCGGCTCGCGCCGCCTTCTTTCCGGCATCCTCCCGGAAGCCATACCGGACCGGGATTTTGCGCCCGGTACCGGACGGGATCAGATCAATCTTCTTCGCCGCCGCCCATGGCCACGTCGCTGGTGGGCAGCTGGCCGATCCCGTTCATGTAGGGCGCCGGATTCACTGCATTGCCGGCGATGCGGACTTCATAGTGCAGGTGCGGCCCGGTCGAACGGCCGGTCGAGCCGACAAAGCCGATCAGATCGCCCTTCTTGACCGACTGGCCTGCGGCGACATTCAGCCGCGAGAGGTGGCCATAGCGGGTCTGGATTTCGCCGCCATGCTCAATCGCGATGTAAAGGCCGTAGCTGGAGAACCATTCGGCCTTGCTGATCATGCCGTCCGCCGAAGCATAGACCGGAGTCCCGGTCGGCGCGGCAAGGTCGATACCCTTGTGGGCACGGCGGCCGCCGAGGACCGGATGGGTGCGCATCCCGAAGTTCGACGTCAGCGCCGCATTGTTGAGCGGATTGCGCGACGGGATCGACACCTTGCGCGGCGCGAACGGGGTGGTGCCGGCGGCCAGGTTCGGCGCGACGAAGCCCGGAGCGGCAGGGATCGGGGCGGTAGTGGCAGCGGGG
The DNA here is from genome assembly GCA_046291115.1 of Novosphingobium sp. Taxonomy (GTDB): domain Bacteria; phylum Pseudomonadota; class Alphaproteobacteria; order Sphingomonadales; family Sphingomonadaceae; genus Novosphingobium. Next base: position 15,310 of record JBKBSV010000041.1, on the reverse strand, counting down.
GCAATCGCGAGCTGACCGTTGTCCATGGTCTTCCAGCCGGTGAACAGGCGGCGGAATTCCTCGTCCCCGCCCTGCGGCGCCTTCGCGGCCTGGGCAGCGCGGAGCGGCGCGTTCACATCGGCATTGGCCGAGCTGTTGGCGAGAGCGGGATTGGCCAGGCTCAGGCCGGCGAGCGCAGCGACCATGACGGCGATGCTGCGAACCTTGGCGAACAACGAAAAGGCGACCACTCGAACTACCTTGTCTTGCGCCCCGTTTCCCGGGGTGTGCGAACCTTGAAGAGATGGTCGGAATAGCCCCCCGCCGTCTCGAGCTGCGGCCTAGACGGGGCCGGACGGCTTAGACAAGCCCGGCATAGAAAGAAGGCGGTAAACCGGCTTGTTGGCGCGCCGAGTCGTTGAACGGTGGCTTAACGGCACCGCGAAAGTGGCGCGTAACCAAGCTTTTCCAAAGGGATTCGGGATTTTCGCCGCGGCGCTTTGCCAGAGCGATAAAATGCCTTGAACCGAACCGGACATGGGCGATTTCATCGTCAAGAATGCGACTCAGGATCCTTGCGCCGCGCGTGTCACCGGCGGCGCGGACCCGTTCCAGCGTGGCCGGGGTCACGTCCAGACCGCGCGCTTCCAGCACCATCGGCACTACGGCCAGCCGGGCCGCGACATCATGCGCGGTCTCACGGGCCGCGTCCCACAGCCCGCTGTGCGCGGGCAGGGCGCCATAATGGCTGCCCAGCGTGGCCAGATGCCGTTCCAGCAGGGCGAAATGCATCGCCTCGTCGGCCGCAACAGTCAGGAAATCGGAAACGAACCCTTCGCCCATCTCCGCCCCGAATCGCCCGGCCATGTCGAGCGCCAGGTCGATCGCGGCGAATTCGATGTGGGCCAGTGCATGCCACAGCGCGATCCGCCCGCGCTGCGATCCGCCCTTGCCGCGCTTGGGCATGCGATTGGGTGGCAGCAGTTCGGGCGCATCAGGGCGGCCGGGCTCGTCCGGCATGGGCAAATCGAACACGAACGGCAGCTTGCCCTTGCGCCAGGCGCGGACCAGCTGGCGGGTCCGCCGCACCTTGGCGCGCGGATCGCGTTCCAGCAGCGCGGCCCGGATTTCGGCGGCAAGCGTGGTCATGCCGGGCAGGTCACAGCGCCCGGGCGGCGTCCAGCACTTCGGCGGCGTGGCCCTTGACGTTCACCGGGCTCCATACCCGCGCCACCTTGCCGTCCGCGCCGACCAGCACGGTCGAGCGGACCATGCCCATGTAAGTGCGGCCGTACATCGACTTTTCGGTCCAGAATCCCAGCGCGTCGGACAGGCCGCCTGGTTCGGGATCGGAGGCGAGCGGGGCGGTCAGACCGTGCTTCTCGATGAACTTCAGGTGCTTTTTGGGCGGGTCCTTGCTAATCCCCAGAAGGGCCGTGCCGGCCGCGGCAAAGTCAGCCGCAAGGGCCGAAAAATCGAGGTTTTCGGTGGTGCAGCCGGGGGTATCGTCCTTGGGATAGAAAAACAGCACCAGCTTCTGGCCGGCAAAGTCCGACGGGCGCACCGCGCTGCCATCGGGGGCGGTCAGGGCGATGTCGGGCAGGCTGTCACCGGGGGCAATGCTCATCACTCAATCTCCAGGGCTTCGCCGAAAGTCGCGGACCAGGCGGCAGCCACGGTGCGGCGCGATTCGGCCAGTTTGCTTGTCAGGCCCTCCCAATCCGCGCATTCGCAGGCGCTGGCAAGCACGGCGCGGGCCGATGCGGGCGGTTCTTCCCCTTCGGGCAGGAGCAGCCGTGCCGCGATCAGGAACCGGCCGAGCATGGCATGGGCCGGGATCATGGCCGGATCAAGCTGGCCGGCTTCAACCAGGGCGGCCACTGCCCTGGGAATCGATGGCACCAGGGCGCCGTGATCGCGCAGTTGCAGGTAGTGGACGATGAATTCGATATCGACCAGCCCGCCGCGCGCCAGCTTGACGTCGAGCGGGCCTTTGGCCTGCTTGTGCCGGGCCATGGTGCTGCGCATTTCCAGCACGTCGGCGCGCAATTTCGCGGGATCACGGTCCAGCTCCAGCACGCTGCGGATGATCCCTTGCAGCGCCTCTCGCCCCGCATCCGGCCCGTGCAGCACCCGCGCGCGGGTCAGGGCCATGTGTTCCCAGGTCCAGGCACTTTCCCGCTGATAGCGGGCAAAAGCGTCCAGGCTGACCGCGATCGGTCCCTGCGCGCCGGAGGGGCGCAGCCGGGTATCGACTTCGTAAAGCGCGCCTTCCGCGGTCGGGACCGAGAGCGCGGCGATCACCCGCTGGGCCAGCCGGTTGAAATACAGCGTTGCACCCAGTGGCCGCGCCCCGTCGCTCTCGGCACCGTGATCGCCGGTGAACAGGAACACCAGATCAAGGTCCGATGCGTGGGTCAGCGCGCCGCCGCCCAGCCTGCCATAGCCCATGATCACCAGCTCGCCCCCCGGCACCTTGCCATGCACCCGCTCGAACTCGGTGGTGGCGGCCCGGGTCAGCACGGTCAGCGCGGCTTCGGCCACCCGGCACAGCGCCTGGCCGATCGCAAACGGATCGCGGCTGCCTTCGATCAGCTGGACCCCCAGCTTGAAGCGCAGCTCGCCCACCCGGCGCCGGACCCGGTCGAGCAGACGTTCGTAATCGTCGTCCGCTTCCCCGGCGCTGAGCTGCGCGACCAGGTCTGCGGCCGAACCGGGCAGATCGAAGGCCGAGGCATCGATCAGCGGATCGAGCAGGTCGGCCCGCCGCGCCAGCGCATCGGCCAGCGGCGGGGCCAGGCCGAGGATCCGGGCGAGCAATTCGGCCAGCGCCGGGCGCGCCTCCAGCAGGCGGAACAGGTTGACCGCGCTGGGCAGATTGGTGAGCAACTGCTCCCAGCGCAGCAGCGCCCGCTGCGGCTCCGGCGCTTTCGCGAAGGCGGTCAGCAATGGGTCCAGCATGGCATCGAAGGCCTCGCGCGCGGCATCGCTGCGCAGAGCCCGCAGCTTGCCCGATCGCCAGCCATCGATCCGGGCAGAGAGGCCCTCTGGATCGGCAAAGCCCAGTTCCGTCAGCTTCGCGGTCAGCGCGGCGCCCCCGGTGGCCCGCGGGGTGACCACGCCTTCCTCGGCATATTGGGCGATCAGCCGGTCATACCGGCTGCCGACCGCTTCGGTGATTGCGCTGAGTTCGGCAATCAGGGCGCCGCCGCCAGGCAGGCCTTCGAGCCTGGCGACACTGTCGAGCGCCACCGGATCGAGCGGCAGCGAATGGGTCTGCTGGTCGGCCACCATCTGCAAGCGGTGTTCCAGCGTGCGCAGCCGGTCATAACTTTCGCCCAGCACACGGGCATCGTCGGCGGCGATCAGGCCGGCCTCGGCCAGGGCGTCGAGGCTGGCACGGGTGCCGCGCAGCCGCAGGGCCGGATTGCGGCCACCGTGGATCAGCTGGTGGGTCTGGGCGAAGAATTCCACCTCGCGGATCCCGCCGCGGCCCTGCTTCAGGTTGAAGCCGGGGGCGGGGCGATCGGGGCCGGTGTGGTTGGCGCGGATCCGCTGGGTCAGCCGCCCGATCTCGGTAATCGCGCCGAAATCCAGGCTGCGGCGCCACACGAACGGGCGGATCGCGGCAAGGAAGCTCTCGCCAGCGGCAATGTCTCCGGCGCAGGCGCGGGCGCGAATGAAGGCGGCACGCTCCCACGCCAGGGCCGAGCTTTCATAATGGGTCAGCGCGGCTTCATAGGGGATTGCCAGCGGGCTGACCTCGCTGGCCGGGCGCAGCCGCAGATCGACCCGGAAGACATAGCCTTCATCGGTCACATGGCTCATCAGCTGGATCAGCGTCCGGGCCACCCGCTGCGCCGCCTCGCCCGGCTCGTCGCGGTCGCGGCGGGGCAGGGTGGCCGGATCATAGAGCAGGATCGGATCGATATCCGATGAATAGTTCAGCTCTCGCGCGCCATGCTTGCCCAGCGCCAGCGCGATGAACCCGGCCGGCTCGGCATCGGGCACCCGGGCGCGGATCGCCGCGGCGATGGCGGTATCGAGCGAACGGTCGGCAAAATCGGACAGTTCCCCGACCACGCGGGTGAGCGGGAAGGCGCCGGCCAGATCGCCGATCGCCAGGACGACGGCCAGGGCCAGCTTCTCCCGCCGCAGCGCCGTGCCGGTATCGGGTGCATCGGCTCCGGCTGCGCGGGCGCAGGCCAGGGCTTCCTCGCCGCGCCCTTGGGCCAGCAGGGCCTCCAGGGCTGGCAACCGGTCAAGCCCGCGGGCCAGGAACGGCGCGTGGGCGCGGGCGCGGGCGATCGCGTTGGTCCAGTCGGCAGTCATCGGCTGCGGCGATGCCGTGTTGCGCCAGGTTGATCAAGCCGTTCGTCGGATCGGCGCTTGCATGGCCGCAAGGGCTTTGCCAGACAGCCACCATTACTTCCTTGCCAAGAAATGGGACCATCCCCGATGAAGTTTACCCGTGCCACGCTTGTTTCCGCCATTGCGCTCGGCTCGGCCGTGGCGCTTGCCGCCGGGGTTGCGGCGCGTTCGCCCAAGGGCGGGGCCATGCCGGTGCCCAAGGTCGCCGCGCCGGTGATCAAGGCCGATACGCTCAATTCCATCACCCGCGAGCTGTCCTCCGATGCCTATGAAGGGCGCGGTCCGGCCACGCCGGGCGAGGACAAGACCGTTGCCTACATCATCCAGCGCTACAAGGATGCAGGCCTGCTGCCGGGCAACAACGGCAGCTGGACCCAGGATGTGCCGACCGTGGAAATCGCCGCGCAGAATGTGACGCCGATGGCGGTCACTGCCGGCGGGCAGGCGATGGTGTTCGAATTCGGCAAGGACTGGGTGGCCGGTTCCTATCGCGCGGTGCCGAAGACCGAGCTGAAGGATGCGCCGCTGGTCTTCGTCGGCTACGGCATCAATGCCCCGGAACTGGGCTGGAACGATTATGCCGGCATCGACATGAAGGGCAAGATCGCGGTCATTCTGGTCAACGATCCAGATTACGAGGCAAAGGACGAAAGCGGCCTCTTCAAGGGCAAGCGGATGACCTATTACGGCCGCTGGACCTACAAGTTCGAGGAAGCCGCCCGGCAGGGCGCTGCGGGCGCGCTGATCGTCCACGATACCTATCCGGCCGCCTATGGCTGGAATGTGGTGAATTCCAGCTGGACCGGCCCGCAGCTTTATATCCAGACCCCGGACAAGGGGATGAGCAACACCCAGGCCAACGGCTGGGTGCAGAAGGATGTCGCCGCAAAGATCCTGAAGGCTTCGGGCCAGGATCTGGACGCGCTGAGCAAGGCGGCGAGGCAAAAGGGCTTCAAGCCCGTGCCGCTGGAGGCGAAGGCCAGCTTCGGGTTTGACAATACCATCCGCACCGCGATGAGCCGCAATGTCATCGGCATCATTCCCGGCAGGAAGCGCCCGGACGAATACGTGCTCTATACCGCGCACTGGGATCACCTTGGCCGCTGCACTCCGGACGAGACCGGCGATGACATCTGCAACGGCGCGATCGACAATGCCACTGGCGTTGCCGCGCTGGTCGCCATTGCCGAGGCCAACCGCAAGGCCGGTCCCGCCGATCGCAGCCAGGTGTTCCTGGCCGTGACGCTGGAGGAATCGGGCCTGCTCGGCTCCAAGTACTATGCCGAAAACCCGATCTATCCGCTGGCCAAGACCGTTGGCGGGGTCAACATGGATGCCCTCTCGCCCGGCAGCGTCGCCAGGGACGTGCAGGTGACCGGCGGGGACAAGTCGGAACTCACCCGTTATCTGCGCGCGGCGATGCAGGCGATGGGCCTCTATGAAACGCCGGAAGACCATTCCGAGCGCGGCTATTACTACCGCTCCGATCACTTCAGCTTCGCCAAACAGGGCGTGCCGATGTTCTACCTGGGCCGCGGGTCGGACTGGGTCCACGGCGGCAAGGCCGCGGCCGAAGCCCAGGCCGAGGAATACAACACCAAGCACTATCACCGCCCCAGCGACGAATGGAGCGCGATGTGGGACTGGTCGGGCATGGTCCAGGACGTGACGCTCTATTACCGCCTCGGCCGCAGCCTGGCGATGAGCAAGGAATGGCCCAACTGGCATAGGACCGACGAATTCCGCCTGATCCGCGACAAGAGCCGCGCGGGCGGGAAGTGACGTAAGGAAGGCTCAGGACTGAAAGGCAAGACCCAGCCGCGCGGATTGCGCGGCGAGGCGCTTGTCGCGTGTCCAAAGCCTTGTTCCGGTTGAGAGGCGCGCACTGGCCAGCAGATGCGCGTCAATCAGACCGATCCCGGTGCCGTGCAGAGCTTCCTGATTGATAAACGGCAGCAGCTTGTCTGCCTCAATCAGCGGAGCTTGGGGTAGCAGACCAAGATCAGCCAATGTCGCATCGCGCCGGGGAATGGAGCCCAGCGCAAGTTCCAGCGTGACCATTGGATGCTGAAGCACCCGCTGGGTCAGCAGGGCATCGATCAGAACAGGATCGGCATTGCGAAAGTGATCGATCCACACCGAACTATCGACAATTATCATTCCGGCGTGCGCTCTCGCGGGGGTGCCCAGGCTTCAGCCATTGAGCCGCCAATTGACGCCAGCCGTCGACCGGCCTCTCGCTCGATCAGGGCATTGACGGCAGCAATTTCGAGTTCCCTACGGTCACTGATGCCACTCATAATCGCTGCCTGTTTCCAAAGCTCATGTTCGGACAAGGGACGTTCACTTCTACCAGCCCGCTTCGTGCGTTCAAAGCGCACCGTTCCGCTGCGCTGGTCAATGTCACGGGTTTCCCAGCCTGCCTCGATCCAGCCTTTCGCCTGGCTGTGATTGCCGCGATACTGATTGGCCCACCAGGCGCGATGCTTGCGGGCACTTTCAGGCAATGGGCTTTTCAGGATTCGCTCAATTTCCTGGAACGAGGCATTCCATACATCGTCCTTGATTTCTCCAAGGTAGTCTGCGAGCGGCTGATACTTACCCATCTCAATCTCCTTTGTTACTAAAGAATCATAGTATTAGAACTATGTCAAACTATTTCATGCCCCCGGAGTGGCATCCGCAGGCCTGGCTGTGGGTCGGCTTTCCGCACGATCCGGAAGAATGGCCGGGCTTTCTGGGCCGGGCGCAGGAACAGATCGCGGCCTTTGCCAGCGCCGTTGCCGACAGCGGGCAGGAAGTGCGGCTGATCGTGCGTGACGAGGCCAACCGCGCCCGCGCGGCGCAGCTGTGTTCCTCGGCGGTGAAGCTGGAACTGCGCCGCTTTGGCGATATCTGGCTGCGCGATACCGGGCCGCTGGTGGTGGAGCGCGAAGGGCGCGCCGTGGCCAGGCGCTTCGGCTTCAACGGCTGGGGCGGCAAGTATCTGATGGACGGCGATCAGGAAATCGGCGCGGAACTGGCGGACAGTGCGGGGCTTCCGGTCGCTTCGGCGGACTGGGTGCTGGAAGGCGGCGCGCTCGATTGTGACGGAACGGGGCTGGTGGTGACGACCGAGCAGTGCCTGCTCAATCCCAACCGCAACCCGCAGTTGACCCGTTCGGGCATCGCGGGCCGGCTGAAGCGCGATCTTGGCTTTGACCGGGTGCTGTGGCTGGGTGACGGCCTGGTGGGCGATCACACCGACGGGCATGTCGATAACCTCGCGCGGTTCGTCGGGCCGAACGTGCTGGCCCTGCCGCGCGCGAGCGGCGCTGACGATCCCAATGCGGCGATCTATGCTGATGCGAAGCGCAGGGTCGAAGCTTTCGGGGTCACGGTGCGCGAAGTGCCTTCGCCGGGGCGCATCGAAACGGGTGGGCGGATCGAGCCGGCCAGCTACATGAATTTCGCGGTGACTACGCACCTGGTGGTGGTGCCGACCTATGGCTCGGCCCACGATGCCGACGGCGTTGCCGCGATTGCCGAGCTGTTTCCGGACCGCGAGGTGGTGGGGATCCTGGCCGATGCCGTGCTGGCGGGCGGTGGCAGTTTCCACTGCGCCAGCCAGCAGATGCCGGTGATCTGACCCTTTCCCGCCGGCTCCGCTGCGGCTAAGGGCAGGGCGATGCCCAAGCTGCTGCTCGCCTCGATCCACGATGTCGGCCCGCGTTTCGAACGGGAGGTCGATCAGCTGGCCGGGCAGCTGGCAGCCATACTGGGCGGGCCGAAATTCGCCATGCTGGTCGTGCCGGATCACTGGGGCGAGGCGCCCTTGGCGGAAAACCGCGCGTTCCAGCGCCGTTTGCGGGACTGGGCCGATCAGGGCGTGGAAATGTTCGTCCACGGCTGGTTTCACAAGGACCTGAGCCAGCACAGCGGCGGCGCCGCGTTCAAGGCGAAGCACATGACCGCCGGAGAAGGCGAGTTTCTGGGGCTTTCGCACGCCGAAGCCAGCCGCCGGATGGCCGATGGGAAGAAGCTGGTGGAAGATGCGATCGGCCGCCCGGCCGCCGGGTTCATCGCTCCTGCCTGGCTCTATGGCCAAGGGGCGATCGAAGCCTTGAAAGACAACGCTTTTGCCCTGGCTGAGGATCACATGAAGGTGTGGCAGCCAGCGACCGGCAAGGTGCTGGCCAAAGGCCCGGTGATCACCTGGGCGAGCCGCTCGGTCCCGCGCCAGCTGTCCTCGCGGCTGGTGGCGTCGCTGGCGCGAAATTTCCTGCATCCGCAAAAGGTTATGCGCATTGCCGTGCATCCCGGTGATACCCGCGTGCCGGCCCTGATCAACAGCATCAGCGAGACTTTTTCCGCCTTTGCCGCGCGCCGTCCGGCGGGGCGCTATGCCGACCTGCTAGCCGCGTGAAACTGGCCGTTCCGATCCACTCGTTCGAGCCGGGCGGGGTCGAGCGCGTCGCGCTCAATCTCTGCGCGGCCTGGCAGGCGGACGGGGTGGAGGTGACGGTCGTGCTGGGTCGGGACGAGGGGGCGATGAAAGGCACTTCGCCGCCGCTCAACTATCAGATCATGCCGGAACCGGTGCCGACTGCCAGTTTCGAGACGCTGTGGATGATCCGGGTGCTGCGCCGTTACCTTTCCCGCACGCCCACCGACGTGGTCTGGGCCTCTGGCAACACTTATGCCATCGTCGCGGTGGCGATGAAGCTGCTGCTGGGGCGGCGCTGTCCGCCAATCGCGATCAAGCTGTCGAACGATCTTTACCGCAAGGACATGATCGCCCCTTACCGCGCGGCCTATCACTGGTGGTTGCGGGTGCAGGGGCGGATGCTTGATCACTTCATCGGCATGGCCCAGCCAATGCGGGCCGAGATTGCCGGGCTGATGCGGGTCCCGGATGAAAAGATCACGATCATCGAGGATCCCTCGCTGGCCGAAGACCAGTTTGCGGCCCTGTCCGCCCTGCCCCGCGCCCCTGCACCGCGCCCCCCTGCACCGCGTGCGCCGCATTACATCGCGGTCGGGCGGCTGGCCGGGCAGAAGAACTTCGCGCTGCTGCTGCGCGCCTTTGCCCGGCTGGATGATCCCGCCGCGCGGCTGACGATCCTGGGCGAAGGGGCGGAACGGCCAAGGCTGGAACGGCTGGCGCGGGGCCTCGGCCTGGCCGGCCGGCTCAGCCTGCCCGGCCATGTCGCCGATCCGCTACCCTATCTGGCGGAGGCTTCGGCCTTTGTCCTTTCGTCCGATTACGAAGGCGTTCCCGCCGTGGTGATCGAGGCGCTGGCGGCCGGGCTGCCACTGGTTGCCACCCGTTGTTCGGTCTCCATCCCGGGGTTGCTGCGCGATGGCGCCTTCGGCCGGCTGGTCGAGGTTGGCGACGAGGCCGGTCTGGCCGAGGCGATGCGCGATGTGCTGACCATGCCGTTCGATCCCGCTGCCGCGCGGGCTGCTGCGGCGCCGTTCCGCATCTCGCAGGCTGCCGGGCGCTACCGCAAACTCTTTGCAAAACTTGCCATCAGGGAGTAACGGACCGGCGGCAGGTTCACCATGCGTTCAGCGCCCCGGCGTCACTGGCGCCCGGCAAATGGCGCCCAGCAAATGGCGAGGCTTCAAGGCAGCAAGTAATGGCAGACGACAGCACCGCCCCCGCCACGCCCCCGGCTGCGGCCGCGCCCCGGATCGAGGTTCCGCTCGAAGTGGTCGAACCGCAGACCCGCAACCGCCTGGCTGGGCTGTTTTCGATGCTGGTTTCGCTTGCGATGCTGGTGGTGGTGGTGTTCCAGTTCGGGGACGTGTCGTTGGACCGGGTCCGGGGCATGATCCCTACCGCAATCGGGTTCTGGCTGGCCTTTGCCTGCTATTACCTGGCCGGGCCGGCCAGCGAATGGGTGATCTACCGGCGGCTGTGGGGGATGCCGGCATCGGGTATCAGCGCGCTGCTGCGCAAGCTGGTCTCGAACGAGATCCTGCTTGGCTACCTCGGTGAAGCACAGTTCTATGCCTGGGCGCGCAGCCGGCTGAAGTTCGTCACTGCCCCGTTCGGGGCAATCAAGGACGTGACGATCCTGTCCGCACTGGTCGGCAACTTTGCCACCCTGGCGATGCTGGTCTGGGCCTGGCCGCTGATTTCATCGGGAATGCTGGGGCTGGAAGGGCGCACGGTGTTCGTCTCGCTGGGCGTGGTGCTGGTCACGTCGTTCGCAATCCTGCTGTTTCGCAAGAAACTGTTCAGCCTGGCGAGAACCGACCTGTGGTTTGTCTCTGGGGTTCACCTGCTGCGGATTGCGGCGGTGGTGATCTTTTCGGCAGTGATGTGGCACCAGGTCCTGCCGCAGGTGGAAGTGACGCTGTGGATGGTCATGGCGACGCTGCGGATGCTGGTTTCGCGCCTGCCGCTGCTGCCCAACAAGGACGTGGTCTTTGCCGGGATCGCGGTGTTCCTGCTGGGCCACGATGTCGAAGTTGCAGGACTGCTGACCTTGATGGCGGTCTTGCTGCTGGTCACCCACCTGGCGGTTGGCGCGCTGTTTGCGCTGCTTGACCTGATCGATGCGGAGAAAGTGAAATGAAGGCTGTGTATCTGTCCCTGACCTTGCTTGTGGCCGCGCCGCTGCTGGTCGCGAACGGCCCGGCGCTGCGTTCCACCCCCGATCTGGGCAAGGCCGAAGGGCGCTGCCGCCCGGGCGAAACTGGCCCGGCCTTGCTGGTCGAGGCGGTTGGCCTGAAGGACCGCACCGGCAATCTCAAGCTGGAAGTCTATCCATCGAACGATCAGGATTTCCTGGCGGACGACAACGTGCTGGTCGCCGCCGGCAAGGTGTTCCGCCGGGTCGAGGTGCCCACCCCTGACAACGGCGATGCGGTGCTGTGCGTGCGCATTCCGGGGCCGGGGGCCTATTCGGTCTCCCTGCTGCATGACCGTGATACCAACCGCAAGTTCGGCTGGAAGATCGACGGGATCGGCTTTTCCGGCAATCCCAAGCTGGGCTGGTCCAAGCCCAAGGCAGCGGCCGCCCGCGTGGTGGTGACCGGCAGCGGGCTGACCCGGATCCGGGTGGTGATGAATTACAAGTCCGGGCTGGGCGTCGGGCCGATCAAGCAGAAATAGCTGCAGGTTTCGCGCCGGTGCGCATTGTCGATGTCTGCGCATTCTACACCCCCCACGGCGGCGGGGTCAAAACCTATGTCGAGCAGAAGCTGCGGCTGGGGCCGCAACTGGGGCACGAGATTGTCATCCTGGCCCCTGGCGACCGCTATGAAGTGATCGAGCGCGGGCCAGAGGCGCGGATCGTCACGATCCCGTCCCCGCGCTTCCCGCTGGATCGCAACTATTGGTATTTCGATGACGAGGACGCGCTGCACGACGCGCTGGATTCGCTCGAACCCGATTTCGTCGAGGCCAGTTCCCCCTGGCGCAGTCCGGCGATGGTCGCGCGCTGGCCCGGCAAGGCACCGCGATCGCTGTTCATGCATGCCGATCCGCTGTCCGCCTATGCCTACCGCGTGCTGGAGCCGATCTTCAGCCGCGAGACGATCGACCGCCGGTTCGAACCGTTCTGGCAGCACCTGCGGCGGATGGGGCGCGAATTCGATACCGTGGTTTGCGCCAGCGGCGAACTGCGCGCCCGCCTTGAAGAGGGCGGGGTTGCCAATACCGCGTTGATCCCGATGGGGGTGGAAGAAGGCGTGTTCAGCCCGGACAAGCGCGATCCCGCGCTGCGGCGGCAATTGCTGGAACTGTGCGACCTGCCCGAAGCGGCCGGCCTGCTGATCGGGGTGGGGCGGCTGTCAGCGGAAAAGCGCTGGCCAATGGTGATCGAGGCGGTGACCGCCGCCGGGCACCAACGGCCGCTGGGCCTGGTCATCCTGGGCGGGGGCGGGCAAGAGCGCAGGATCCTGAAAAGCATCGGCGGCAACCCGCACATCCGCTTGCTGAAACCGGAACGCAATCGCGCGCGCTTTGCAGCGATCCTGGCCAGCGCCGATGCGCTGGTTCACGGCTGCGAGGCGGAGACCTTCTGTCTGTCGGCCGCCGAAGCGCGGGCCAGCGGCGTGCCGGTGATCGTGCCCGACCGGGGCGGGGCGGCCGATCATGCCGCCGATGGCGCCGGGCTGCGCTATGCCGCGACCGATCCCGAAGCCCTGGCCGAAGCGATCCTGACCATGGCCGAAACCGGCTGGCCGCGCACCGCCAGCGCGGTTCAGACCATGCGCGGGCATTTCATCCAGCTGTTCGCCCATTACCAAGGCCTGCCGCCGCGCCCCTGATTGCCGGGCTGAACGATCGGGCAGGCTTGACTCCTGCCCCGCGCGATAATAGTTGCAATTGCAACCAATCACCCGATGCCTTTCCGCGGAGTTCCTGTTGCATGGCCGATCTGTTCGACAATCCGCTTGGCCTGGACGGCTTTGAATTCGTCGAGTTCTGCGCGCCGGAAAAGGGCGTGCTGGAACCGGTGTTCCAATCGCTCGGCTTTACCCGGATCGCGCGGCACCGGTCCAAGGATGTCGCGCTGTGGCGCCAGGGCGGGATCAACCTGATCGCCAATTACGAGCCGCGCAGCCCGGCGGCCTATTTCGCGGCGGAACACGGCGCGTCGGCCTGCGGCATGGGCTGGCGGGTGCGCGATGCGAAAAAGGCCTATGAACTGGCGATCGAGCGCGGGGCCGAACCGGTCGAGGTCCGCACCGGGCCGATGGAACTGCGCCTGCCCGCGATCCGCGGCATCGGCGGTTCGATCATCTACCTGGTCGATCGCTATCACGGCCACCACAGCGGCAGTGATCTGACGATCTACGACATCGATTTCCTGTATGAGCCGGGCATCGACCGGCATCCGGTGGGGGCGGGTTTCCACACCATCGATCACCTGACCCACAACGTCTATGGCGGGCGCATGGCCCACTGGGGCAGCTTTTACGAGCGCGTCTTCGGCTTCCGCGAAATCCGCTATTTCGACATCAAGGGCGAATATACCGGCCTGACCAGCCGCGCGATGACCGCACCCGACGGCAAGATCCGGATCCCGCTCAACGAAGAAGGCCCAAGTTCGAACAGGGGGGCCGGGGGCGGGCAGATCGAGGAATTCCTGCGCCAGTACAACGGTGAGGGGATCCAGCACATCGCCTTTGCCTGTGATGACCTTCTGAGCGGGTGGGATCGCCTGAAAGCGAGCGGTACCCCGTTCATGACCCCGCCGCCCGCAACCTATTACGAGATGCTGGACGAGCGCCTGCCCGGCCACGGCGAGCCGGTCGCGGAACTGCAAAAGCGCGGCATCCTGCTGGATGGATCGACCGCCGAAGGCGATCCGCGCCTGCTGCTCCAGATCTTTTCCGAGACGATGATCGGGCCGGTGTTTTTCGAATTCATCCAGCGCAAGAAGGACGAAGGCTTCGGCGAGGGCAATTTCACCGCCCTGTTCGAAAGCATGGAGCGCGACCAGCTGCGCCGCGGCGCGCTGAACGTGGAGGACAAGGTGCTGTGAGCCATCCCCCGGTCCTCAAGCGTATTCACCATGTCGCCTATCGCTGCCGGGACGCGAAGGAGACGGTGGAATGGTATTCCCGCGTGCTCGGCATGACCTACACCACCGCCTTTGCCGAGGACAAGGTCCCCTCGACCGGCGAGGACGATCCCTACATGCACGTGTTCCTCGATTGCGGGGGCGGCAATGTCCTGGCCTTTTTCGAGCTGCCGCAGCAGCCGGACATGGGCCGGGATCCCCATACCCCGGCCTGGGTCCAGCACCTGGCTTTCGAAGTCGAGGATCTTGACGCGCTGCTCGCCGCCAAGGCCCATATCGAGGCCCAGGGCATCGAAGTGCTGGGGCCGACCTATCACGGTATTTTCCGCTCGATCTATTTCTTCGATCCCAACGGTCACCGGCTGGAACTGGCCTGCAACATCGGCACGCCGGAACAGTATGCGCAATTGCGCGCGGTGGCGCCGGCCATGCTCGCTGAATGGGCGGTGACAAAGCGCGCCCCGCGCCACGCGGCCTGGCTGCACGAGGATCCGGCGGAGCGCGGGGAAGGCTAGCGCCTATTCCCCCGGAACCTTGACCCTGATCATCGCCAATGCCGCCAGCACCAGCGTTGCGGCGGCGAAAGCCATGGTCCAGATCGGCTCGCCAGGGAAAAAGGCCTTCATCACCGATCCCATGACGGTTGCCACCAGCAATTGCGGCACCACCACGAAGACGTTGAACAGCCCCATGTAGATGCCCAGCTTGGCCTGCGGCAGGCTGCTGGCCAGGATCGCGTAAGGCATGGCGAGGATCGAGGCCCAGGCAATGCCGATCCCCACTTCGCTCAGGATCAGCCAGGCCGGGTCCCTGATCACGAAAAAGCTGGCATAGCCGGCCGCGCCGCACAGCAGGCCGAAGATATGGGTGCGCGCCTTGCCGAACCGGCGTGAGAGCAGCGGCAGCAGGGTCAGCGCGGCCACGGCGGCAACTCCGTTATAGACCGAGAACAGCACGCCCACCCAGTTGCCGGCCTGCTGATAGGTGGCGCTGGCCGGATCGCTGGCCCCGAAGAAGTCCTTGGCGACGATCGGGGTGGTGTTGATCCACATGATGAACAGCGCCGACCAGCTGAAGAACTGGACCAGCGCAAGCCGCTTCATGATCTCCGGCATGCCGGAGAAGTCTCCGACGATGGCGGTCAACATGCCGGCTGATTTGCCCGCCCGGGCCAGCCGGATCGCGACGTGGCTGATCGCACCATAGCCGATCAGCAGCCCGGCCAGGAGGTAGACCTCCTTTTCCAGTCCCAGCTGGTAAGTTGCCAGCATGGCTGCGACCCCGGCCATGACCCAGCCGAACGGCGCGGCGCTGGTCCGCCCGGCCAGACTGTCCGCAGCCGTGGCGGTTTCGGCGCTGGCCTCGCCGAACAAGGCCATTTCCTGCGGGGAATATTCGCGCGTGGTCAGCACCGTCCACATCACCGCCGCGAACAG
>JBKBSV010000040.1:0-18126 GCA_046291115.1 Novosphingobium sp. | reverse complement strand
ATCCCGGCCTTCTTGAGCTGGGCCAGGAAGGCATTTGCCTCGCGCGTTGAGGCAAAGGGGCCGGCCAACAGGCGGTTGGTTTGCCCCCATGGTGAAGTGCTGGGGCTGCGCCCCTTGAAAAGCGCCGGATTCTCCCGCACGAAACGCCGCCAGTCAAAGGCCAGCGCGGACTTGTCGCGCCCCGCCGCCACTTGCACCCAGATCCGGCTGGGCTGGCTGCGCAGGGTCCTCTCCTTGGCCGCCTCTTCCTTGGCCAGTTTGTCTTTCTCGGCCTTTTCCCTGGCTATCTTGTCACGCGCCGCCTTGTCCCTGGCTGCTTTGTCGGTGGCGGCCCGATCAGTGGCGGGCTTGTCGGTGGCGGCCTTTTCAGCGGCGGCCCTCTCGGCGGCGGGCTTGACGGCGACGGGCTTGTCGGCGACGGGCTTTGCCGCAGCGGCCGGGCGGGCCGGCGCCCCGTCCGGAGTAAGCCGGCGAATATCGACCGCGCCTTGCTGTGGTTCCACTTCGCGGCTTGGTGGGGGCAGATCGGCAAAGGCCTCCTCGATGCTGGCCGGGCGCGGTGCCGAAGCAGGCGCTGGCGGCGGTGCCGCGCGGACCGGCGACGGCACCGGCGCCGGCACTGGCGCCGGCACTGGAGCGGTCCGGGCCAGATCGAATCCTGGGGTCGGCACCGGGGTCAGCGGTGCCTGCGCGCCCTGCACCGGCGGCGGCGTGGCTGCCGATCCTGCCGCAGCAACAGGCACCGGCGCAGCTACCGGGGCGGGCGGCGGCGCGGCCACAGCCGCTGGCCTTGCCGGTGGCAATTCGCCCTGCGCCGGCTTGGCGCCATTGGGAGCGGTTATCCGCACCACCTGCGGCTCAGGCGGCGGCACAGCGGCCGGTGCAGACGGGCGCGAAGCCACTTCCACAGGCGCAGTCCTGGGCGAAGCCTTCGCCTGCTCCGGCCCGCGATCGCGCCCGCGCGCTCGGCCCGGCTTGCGGGTTGATGCGGTGCTTGCCACCGGGGCGGGCGGCGGCGCTGGCGCGGCTGCCACCTGCACGCGCGAGCGCGAATAATAGGCCAGGCGGGGATCATCGTTGCCGATTTCCGCCGCGCGGGGGAAACGTCCCAGGTTGGCCGCTCCGGCCTGCTGTGCCGCCGTCAGCCGCGGCATATAGCGCAGATAGGCGGTGATCGCAGTCGCCATATCGGCCGGCATGGTCTGCCGCGCAATCTCTTCCGCCTCGTCGGTCGCTCCCACGATGGCAAGACCGAAGGCACGGGTCCGCCAGGCAGCCTTGTCGTTCTTCTGCAGCAGCGGTCCCAGCGTCCGCTCCATCCCGGCCCGGTCACGCGAAATGGCAAGGCTCAGCGCGAGGCGACGGGTCGTTTCGTCGCTCGGCGCAGCGGCCAGCGACTGGCGGTAGAAGGCCTGGGCGGTCAGATTGTCGCCAACCAGATCGAAGGCCAGTCCGCGATCCGCCAGCAGGGCCGGTTCAATCGGCCCGGCCTTTTCCGCTTCGTCGAACAGCTCGATCGCGGTGAAGGGATCCTCGCTCAGCACATGGGCGCTGGCCAGCCCGGCCTTGATCCGGGCATTGTCCGGCTGAATCGCCAGCGCTCGGCGATAGAACCCGATCGCGGCCTGTCCGTCGCCAAGGTCAAGCGAGGCCCGCCCGGCTTCGGTCAGAGCATCGACATCCTGCGGATTTCTGGCCAGCCGGCCCAGCGCATCGTTGAGCCGCATCCCTGGCGACTTGGCCGGCAGGGGCTGGACCACCGGCTTGCTAACCTGCGGCGCAGCACCATCCTGACCCCAGGCCGGAGCTGCGAACGGCGAACCGGCAGCAAGCGCGAGCAGCGGCCAACGGAGAAACGATGAGGAACACCTGGACCGGAACATCATGCCAGCAGTTGCGGATTCGCGCCTGTCATACAAGCCGGGCACAGCACCGTTGCCCGATGCTATCCCCCGGTTTGACGCAAGCGGCTGCTTCCAGGAACCTTACTGGTTATTCTGACGCCCGAGGAAGCGCGGGATCGAGATCGCCGGACCGTCATCATCCTCGTCATCGTCGTCAGCCGGACGGCTGCCCCCGCGCGAAAGATTGGCCATGCGCTCAAACAGCGTCGCACCGCCGCCGACCCGCGGCGGACGCGGCTGAGCCGGTGAAGCGGGGGTGCTGTCGGCATCGCCGCGGCCCACCGGTCCGGCCTCGGCCGCGTCGTCGCTGCTGGAAATCAGCCCGCGGCGGCGACCGGGCATCGCCCCGTCAGCCACCGGTTCATCCCGTTCGGCCAGCTTGTCGGCATCGAGCAGCAGCTCATCCCCGCCGCCAGCCGCGCCATCTTCGGCTTCGAGTTCCAGCTCCAGCGGTTCATCGGCCCCGCCAGCGCTCTCTCCGGCGTCGGGCGGCGAGAGTTCGGGCATATCCCAATCATCGTCGGCGGCAGTCCCTGCCGGGGCGTCGCTCTGCGGTTCGGGCGCCGGTTCGGGCGCTGCGGCAACCGGTTCAGGTTCAGGCGCGGGTTCGGGCGCGGGTTTGGGCGCACTCTGGCGCTCGAACAGCGGCTCGGCAGCGGGCGCGGCCATGGCCGGCCGGGCCGGGCCGCGCGATGCGCCCAAGGTGAACGGCCGGCTGCCCGTATCTTCGACCATGGCCGCGTTCTGGTCGATCCCGGTGGCCACTACCGAGACACGGATCTTGCCGTTGAGATCGGGATTGAATGCACTGCCCCAGATGATGTTGGCATTGGGATCGACCAGCTCGCGGATGTGGTTCGCGGCTTCGTCCACTTCCAGCAGCTTCATGTCATCACCGCCGATGATCGAGATGATGACCCCCTTGGCACCCTGCATCGAGACACCGTCGAGCAGCGGGTTGGCGATGGCCTTTTCCGCAGCTTCGAGCGCGCGATTTTCACCGCTGCCCTCGCCCGTGCCCATCATCGCCTTGCCCATTTCGGCCATGACCGAGCGGACATCGGCAAAGTCAAGGTTGATCAGGCCCGGCATGACCATCAGATCGGTGATCGAGCGCACCCCTTGCTGGAGCACCTCGTCCGCCATCTGGAAGGCTTCCTTGAAAGTCGTTTCCGCCTTGGCGACCAGGAACAGGTTCTGGTTGGGAATGACGATCAGGGTATCGACATGCTTTTGCAGCTCCTCGATCCCGGCTTCTGCCGCGCGCATCCGGCGGGTGCCTTCGAACAGGAACGGCTTGGTCACCACGCCGACGGTCAAAACGCCCTTGTCGCGCGCTGCCTTGGCAATCACCGGCGCCGCGCCGGTGCCGGTGCCGCCGCCCATCCCGGCGGCGATGAAGCACATGTGCACGCCTTCCAGCGCCCGCTCGATCTGGTCGAGGCTTTCCTCTGCTGCGGCCCGGCCCACTTCGGGGCGGGCACCGGCCCCCAGCCCCTGGGTGATTTCGGAACCCAGCTGGATGCGATGTTCGGCAATCGCGTTGTTGAGCGCCTGGGCATCGGTATTGGCGACGACGAAGTCGACCCCTTCGATCCCGGCGGTGATCATGTTGGCAATCGCATTGCCCCCGGCACCGCCCACCCCGATCACGGTGATCCGGGGACGGAGCTCTTCCACAGCGGGCGGTCCGATATTGATGCTCATCTACGCTCTCCTGTCCGCACGGCGGATGCATTTCATGCGAATGACACGGTTCTTGCACCCTTCGAATCGCCGAATCAAAGCCGCGTCAACCATTTTCCACAATCGCCCGGTCAGCAGACTGACCGAAAAATCCTTCAAAAATACTCCCGAACCGCGCGGTAGAGCCGGTTGACCAGCCCAAAACCCTTGTACCGCATGATCGGCTGATAGTTCGACCCGATCGTGCGGATATCGATCGGATCGGCCGCCGCGTAGAGGACCAGGCCGGCCAGCGTCGAAAAACCGGGGGTCGCGTGGGCCTCGGCCAGACCCTTCAGATGCTGCGGCTTGCCCAGTCGCACCGGCTTGCCCAGTGCACTCTGGGTGAAATCGGCCAGTCCCGCCAGCTCTGCCCCGCCGCCGGTCAGCACCACCAGCTGCCCGCGCTGTCCGGTAAAGCCCAGGCCCTTCAGCGCCTTTGACACTTCTTCCACCCAGCCGGCCAGCTGCGCGGTGATGACCGAGACCAGCTCGGCCCGCGGAATACGGTTCTTGTCGTCGGCATGGCGCGCAGCCGGTCCGCCGGCTTCTTCGCCCGGCGCATTGACCGGGATCATCTCGCGGTGATCGTTCGGGCTGGCCATGGCCGAACCATGGACACATTTCAGCCGCTCGGCCTGGAACCGGCGAATGCCGAATGCACTGGCCAGCGCATCGGTAATGTCGCCCGATCCCAGCGGGATGGTGGCCATCCCCAGCAACATGCCGCCCGCATAGACCGAGACATTGGTCACTTCGCCGCCGAATTCGACCAGCGCCACACCCAATTCGCGCTCTTCCGCGGTCAGGCAGGCATGGCCTGCCGCGACCGGCGATCCGACCACGGCATCAACCTGCAAGTGCGCGTTCTGCACCGCTTCGATGATATTGCGGATCGGCGCGCCATCGGCCAGCATCACGTGGATATCCACCCCCAGCCGTTCGGCATGAAGGCCCTTGGGATCGGACACCCCGTCGGCCCCGTCCAGCGTGTAATGCGCCGGCTGGGCATGAAGCACCGTCCGCCCGTCGGGCTGGATCACGTCGCGGGCGGAAACCAGCAGCTGCTCGACATCCTCGGCCTCGATCCGGCGCCCGCCGATATCGACTTCGACCTGCGCCACCTGGCTGGCAAGACCTGCCCCGGAACAGCCGATCCACACGCTCTGCACCGAAATGTTGGCCATCTTCTCGGCCCGCTCCACCGCGTCGCGCACGGCATAGGTGGCGGCCTGCATATCGGTCACATAGCCGCGCTTGATCCCCTGGGCGGCTCGGTGACCGGAACCCAGCACGACCATTTCGCCGGTCTCGGTCAGGCCGGCAACCATGGCCGAAATGCGGAACGAGCCGATGTTCACCGCGCCATAGACGCGGGCAATGCGGGGCGCGACCATCACGGCTTCTCCTTCGGCTTGTCGGCGGTCTGGCCGGCTGGCCGGACAGCCTTGGCGGTTTCGGCCTTGGCGGTTTCAGCCCTGGCGGTTTCGGCCTTGGCGGCGGTCGTGGCGGCGGTCGTGGCGGCGGTCGTGGCGGCGGCCTGGGGTTGCTCGACCGGATCGGTCCGGCCCGGCACCCGCAGATAGATCCGGTCGGGTGCGCGCATGTCAAAAGCCTGGGCCTTGCCGCCCAGCAGGCGGTTACGTCCGTCAAGCTGGGCAAAGGTCATCAGCGCCTTGGTCGATGCGTCCTGGCCTTCGGGCAAGGCCAGCAGCTGGCCGGTCTTGAAAGTCAGGTTCCAGCGACGGTTGCCGATCCATTCGGCGCTGCGCAGCTGCGGACGCAGCGCGGGTGCGGCCTCGATCAGCTGGGTCAGCGCGGCAACCTGCCGGCCCGCCCCGGGGCCTTTGAGCAGCAGCTTGCCCTTGGCCCGCTCGGCCGAGACAACTTCCAGTTCGTGCCCGTCCTTGTCGATCAGCACCAGCCGGTCGGCCTTCTCGACCACCGCCACCGGCTTTTTCTCGACAATGTCGATCACCAAGGTATCGGGCAGCTGCCGCGAAACCCGCGCGTCTTCCACCCACGATAACTCAAGCAACTTTGCCCGCACGGCGGCCACATCGACGAACGGCATGGCCCGATCCCGTTCGGCCAGCACGATCTGATAGATCTTCAACTCGTTGAGGTTGCTGGTCCCGCGCACGTTGACGTTGTGCAGTTCAAACCCGGCATCGTGGGAAAACTGGGCGATCTGCTCGCGCGCCAGAGCCGGAACCCCGGCAAAGCTGGCCGCCAGCCACAGGCCGACGGCCACCGCGCCCAGGATCAAGGCCAGGAACAGGCGGTGAAGCTGGCCCTCGCTGAGCGGGATGAAGCCCATCACGGTATCGATCGCCGATCCGGTCCGGGCCTTGGCGCTGCCGACCTTGCGGGCCTTGCTCTGGGCGGCAGCGGCCCGGCGCACGCTTTTGCCCCCGCGCTTGATCGTCCGCGCGCTCATGCGGCTTTCTCCTTCAAGGCATCAGCAATGATCAGCTCGACCAGATCGCCATAGGCAATGCCGAGATGCCTGGCCTGTTCCGGGACCAGGCTGAGCGGGGTCATGCCGGGCTGGGTGTTGGTTTCCAGCACGAACAGCCCTTCCACCCCGCGTTCATCGTCCCAGCGGAAATCGGTGCGGCTGCAGCCCTTGCAGCCCAGCAGCTGGTGACAGCGCAGCGCAATATCGAGGCAGGCCCTGGTGATCTCGTCCGGGATTTCCGCCGGGCAGACATGCTCGGTCATGCCTTCGGTATACTTGGCATCGAAATCATAGAAGCCGCTCCTGGGCTTCAGTTCGGTCACCATCAGCGCCCGCTCGCCCAGTACTGCGGTGGTCAGTTCGCGCCCGCGGATGAAGGGTTCGGCCAGCAGCCGGTCAAACTCCTGCCATGGCCCCTTGGCCTCGCGGCTGATCGGGTTGCCGTAATTGCCATCGGCCGTGACAATCGCCACGCCGACCGAGGACCCTTCGTTGACAGGCTTCAGCACATAGGGCCGCTCCAGCGGGTCGCGCTCATAGATCTCGGCCACATCGACGATCCGCCCACCGGGCATCGGAATGCCGTGGGGAACCAGCGCCTGCTTGGTCAGTTCCTTGTCGATCGCGATAACCGATGTGACCATGCCGGAATGGGTATAGGTCAGCCCCATCAGGTCCATCATGCCCTGGACCGAGCCGTCTTCGCCCGGCGAGCCATGCAGTGCGTTGAATACCACGTCGGGCGCAGCCTCGGCCAGCCGTGCGGCGACATCGCGGCCCATGTCGATCCGGGTGACGCGGTGCCCGCGCTCTTCCAGCGCCTGGGCCACGCCCTCCCCGCTCATCAGCGAGACCGGCCGCTCGTTCGACCAGCCGCCCATCAGGACCGCGACATGGAGTTTCGGAAGGCTCACTTGTTACCCACCCTTTGAATTTCCCATTCAAGCTCGACGCCCGATTTGTCTTTCACCCGCCGCCGCACTTCCTCGCCCAGGGCCTCGATATCGGTGCTGGTGGCATCGCCCAGGTTGAGCAGGAAGTTGGTATGCTTTTCGCTTACCTGCGCGCCGCCCAGGGTCAGCCCCCGGCACCCGGCTTCGTCCACCAGTTGCCAGGCCTTGTGTCCCGGCGGGTTCTTGAACGTGCTGCCGCCGGTCTTGCTGCGCAGCGGCTGGCTGGCTTCGCGGCTGGCGGAAATGCGGTCCATTTCAGCCTGGATCTCGTCCGGCTTGCCGGGGCGCCCGCTGAACCGGGCTGCAACCACGATCGCGCCGTCCGGCAGATCGCTGTGGCGATAGCTGTAATGCAGGTCCGCTACCGGCAAGGTCACCAGCGAGCCATCGCGCAGCACCACATCGCAATCGATCAGGATATCCTTGACCTCGCCGCCATAGGCCCCGCCGTTCATCCGCACGAAGCCGCCGACCGTGCCGGGGATCGAGCGGAGGAATTCCAGCCCTGCAATGCCATTGTCGCGCGCGGTGGAGGAAACCAGAATCCCGCTTGCCCCGCCGCCGCAATCGAGCGTCAAGGCGGCGCTCTTGCGCACCTTGGCGAAGGCCTTGCCCAGCCGGACCACCACGCCCGGCACCCCGCCGTCGCGGACGATCAGGTTGCTGCCCAGCCCCAGCGCCATGACCGGCATCTTGGGATCAAGATCGCGCAGGAACTGTTGCAGATCAGCCAGATCCTTCGGCTCGAACAGCCACTCGGCCGCACCGCCGGACTTGAACCAGACCAGCGGCGCCAGCGGGGCGTTCGGGGTCAACTTGCCCGCCACCGCGGGAAGGGCCTCGGCCATCATCCACCCGCCCTCAGGAACCTGATCTTCTCGGCCAGGCCGCCGGCCCACTTGGTAATGTCGCCCGCGCCCAGACAGACCACCATGTCGCCCGGCTCGATGCTCTCCGCCAGCACGCTGGCCAGGGCATCGGCCCCGGCAATGGTGTGCGCGCTGCGGTGCCCGCGGGCCTTGATCCCTTCGACCAGAACATCGGCATCGACACCTGCGATCGGCGCTTCGCCGGCCGGATAGACCGGCGCGGCATAGACCACATCGGCATCGTTGAACGCGGCCTGAAAGTCTTCCATGTGATCGCGCAGGCGAGTGAAGCGGTGCGGCTGGACCACGGCAATGACCCGCCCGGTGCCCACCCCTTCGCGCGCGGCGGCCAGCACGGCGCGGATTTCCACCGGGTGATGGCCGTAATCGTCGATGATGGTGGCGCCATCGACTTCACCGACCTTGGTGAAGCGGCGCTTGACTCCGCCAAACTTGGCAAAGCCGGTGCGGATCAGGTCGTCCGGCACGCCCATTTCCGCTGCCACGCCAACCGCGGCCAGCGCGTTCTGGACGTTGTGGCGGCCGGGCATGGGCAGTTCGATGCCCTCAATCCGGCGGACCGAGCCATCGCGCTGGCGCAGCACCGCATCGAACCGGTTGCCGCCGGGGAATGAGGCCACGTTCTCACCCCGCACGTCGGCCTGGGCGGAAAAACCGTAAGTCACCACCCGGCGATCGCGGACCTTGGGAATGATCGCCTGAACTTCGGGATGGTCGATGCACAGCACCGCGCAGCCATAGAACGGCACATTCTCGATGAATTCGACAAAGGCGTCCTTGATCGCATCGAAGCTGCCGTAGTGGTCAAGATGTTCGGGGTCGATATTGGTGACGACCGCGATGGTGCCGTCGAGCCGCAGGAACGAACCGTCGCTCTCGTCCGCTTCCACCACCATCCAGTCGCTCGCGCCCAGCCGGGCGTTGGAGCCATAGGAATTGATGATCCCGCCGTTGATCACGGTCGGATCGACCCCACCGGCATCAAGCAGCGCCGCAACCATCGAGGTCGTGGTGGTCTTGCCGTGGGTCCCGGCCACTGCGACAGTGCGCTTCAGCCGCATCAGTTCAGCCAGCATTTCCGCGCGGCGGACCACCGGGATGCGCTTTTCCAGCGCCTCGACCACTTCGGGATTGTCACGCTTGACCGCCGTGGAAGTGACGATCACCGCTGCATCGCCGACATTCTCGGCCGCGTGACCGATCATCACCTTGATGCCGCGCGCGCGCAGCCCTTCAACCACATAGCCTTCGGCAATGTCGCTACCCTGCACGCGATAGCCCAGGTTGTGCATCACCTCGGCAATGCCGGACATGCCGATGCCGCCAATCCCGACAAAGTGGATCGTGCCGATATCGGTGCCGACTGCCTTCATGCCACGGCTCCCCGGGTGGATGCTTCGGCCTCGGCGCCGTCAGCCACGCGGATCACGTCCATCAGCGGTGCGCCGCCAAAGCTTTCGACCAGGTCGGCCAGATCGGTGACGGCACCCGGATAACCGCAGTCCCACGCGGCATGGGCTGCGGTGGCGAGGGTGGCAGGATTCATGGCAATGGCCTGGATCTGCTTGGCGAGTTCGACGGCAGTGAACCTGTCCTGCCGGATCATCCGGGCGCCGCCGGCAGCGCAGATCTCGGCAGTGTTGAACGCCTGATGATCATCGGTCGCAATCGGCAGCGGGATCAGGATCGCCGGGCGGCCCACGGCGGTCAGTTCGGCAATGGTGGATGCTCCGGCCCGGCCGATGAACAGGTGGGCATCGGCCAGCCGCTCGGCCATGTTCTCGAAATAGGTGCCAAGTTCGGCCGGGATGTCATGCGCGGCATAGCGCTGGCGGACCGCCTCGATATCTTCTGGCCGGCATTGCTGGGTTACCTGCAGGCGCGCGCGCAGCGCGGTCGGCAGCATGGCCAGGCCATCGGGAACCACCTGGCTCAGGATCCCCGCACCCTGGCTGCCGCCGGTTACCAGCACCCGCAGCAAACTATCCTCGCTGAAAGCCGGGAACGGCTGCTCGCGCAGCGCCAGGACTTCGGCCCGGACCGGGTTGCCGACAAGGTGAACCTTGCCCAGATGCTTGGCCTTCAGCCGCTCGGTCTGGCGATAGGACGTGGCGATGGCATTGACCCGCCCGGCCAGCAAGCGGTTGACCCGGCCGAGCACCGCATTCTGTTCATGAATCACGCTGGGAATGCCAGCGCCGCTGGCCGCCCACAGTGCCGGGAAGGCGGGATAGCCGCCAAAGCCGATCACCGCACTGGGCCGGAAGCTGTCAAACAGACGCAGCGCCATGCGCCGGCCTTCCAGGATCGCCTCGATCCCCCTCGGCCAGTGCAACGGGTTCCTGCCGATACGGCCGGCCGGCAGGACATGCGCCACCAGCGAATGCGGCTTGCCCGGCAGGCGGCTGCCGCGCTCGTCCGTAATCAGGGCCACGTGGTGGCCGCGCCGCTCCAGTTCCACGGCCAGGGCAAAGGCCGGGATCAGGTGCCCTCCGGTGCCGCCAGCGGCGAGAACGAAATGGCGGGAAATGCCGGTCATAGCTTGATGCCTACGCTGGACAGGGTGAAACGTTCCCGCTTGATAAACGGATTGTGCCGGGTGATCGAGAGCAGGAAGCCGATCCCCAGGCACAAGGCGATGGTTGACGATCCGCCATAGGAGATCAGCGGCAGGGTCATCCCCTTGGACGGGAACAGCTGCAGGTTGACCAGGATGTTGATGAAAGCCTGCCCGCCGACCTGGGCAATCAGCCCGGCCGCCGCCAGCGTGGTGAACAGGTCTTCCTCGTCGAGCAGACGCACCAGCACCCGCAGCACCAGCGCCAGATAAAGGATCACGATCACCGCGCAGGCCAGAAGGCCGAATTCCTCGCCAATCACGCTGAAGATATAGTCGGTGTGCGCCTCTGGCAGGCCCAGCTTGCGGGTGCCCAGCCACAGTCCCGATCCGGTCCACCCGCCGGCCAGCAGAGTGCGCTGGGCCAGATCGACCTGATCGAAAGCCGTGCCGCCGCCCAGAAACGCGTCGATCCGGTGCCGGGCATTGTCATACAGGGTATAGGTCAGCACGATCGCCGTGATCCCCAGCCCCGCAACCGCGCCGATCTTCTTCAGCGAAATGCCGGACAGCAGGATCATCACGAACCACACCCCGCCAAACAGCACGGCCGATCCGAAATCGGGCTGGAGCATCAACAGGCCGCCGATCAGCATCATCAGCCCGGTGCAGATCTCGATCACCGGCAGATTGGGATCGCGCGCGCGCCACGACAGGATCCAGGCCATGCCGATCGCAAAGGCGGGTTTGAGGAATTCCGACGGTTGCAGCGATACACCAAGATTGAGCCAACGCTTGGCCCCGTTGACGGTAAAGCCCATCACCGGCACCAGCATCAGCGCCACCAGCATGGCAAAACCCAGCAGGATCCCGGCCCGCCGCGCCATGTCGCGCGGGAGCATCGAGGCACCGATCATCGCCACCAGCCCGATCAGCTGCCAGCGCACGTGCATGACGAAGAAATGCAGGTCGTCCAGCCGCACCGCCGCAGTGGAAAGCCGCCGCGCACTGGCCGGCGAACTGGCCGCCACGGCCGCCGTCCCGATCGCCATCAGGGTCAGGACAAGGAACAGCAGGGTCCGGTCGATCTCGCGCCACCAGATCGCAAGATCGCTGCGCCGACTGCGCCGCAGGCTGCGCCCTTGCACTGTGGCGGAGACCTTGCCGCCGCGCGGCACGATTGGGGGATGGGTTGCCATCAGCCGCGTCCTCCGGCCAGCGCTGCGCCGTCTTCCGGCCCCAGCAGGGTGGTCACGATCTGGCGAAAGGCATCGCCGCGCGCCTCGTAATCGCGGAACTGATCAAAACTGGCGCAGGCCGGAGACAGCAGCACCACATCACCCGGCCGGGCTGCGGCCATGGCCTGGCGGATGGCATCGCACATCATCTCGCTGCGGGTCACCGGCATGTGCTGCCGCAGCAGCTCGGCAAAGCGCGGTCCGGCATCGCCAATGGTATAGGCGGCGGCGACATGGCCGAAATAGGGTGCGCATTCGTCCAGGCCATCGCCCTTGGGCAGGCCGCCGACGATCCAGTGGATGCGCGGCTGCGGCCGGGGCGGAAAGGCGGCCAGTGCGGGTGCAGCCGACGCCGGGTTGGTGGCCTTGCTGTCGTTGATGTAAAGCACACCGTTCGCCTCGGCCACGCGTTCCATCCGGTGCGGCAGGCCGCGAAAGCTGGCCAGTGCCGGGCGCCACTGCATCGGGGTCAGCCCCAGCGCCTCGGCAATCGCCACGGCAACGGCGGCGTTCTGCAGATTGTGCGGCCCTTGCAGGCTGGGCCAGTCCGGCTGGAGCGCGATCAGGTCCTTGCCATCGACCGGGCGCACCCGCCAGGCCTCGCGCCGGGCCAGTTCGCGGGCAGCAACCTCCCGGGTTGGCGCGTCGCCATCGCCGAACACCGCAAACTGATCGGCCCGCTGCATGGCAAACAGCCGGCCCTTGGACTGGGCATAGGCGGCGAAATCGTCATAACGGTCGAGATGGTCAGGCGTGATGTTGAGCAGCGCCGCGACATCGCATTCCAGGCTGTGCGTCAGGTCGATCTGATAGCTCGACAGTTCGAGCACATAGACCCCGCCGGCATCGAGCGGCTTGCCGGCCAGCACCGGCAGTCCGATGTTGCCGCCCATCCGGGCCTGGAGCGCGGCCGATTGCAGCACGTGGTGAACCAGCGCGGTGGTGGTCGATTTGCCATTGGTGCCGGTAATACCCACCACCCGGTGCGCCGGCAGGTGCGGACGGCACAGCGCAAACAGCTCGATATCGCCGATCACCGGCACGCCATGGCGCGCGGCGTGCGGTCCGATCGGATGGGTGTTGAGCGGAACCCCCGGCGACACGACCACCCCGGCATAACCGGTCAGGTCGATCCCCAGCGGATCGGCCAGTTCGGCCCGCCCCTCCAGCGCACGGCGCGGTTCTTCGCGGTTGTCCCACGCGGTGACCCGTGCCCCGCCCGCCAGCAGGCTTTCCGCCGCAGCCATGCCCGATCGGGCAAGGCCAAGGACGGCATAGCGTTTACCGGCAAAGGCAAGGGTGGTGATCATCGCCCGCCGATCACCGCAGTTTCAGCGTCGAAAGGCCGATCATCGCCAGCACGATGGCGACAATCCAGAAGCGGATGACAACGGTAGGTTCCTTCCAGCCAAGCTGTTCGAAATGGTGGTGGACCGGGGCCATCTTGAACACCCGCTTGCCGGTGCGCTTGTAGACCGCGACCTGGATTATCACCGACAGTGCTTCGGCGACGAACAGCCCGCCGACAATCGCGAGGACGATCTCATGATGAGAAGCCACCGCAATCGCGCCCAGCGCTCCGCCCAGCGCGAGGCTGCCGGTATCCCCCATGAACACGGCGGCAGGCGGGGCATTGAACCACAAAAAGGCCAGGCAGGCCCCCATGATCCCCGCGCACAGGATCGCCAGTTCCCCGGCGCGCGGCACGTGCGGAATGCCAAGGTAAGCGGAAAAGTCGGCCCGGCCCGCCAGATAGGCGATGATTGCAAAGGTGCCCGCGGCAATCACCACCGGCATGGTGGCAAGCCCGTCCAGCCCGTCGGTCAGGTTGACCGCATTGCCCGCACCAACGATCACGAAAGCGGCGAAGACGTAATAGAACGGACCAAGCGGGATGTAGAAGTTGGAAAAGAACGGCACGTAAAGGTTGGTGTCGATCTGGCTCACGAGGATCCATGAGGCGATCCCGGCCACGGCGAATTCCGTCAGCAGCCGGATCCGCCCGGAAATTCCGGCAGTGGTGCGCTTCCTGACCTTGTCGTAATCATCCAGGAACCCGATCAGCCCGAACCCGAGCGTCACCGCCAGGCAGGCCCAGACCAGCGGGCTGGTCAGGTCCATCCACAGCACCATCGCGACCAGCAGCGAAATCAGGATCATCAGCCCGCCCATGGTCGGCGTGCCGCGCTTGGCCAGATGGCTTTGCGGCCCGTCCTCGCGGATCGGCTGGCCCTTGCCCTGGCGGATCCGCAGCATGGTGATGAACCGCGGGCCGATGATCAGCCCCAGCACCAGCGCGGTCATCAACGCGGCGCCCGCACGGAAGGTCTGGTACCGGATCAGGTTGGCCAGCCCTTCAAACTCAAAATATTGTGCGATCAGGAAAAGCATGCCTGATCCTAGTCCTTCTGCTGCGCGAGCGCGGCGACCAGCGTCCCCAACCCGACCGAATTCGACCCTTTGACGAGGATCGCGTCGCCGCCTTCCACGCCATGCGCGCTGAGCGCGCTCAGCGCCTCCGCCGCCGTTTCGCAATGGGCGAAGGCAATGGCCTTGCCAAGCGCACTGCTGGCGGCTTTCCCCAGTTCGTCGGCCAGGGCTTTCATCTCTGGCCCGACCAGCAGGGCATAGTCCGCGCCTGATGCCGCCAGCGGCTCGATCAAGGCGGCGTGATAGGCAGGTCCGTGCTCGCCCAGTTCCTTCATCGCGCCCAGCACGGCAATCCGGCGCCGCGCCGGAGTGGCGCCAAGCTGCGCCAGCGTGGCCCGCATCGAGGCCGGGTTGGCGTTGTAGCTTTCATCGATCAGCAGGGCCCGGCCCGAACCGTCTCCGCCCGGCGCCTTCAGCTTGTGGCGCTGCCCCCGGCCCTTGAGACCCGGCATTTCGGCCAGAGCCAGCCCGGCCGCACCCAGATCGCCGCCGGCCGCACCCACCGCGGCCATCACCGCCAGCGAATTGGCAATCCAGTGGTCGCCCGGTTCGGCCACGGTATAACAGACCCGCCGCGCGCCCAGATCAGCGGTAACCAGCGATCCTCCGCCGGCCGCCGGCACGGCATCAAGCAGGCGGACATTGGCATGGGCCGCACGGCCGAACGAAACCACCGCCGCGCCCAGCCGCTCGGCCGCTCGGCGCAGTTGCTCGAAATGCGGCGTGTCGGCGGGGATGATCGCCACGCCGCCCGGCTCCAGCCCTTCGAAGATCTCGGTCTTGGCAGCGGCAATCGCCTCGATGCTGCCCAGGTTTTCGATATGGGCCGGGGCAATGGTGGTGATGACCGCCACATGCGGGCGGACCTGCGCGGTCAGCGCGCGGATTTCGCCCGCGTGGTTCATCCCCATTTCGAACACGCCAAACTTGGCTGCGGCCGCCATCCGCGCCAGGCTGAGCGGGACGCCGACGTGGTTGTTGTAGCTTTTGACCGAGCGGTGCGCCGCCCCCCGGCTGGAACGGTCGAGCGCGGCAAAGATCGCTTCCTTGACACCGGTCTTGCCAACGGAACCGGTCACTCCGATTATGGTCGCATCGACCCGATTTCTCGCGGCCCTGGCCAGAAGCCCCAGTGCGGTTGAGGTGTTCTCGACCAGGATGTGCGGGCCATTGACCGGACGGTCGACCACCACGGCGGCGGCACCGCGGGCAAAAGCCATGTCGACAAAGCGGTGGCCGTCCATGGTCTCGCCTTGCAGCGCGAAGAACAGATCGCCGGGCACCACATCGCGGCTGTCGATCTCGACCCCAGAGACCTGGAACTGACCAAAGGCGATACCGCCGACCGCGCGGGCGATTTCCGCCGCGTTCCACAGCGCCAGCCCCATGAGGTCGGTCGGTTCACTGGGCCACTCAAGGATTTTTGCCACAGCATTCATTGGTCGTTCCTCCGCGGTGGGGCTGCACATTCGCGTGCCACGGCCACATCATCGAACGGCAGCACCCGGCAGTTCGCGCCCGCGCCGATGATCTGGCCCTGCTCATGCCCCTTGCCGGCCACGGCCTCGGCTCTGGCGGCGTCAATCGCCGCGCGGCGATCGCCCACTTCGCGCAAGGCCGCTCCGCCGGAAAGGACAGCGGCGCGGATCGCGGCCGGATCCTCGCCGCGCGGGTTGTCGTCGGTCACGATGCCAAGGTCGGCCTGCTGCGCCACGATGCGGCCCATCGGCGCGCGCTTGCCGGCATCGCGATCACCGCCAGCACCGAACACCACGATCAGCCGGCCCGCGCAGTGCGGCCTGAGTGCTGCGATCGCCGCTTCAAGTGCGTCCGGTGTATGGGCGTAGTCCACGTAGACTGGCGCTCCAGCACGCGTGATCGCGGCGCGTTCCAGCCGTCCGCGCACCGGCTGCAAGCGCGCCAGTGCATCGAACACCTGCGCCGGATCTCCCCCGCTTGCCAGCACCAGCCCTGCAGAAACCAGCGCATTGGCCGCCTGGTAGGCCCCGATCAGCGGTAGCGCGATCTGGTGCGCCTGCCCGCCGAATTCGATTTCAAGGGCTTGGCCAAGCTGGCCGGGAGTCCTTGAAAGCAAACGGATTCCTTCCGCATTGGCACGCTCGCCCACACCCAGCAGGGCCAGCCCGCGGCGCCGCACATGGGCGGCGGCCTGCTCGCTCCAGACATCATCCATCCAGACCACGCCGGTCCCGCCATCGGTCACGACTTCGTCAAACAGCCGCATCTTGGCCGCAAAATAGGCGTCCATGTCCTTGTGGTAATCGAGATGGTCCCGCGACAGGTTGGTGAACCCCCCGGCCACTACCCGCAGTCCTTCGTTGCGGAACTGGCTGAGCCCGTGGCTCGACGCCTCATAGGCAACGTGGGTGATCCCTTCGCGGGCAAGACCGCTCATGTTGGCCAGGAATGTCACGATATCTGGCGTGGTCAGGCCGGTTGAAACGCTTTCCTCTGCCGTCGTCACTCCCAGGGTGCCGATCGAGGCCGAGCGATGCCCGGCCATCCGCCAGAGCTGGCGGGTCAGCTCGACGCAGCTGGTCTTGCCGTTGGTTCCGGTCACGGCAACCACCGTTTCCGGCACCGGCACAAAGAACTGGGCTGCGAGCCGGGCGAAAGTCTGACGGGGATTGACCGAGACAATGTGGATCGCGCCGTCAACCCGCGCTTCGGGCCGGGCCACAACCGCGACTGCGCCCGCCGTGATAGCCGCCGCAATGAAGTCCTCGCCATTGACGAGCATGCCCTGAAACGCGCCGAACACCGTGCCCGGCGCAACCTTGCGATGGTCGATTGCAAAGCCGGTGATCGGGGGATCGTCTGGCAGGGCAAGATTGAGACCAGCCCGCTCGGCCAACTGCGCCAGCCTCATTCCTTGGGTTCCTTGCCCACCAGCGGCGCCAGATCGGTAATATCGACATCGCGGGTCGCATCGGGCATCACGCCAAGCAGCGGGCCGATCCGGGGAATGAGCCGCCCAACCACCGGCGCAGCATTCCAGGCCGCCGTACGCTGGCCGGAGGTAGCGGCAGTGCCCTGGGGCTCATCCAGCATGGCAATCACGACATAGCGCGGCCGGTCCATCGGGAAGACCGCGGCAAAGGTTGCCACCAGGCTGGTGCGCCGATAGCCGCCAACACCAGGCTTTTCGGCCGAACCGGTCTTGCCGCCGACCCGGTACCCGACCGCATCGGCCTTCTTGCCGGTGCCAAGTTCCACGATCAGGCGCAGCAACTGGCGCATGCGGGCGCTGGTGCTGGCCTGGAACACCCGGCGACCCTCAACCGCCTGGCCCGGTTCCACCTTGACCAGCGTGGCCGGACGCCAGATCCCGCCATTGACCATCGCGGCATAGGCGCTCGCCAGGTGTAGCGGCGTGACGGAAATGCCGTGGCCATAGGACACCGTCATGGTAGTGAGGCGCGACCAGTTGCCCTTGGGCCAGAGCGGAAAGCCCCTGGCCGGCAGTTCGATTTCGGCGCGCTTGTCCATACCGAGCGCCCGCATCGTCGCGTTGAGCCGCTGGGCGCCCACTTCGTCGGCAATCTCAGCCGTGACGATGTTGGAGGAATGCATCAGCGCTTCGGGCACGTTGAGCGAGGCGCCCAGCGCATGGCTATCGCGAATCTGGAACCGGCCGATCGAGATCGGCCGGGCGGATTGGTAGCGCCGACCCAGATTGGTCACGACTCCAGCATCGATCGCAGCAGCAATGGTCAGCGGCTTGAACGTGGACCCAAGTTCATAGACCTGGTTGGTCACGCGGTTGAAAATGAAGCTTTCCCCGGTCCGGTCGATCAGATTGGGATTGAAAGAGGGAAGCGAGGCCAGCGCAATCACTTCGCCGGTTTCCACATCGAGCACGATCCCGCCCGCGCCCTTGGCATTGGAAAGGGCCATGCCGCGCGACAGTTCGTCCTCCAGCGCGCCTTGCACGCGGGTATCGATGG
>JBKBSV010000039.1:0-18219 GCA_046291115.1 Novosphingobium sp. | reverse complement strand
CTCGATGAAAGCCTGTCCAAGCGTGACGAGATCAACGCCCGGCTGCTCTCGGTGGTCGATCACGCCACCGCGCCCTGGGGGGTCAAGCTGACCCGAGTGGAGGTGAAGGACATCCGTCCGCCGGCCGACATTTCCAACGCCATGGCCCGCCAGATGAAGGCCGAGCGTGAAAAGCGTGCCCAGATCCTGGAAGCTGAAGGGATGCGCGCCGCCGAGATCCTGCGCGCTGAAGGTGAAAAGCAGAGCCAGATCCTGCAGGCCGAAGGCCGCCGGGAAGCAGCCTTCCGCGACGCCGAAGCCCGCGAGCGCGAGGCCGAGGCCGAGGCCAAGGCTACCACCATGGTATCCGAAGCGATCGCCGCTTCGGGTACCCAGGCGCTCAACTACTTCGTGGCGCAGAAATATACCGACGCCGTCGCTGCCTTTGCCACTTCGCCCAATGCCAAGACCATCCTGTTCCCGGTTGAGGCAACCCAGTTGATCGGCTCGGTCGGCGGGATCGGCGAACTGGTCAAGGATGCCCTGTCGGACGGAGGCCGCAAATGAACCTGCTGGAAGGGATCGAGATGCACTGGCTCTGGCTGGGGCTGGGGCTGGTCCTGGCGATCGGGGAAATGGTCATACCCGGCGTGTTCCTGATCTGGATGGCGCTGGCCGCGCTGATCACCGGTTTTGCCGCCTGGTTCCTGCCGATCGGCGTGCCGGTGCAGGTGCTGCTGTTTGCTGGCCTGTCGCTGGTGCTGGCCTTTTCCGGGAAGCGCTGGCTGCGCCGGCACCCGGTCGAATCCGCCGATCCCAATATGAACGATCGCGGCGCGCGGGCGGTGGGCGAAATCGTGGTGGTCAGCCAGGCGATCGAAACCGGGCAGGGCCGGGTCAAGCTGGGCGACAGCGAATGGCTGGCCCGCGGGCCGGATGCCCAGCCGGGCACGAAGATGCGGGTCGCGGGCAGCGACGGCGCGGTCCTGCTGGTCGAACACCTGATCTGACGGCGCAGTGCCTTCGCGCGGGCGCGCCTGCACCCCATCTTCACATTTCCCCCATTAACCTTGCGAAGCGAATGGCCTAAAGACCGGGCGCACCCGCAGGTTATTGCATCCCGCACCAGAAACCGCAGAGCGCCATGGCCAGAACCGATATCCGTCGCAGTCAATCCCCGCGCGGCGGCAAGCCCGACAAGCCCGCCCCGACCGGCCTGCGCCGGTTCATCCGCCGCCTGTTCATCTGGGGCGGTTCCCTGGCGCTGCTGGGCGTGCTGGCTTTGGCGGTCGCTGTCGGTCTGACCGCGCAGAACCTGCCCGGCTTTGAACAGATCAAGTCGCAGCAGAACGAACAGATGATCGTGGTGCGCGCGCGTGACGGCACGCAGCTGGTCTCGCTTGGCCCCAGCTATGGCAAATGGGTTGCCTACCGCGACATTCCGCAGGTGATGAAGGACGCGATGCTCTCGGTCGAGGACCGGCGGTTCTACAGCCATCCGGGGATTGATCCGATCGGTCTGGCCCGCTCGTTCTGGGTCCGCTTCCGCGATGGCCGGTTCAGCCAGGGCGGCTCCACCATTACCCAGCAGCTCGCCCGCACGGTGTTCCTCAACAACAGCAAGACCCTGGCGCGCAAACTGCGCGAGGCGGTGCTGGCGCTGGCGCTGGAATGGAAGTTTTCCAAGGACCAGATCCTCGAACTCTATCTCAACAAGGTTTATTTCGGCGGCGGTGCCTATGGTGTCGATTCCGCTGCCCGCAAGTTCTTCGGCCACCCCGCAACCGCGATTTCGCTGCCCGAAGCAGCGATCATCGCCGGGCTGGTCAAGGCTCCGTCAAACTATGCCCCCACCGCCGATGCCGATGC
Source organism: Novosphingobium sp. (assembly GCA_046291115.1). GTDB lineage: Bacteria > Pseudomonadota > Alphaproteobacteria > Sphingomonadales > Sphingomonadaceae > Novosphingobium. The sequence goes on along the minus strand of JBKBSV010000039.1, from coordinate 16,371 downwards.
GGCGATCAGCCGCGGCACCGTGGTGCTGGGACTGATGGTTGAAAACGGCAAGGTCAGCGCCGCCGTGGCGGACAAGACCGACCTCAAGAAGATCGCGTTCGCGCGCGAGGCCGGGCAGAACGCGGTCCGCTATTTCACCGACTGGGCGCTGCCGCAGCTCGACATGCTGATCGGCGAGACCGACCAGCCGCTCGAGGTCTGGACCACGCTCGATGTCGGCCTGCAGGCCGCCGCGACCGAGGCGATCCAGCGCAACGTGCCCGGCGGGGCCCAGGGCGCACTGGTCAGCATGGACCGCGACGGGGCCGTGCTGGCGCTGGTTGGCGGGACCGACTATGTCACCACCAATTACAACCGCGCGATCAATGCGGTGCGCCAGCCGGGTTCGGCCTGGAAGCTGTTTGTCTATCTCGCCGCGCTGGAAGCGGGCTATACCCCCAATGCCGAAGTGGTGGACGAGCCGGTGACGATCCAGGGCTGGAGCCCACGCAATTCCAATGGCAAGTTCGCGGGCAAGATCGACGTGCGTACGGCCTTTACCTATTCGACCAACACCGTCGCGGCGCAGTTGGGGCAGGAAGTGGGCTTTTCGGCCGTGGCGGGGATCGCCAAGCGGTTCGGCATCACCACGCCGATCTCGACCGTGCCGTCGATGGTGCTGGGGACCAACGAAGTGCGGCTGATCGACCTGACCCGGTCCTTTGCGGTCATATCCGCCAAAGGCAAGGCGGTGGAACCCTATGGCATCACCAAGGTCGCCACCACCGATGGCGAAGTGCTCTACCAGCGCGAGAAGAAGGACATGCCGACCTTGATTCCGGCCTATGTCACTACCGGCATCACCGACATGCTGCAATCGGCGGTGGCCATCGGCACCGGCCGGGCGGCGCAGATCGGGCGGCCGGTGGCGGGCAAGACCGGCACCACCACGGCCAACAAGGACGGCTGGTTCATCGGCTTTTCCAGCGGGATCACGACTGGCGTGTGGATGGGTCGCGACGATGACCGTCCGGTCCCCGGCCTGCAAGGCGGCTCGGCCCCGGCGCGGGCCTTTGCCGCTTACATGAAAGTTGCGGTGGCCGGGCGTCCGGTCGAGCGGTTCGAGACCGACACCACCCTGCCGGCCTGGCAGCTGGAAGGGGAAGAAGAACTGCTGATGAGCGGCGCGCCTGAGGATTATCATTATGTTGATGAACAGGGCAACCTGATCGCCCCGCAGCGGCCGGGTGAGGCCCCGGCTGCAAAGGGCCCGGCCGAGAAGGGAGCTGACAGGGGAGCCGGAGCCGACAGGGGAGCTGATAGGGGCGGGCTGGTGCCTGTCCCGCCGCCGGCCGCAGGCGAAGATTTCCTGAACGAGGCGACCGGGCGGCAACGCCCGCAGGGCAGCGGCGCTCCCAAAGGGGGCAGTCCGCCATAGGGTGACGGCCCCTTCCCGCGCGGCGGGAAGGGGCAAGCCGGTTCAGCCGATCCGCACCGGGATATAGACCATTCCCTGCTGGCCCGGACGCAGGATCTGCAAGGTTACCGTTGGCCGGCCGGCGGTTTTTGCGGCGCTGACCACCTTGTCGAGATCCTCGACACTGCGGATCTCGGTCATGTTGGCCGAAACCACGATATCGCGGCGCTGAAGGCCCTGGTTGGCCGCATCGGAGGCCGGATTGACCCCGGCGATGACGACCCCGCGGGTCGATCCCGGCACGCCCAGCTGGGCAGCGATATCGCGGTCCACGGTGAGCACTTTGAGGCCCAGTGCGGCTTCGGCCTGGCCTTCGCCCTGGCCCTGCGGACCGGCAAAGGGATCGGGCTTGGCCTCCGGCGTCAGGCTGCGGGCCAGCTCCTGCTGGCTTGGCCGCTTGGCCACGACGGCATAAAGCGTTGTGGTCTTGCCGCCGCGCAGCACTTCGATCGGGATGCGCGTTCCCGGCGCAATATCCGAGACGATGGCGGAAAGAGTGCGGTCCGGGCTGACGGGAATGTTGTTCACCTTCAGCACGATATCGCCGACCCGGACCCCGGCTGCGGCGGCCGGCTGGTTCGGCTGGACCAGCCGCACCAATTCGCCGCGATCATGCGGCAGGCCAAGCGAGTCGGCAATCTCGTCGCTCATCGGCTGGATCGAGATGCCAAGATAGCCGCGCTCGATCGCCTGGCCGGTTTTCAACCGCTCGACAATCGGGCGGGCGGTATCGGACGGGATCGCAAAGCCGATGCCGATGTTGCCGCCGGCCGGGGCCACGATCCAGTTGTTGATGCCGATCACATTGCCGTTCATGTCGAACATTGGTCCGCCGGAATTGCCCGAATTGATCGAGGCATCGGTCTGGATGTAGCGGTCATAGGCGCCGGTGCCGGTGCTGCGGCTGACCGAGCTGATGATGCCCGAAGTGACCGTGCCGCCCAGCCCGAACGGGTTGCCGATGGCGATGATCCAGTCACCGGCGCGGGCCTTGGCGCTTTCGCCGAACTTGACGAAGGGCAGCGGTCCGGGCGCGTCGATCTTAAGCACGGCAAGGTCGGATTCCACGTCGCGGCCAACGATCCGCGCCTTGAACTGGCGGCCGTCGGATAGCCGCACGGTGACCTCGTCGGCCTGGCCTTCGCGGTCCAGGCTGATGACGTGGTTGTTGGTGACGATAAAGCCATCGGCCGAAATGATGAAGCCTGAGCCGACGCCTTCAGCCAGTTTGGACTGCGCCCCGCCGCCCGGCAGCAGTCCGCCGAACGGACCGATCACCTGCGGCCCCTTGACCTCAACCCGCTGGCGCACTGCGATGTTGACCACGGCGGGCTGCAATTGCTGGGTCAGGTCGGCAAAGCTGGCCGGCGCACCGGGGCGCGGCACCAGCGCACTGGCACTGGACTGTTCGTTCTGGGCAACCTGGGCGCCGGCCGGGATGCCGGTGATCAGGGAAAGCGCGGCGCCTCCCAGAAGCAGCGCCGAAGTCACTCCATAAGCGTATTTCACAGGCCTGTTCCTCTTTGGCTTGGCGGAATCGACCGCACAGAGGCGGAATCACGCCGATTTCCCCTTAATGGGAATTGAACGCGCTATTTTCCACCAAAGTGTTTCAGATAGCCGCTGTCGGGCGGCAAGAGGATAGTGGCGGTATTCTTGCGCTCCGGATCGCCATACATCTGCTCATAGCGGCGCATCGCCTCGAAAAAGGCGTAGAATTCCGGATCCTTGGCCGCGCTCCGCTGCAGCCGGGTGGCGGCTTCGGCCTCGGCTTCGGCGGTGATCCGGGCGGCATCGTCGGCGCTGGCGGTCTGGATTGCGAAGACCGCGGCCTCGTGCCGTTCGCGCATCCTGTCATAAGCCGCCTGAAGGCCGGCCTCGTCCAGACTGACGCGGGCGATCCGCAGGTCGATGATCTGGATGCCATACTGGCGGGTCTTGCCGTCCAGCGCTTTCAGAAGGGCAGCATTGGCGCCGCCGGCACCGGGGCGGGCAATGTCACCGGCACTGCGCTGGCCCAGTTCGCTGTCCAGCAGGGCCGGCAGCAGCACTTTCAGCTGGTTTTCCACCTTGTCGCTCGAACCCAGGGTTTCAACCAGCCTGACCGGATCGATGATCCGATAGGTCACGTCGGTATCAACCAGCAGCCACTGCTGGTCCGCGCTGCGCAGGCGTTTGCCGGTGTGACTGAACGGCACCAGCGAGCGCGGCAGCCAGACCACCTGCTCGACCAGCGGGATCTTGACCGCGATCCCCGCGCCGCTGGCATCACTGGGGGTGAAGCGATTGATCACGCGGTGCGGTTCGCCCATCCGCGTGATCACGGCCTGCTGACCCTCGCCGACGATGATCACGCTGGCCGAGCCGACCAAGGCCAGCACGGCCAGAACGAGAAGACCGACCCGGTATTGGCTCAGGAACTGTTCCATGGTCAGTTCCCTCCCTTTCCGGCCGGGGGCGGGGGCAGGGTGATCTCTGCAGAGGTGCCGCCGATGACCACCGGATTGTTGCGCAGCACCTTCTCGATCGTGTCGTAATAGATCCGCGAGCGGGTGACTTCCGGGGCGATCCGGTAGAGTTCATAGGCCTTGTCGAACGCCCGCGCCCTCGCCTCGGCATTGTACTTGATCTGCCCGGCATAGGTCAGGGCAACCTCGTGATTCTTGCGCGCCTCCTGGTTCGCGGTGCCGATCTTCTTGAAAGTATCGGCCAGCCGGGCGGGCGGATTGGCCGCGGTCACCTCGATCCCGGACACGGTGATCCCGGCCCGCCAGCCATCCAGCACCCGCTGCATCCGCTGGGCAACGCCTTGTTGCAATGCGGCCTGGCGCTTGCCACTGCGCAGTTCGTCAAAGCTGATTTCAGCCACGGCCCCGCGGATCGCGCTGTCGGCCAGGCGGCGCAGCGCCGCTTCGCCATCGGGCAGGGCATAGGTGAACTGGCGCAGGTCATCGATCCGCCAGCGCACTTGCAGGCGCAGGTCGATCAGTTCCCCATCGCGGGTCAGCATCAGGGTTTCGGCTTCCTTGTCAGGCAGCAGGGCGACCAGTTCCTTGCCCACTTCGCGGCGGGTCACGGCCTGGATCGGCCAGGGCAGGGTCAGGCTCAGCCCCGGCCCGATCGTGCCGACATGGCGCCCGAATGTGGTGACCAGCCCGCGTTCGCCCTGGGCCAGGACGTGGATCGAGGTCGACAGCAGCCAGGCCGACACCACGCCGACCACGGCAAGACCAAGGACCGGGCCGGAACCGGGCTTCAGCGGCCTTCGCGGCAAAGGACGGTGGCTTCGCAGCAGGTCGTCCATGCTGGCCGAACGGCGCTTGCCCGCGTGGGCCTGCCCCTCTGGCAGCCAGGGGTTGCGCGGCGCCTCTGGGGTGGCCGGCGGGCCGGGTTCGGTTTCCGGGGCGGGCGTTGCCGCGCCGGGTTCCGGGGTGTCTGCCGGGGTTTGTGCCGGTTCGTCCGGGGTCTTTCTTCCGCCCCGCTTTGGGCCTTCGCTCTCGCTCATGCGAACCGTTATAGGGTTGCCCGGCGCAATTAACAGGGGCCTCACGCGCATTTTCCCTTGCCACAGCCTTGCGAAACGGTTTTGGCCTTGGCCCATGACCCAGCCTGACGATCCCGCCGCCGCCCTCGCTTCCGCCCTGCCGCCGCAAGTCGCTGCGCGGCTGCAATCGCTGCGCCTGAAGGATGGCGTGGCGATCGCCGTGCTCGATGCCAGCGGCTATGACGCGCTGGAACGGGAACGGCTGGAGCAGGCGGTGAAGGACGCGCTGGGGAGCCAGCCCGGTGTGACGGAAGTGCGCGTGGCGATGACCGCCGACAAGCCGCGGCGCAAGATCATCGCGGTCGGATCGGGCAAGGGCGGGGTCGGCAAGTCTACCGTGTCTGCCAACCTGGCCGTGGCGCTGGCGCGGATGGGGCGCAAGGTCGGGCTGGTCGATGCCGATATCTATGGCCCGTCGCAGCCGCGTCTGCTCGGCAGCGAGGGGATCAAGCCCCAGGCGCGGAGCGACAAGCTGATTCCGGTGCCCAACCAGTGGGGTGTGCCGATGCTGTCGATGGGCCAGCTGATCGAGCCGGACAAGGCCATCGCCTGGCGCGGGCCGATGGCCTCGGGCGCGCTGGGGCAGCTGGTCGATGCAGATTGGGGTGCGGCCGAAATCCTGATCGTCGATCTGCCGCCCGGCACCGGCGATGTGCAGCTGACCATGTTGCAGCGCCACAAGCCGACCGGGGCGGTGATCGTCTCCACCCCGCAGGATCTGGCGCTGATCGATGCCCGCCGCGCGATCCAGCTGCTCGAAGTCGGCCAGGTCCCGGTGATCGGGCTGGTCGAGAACATGGCCGGTTATGTCTGCCCGCATTGTGGCAAGGTTTCCGACCCCTTCGGCAGCGGCGGGGCAGAGGCGGCCGCGGCCCAGCTGGGGCTGCCTTTTCTCGGCCGGATCCCGCTGCAACTGGCAATCCGCGAGGCGAGCGATGCGGGCACGCCGCCCGCTGCCGGCGAGGGTCCGGCGGCAGAGGCCTTTGCCGCGCTGGCCCGGCGCGTGGCAACCTGGCTCGACAACCAGTAACCATCGGCTAGACAGCCCCCATGAGGATTTCGCGGCGCGGCGTGCTGATCGGGGCAGGGGTAACCGGCGGACTGGTGGCCGCCTGGGTGCTGACCCCGCGCCGCTTTGCCCCGCCGCTGAGCGCGGGCGCGGGCGAATATGCCTTCGATGCCTGGCTCAAGATCGGCAAGGACGGGGTGGTCAGCGTGGCCGTGCCGGACCTTGAAATGGGGCAGGGCGCAACCACCCTGATCCCGCAGATCGTGGCCTATGAACTGGGCGCGGACTGGCGGCAGGTGGCGGTGGAACCGGCCCCGGTCAGCGGCGCTTATGGCAATGCCCCGCTGGCGGCGCACTGGGCGCCGCTGTGGCTGCCGCTCGGCTCCAGTCTGGCTGACACGCCCGGCAGCCTGCTCGCGCGCCGCTTTGCCGGGGGGGATGCCTTTGTCGCCACGGCAGAAGGAACTTCGCTGGCCGCACACGAACAGGCGGCGCGGATTGCGGCGGCTTCGGCGCGGGCCATGCTGGCCCAGGCCGCGGCGGAGCGCTGGGACGTTGCCTGGGAGGAATGCGACGCCCAGAACGGGTTCATCGTCCACACTGACAAGCGCCTGTCCTTTGCCGAACTGGTCGCCGCTGCGCAGGGCTATGCTCCGCCCGATCCGCCGACCCTTCGGGCCGAGCCGCCGCAGGAGCGCCCGGCCGAATTTCCGGCTGGTGCGCCCTTGCGCGCGCCCCGGCTCGATCTGCCCAGCAAGGTTGACGGCAGCTTCACGTTTGCCGGGGACGTGCGGCTGCCTGACATGGTCTTCGCCGCGATCCGCCATGCCCCGGTCGGGGAGTGTTCGCTGGGCAGCTTCGATGCCGCGCGCGCCAAGAGCGTCCCTGGCCTGATCCGGCTGATCGAGGGGCGGGACTGGCTGGCCGCCGTCGCCAGCGACTGGTGGGCCGCCGAGCGCGCGCTGAAAGTCGCCGCGCCGAAGTTTCGCCACGCCAACCTGGCCGACAGCGGCAAGATCACCGCCGCGCTGGAAGCAGCGCTGCGCAGCGGCGCGTCGACCCGGATGGCCGAGCTTGGCGATCCAGACCAATGGCTGTCGGAAAAGTTCGAACACGTCGCCCGCTATGCATTCGCCCCCGCGCTCCACGCCGGGGCAGAAACCGCCACGGCGACTGCCCGGTTCGAGATCGGCAAGCTGGAATTGTGGCTGGCCAGCCAGGCCCCGCAGGCCGCGCGGGCTGCGGCGGCCAAGGCCCTGGGGCTGAACGTCAGGCAGGTGGTGGTCTATCCGCTGCCCGCAGGAGGCGCTTTCGATGCCCGGCTGGAAAGCGTGCACGCGGTCGAAGCGGCGCTGATCGCGCGTGAAGTCGGCAAACCGGTCCAGCTGATCTGGTCGCGCTGGCAGGAAGCCCTTGCGGTGCCGCCACGCACCCCGGCGCGGGCCGTGCTGGCCGCGCGGACCGGGCCGGACGGCTCGTTGATTGCCTTGAAACTTCGGATCGCCATGCCGGCCACGGCACGGGAGTTCGGCGCCCGGCTGTTTGACGGCGCGTCCGTGCGCGCGGCGCTTGACCGGCAGGATGGGGCCGATCCGATCGCGATGCGCGGAATGAAGCCAGTCTACAAGATCCCGCACCTGGTGGTGGAACACGTGCCTTGCGCCATTTCGCTGCCAACCGGACGGCTGCGCGGCAATTCGCACGCCCTAGCGGCTTTCTTGATCGAAACTTTCGTGGACGAGCTGGCCGCCCGGTCGGGCCGCGAGCCATTGTCCTACCGCATGGCCATGCTGGGGCACGAGCTGAAACTGGCCAATTGCCTGCAACGCGCCGCAACTCTGGCCGAATGGAGCGGCGGCAGGGGCGGCGTCGGGCAAGGCCTGGCCTGTTTCCGGATGGAACTGGGCGGGCGCGAAGGGCGGATCGCGGTGGTCGCCAGCGCCCGGCGCGACGAGCGCGGGATCCGGGTCGACAAGCTGACCGCCGTGGCCGACATCGGCCGGATCGTGAACGTGGACATTGCCCGCCAGCAGATCGAAGGCGGGCTGATCTTTGGCCTGGGGCTGGCGCGGGGCAGCGCGACTTCCTTCAAGGACGGGTTGCCGCAGGCCGGGCGGCTGGGGCAACTGGCGCTTCCCCAATTGAGCGACTGCCCGGAGATTGACGTGGAATTCATCGATAGCGACGCCGACCCGTTCGATCCGGGCGAGCTTGGCGCGGTCTGCGCCCCGCCGGCGATTGCCAATGCCCTGGCTTCGGCCGGCAGCGAACGGCTGCGCAGCCTGCCGCTGCCGGGGGCCGGGTTGTGATGCTGCCGGCCGGTCATCCCCCGGTTGCAGCGCCGCGTCTGGGCGTGCTGCTGGTCAACCTTGGCACCCCCGATGCGCCGACCACCGGCGCGGTGCGGCGTTACCTGAGGGAATTCCTGTCCGATCCGCGGGTGGTGGAAATTCCCCGGCTGGTGTGGTGGCCGATCCTCAACGGGATCATTCTCAATGTCCGCCCGCGCAAGAGCGCCCATGCCTATGCCCAGGTCTGGACCCCGGATGGATCGCCGCTGGCCGCGATCACCAAGGCCCAGGCCGAAGCCTTGCAGGCCCGGCTGGGCGATGCCGCGCTGGTCCGCTGGGGGATGCGCTATGGCAAGCCCTCGATCGGGGACGAGATCGAGGCGCTGAAAGCGGCCGGATGCAACCGCATCCTGTTTGCGCCGCTTTATCCGCAGTATTCGGGCGCGACCACCGCCACCGCGATGGATGCGCTGGGGGCAAAGCTGTCCGCCATGCGTTGGCAGGCGGCGATCCGCACCCTGCCGCCCTATTACGACGATCCCCTGCATATCGAGGCATTGCGAGCCGATACGGCGCGGCAGCTGAACGCGCTCGATTTCGTGCCGGAAGTGCTGCTGCTGTCGTTCCACGGAATGCCGGAGCGCACCCTGCACCTGGGCGATCCCTATCACTGCCAGTGCCGCAAGACCGCGCGGCTGCTGGGACAGGCGCTGGCCGGCGAATTTCCGGATCTTCGGATCGAAACCACCTTCCAGTCCCGCTTCGGCCGGGCCAAGTGGCTGGAGCCGGCGACCGATCATGTCCTTGCCGCCGAAGGGGCCAAGGGCACCAAGCGCCTGGTGATTGCCGCGCCGGGCTTTTCGGCCGATTGCCTCGAAACGCTGGAAGAGCTGGCGATCCGCGGGCGCGAACAGTTCGAGCAGGCCGGCGGCACGCACTTTGCCGCGCTGTCCTGTCTCAATGTCTCGTCCGCGGGCATGGACATGATCGAAGCGCTGGTGCGGCGCGAACTCAAAGGATGGATCGACTGACCATGCCCGGTCTCAACCCCGCGATCGACCCCGACGGCCTGCTCGAATTCTCGGTGGTGTTCACCGATCGTTCGCTCAACCACATGAGCCAGCGTTTCCAGGCTGCCATGCGCGAGATTCACGCCGGGCTTTGCGAGGTTTACGGGGCAGAGCGCGCGGTGGTGGTGCCGGGCGGCGGATCCTATGCGATGGAAGCGGTGGCGCGGCAGTTTGCCACCGGCAAGCGCGTGCTGGTGATCCGCAACGGGTTCTTCTCCTATCGCTGGAGCCAGATCTTCGAGGCCGGCAGCATCCCGGCCGGCGAGACGGTGTTGAAGGCCCGCCGGGTCGGCAACGCCGGGCCGCAGACGCCGTTTGCCCCGCCGCCGCTGGACGAAGTGGTCGCCGCGATCCGGAGCCAGCAGCCTGAAGTGGTGTTTGCCCCGCACGTTGAAACCGCCAGCGGGATCATCCTGCCCGATGCCTATGTCAAGGCGGTGGCCGATGCCGCGCATGCAGTGGGCGCGCTGTTCGTGCTCGATTGCGTCGCTTCGGGCTGTGTCTGGGTGGACATGACGGCGCTTGGCGTCGACGTGCTGATTTCTGCCCCGCAAAAGGGCTGGTCGGCCTCGCCCTGTGCGGGCCTGGTCATGCTGGGCGGTGAAGCGCTGGCACGGGCGCGCACCGCGCAATCGACCAGTTTCGCGATCGATCTGGGCAAGTGGCTGACGATCATGGAAGCCTACCTCAATGGCGGGCACGCCTATCACGCCACCATGCCGACCGATGCACTGATCCAGTTCCGCGATGCCATGCTGGAAACCAGGGCCGCCGGGTATGAAGCGCTGCGCGCCGCGCAGTGGCAGCAGGGCAATGCCGTGCGGGCGATGCTGGCCGCACGCGGCGTGCAATCCGTCGCGGCCGAGGGCTTTGCCGCGCCGGGGGTGGTTGTCAGCTTCACCGACGATCCCGAAATCCAGAACGGGCGGAAATTCGCGGCCGTGGGCTATCAGATCGCAGCCGGGGTGCCGCTGATGGTGGACGAGGGGGCCGACTACAAGAGCTTCCGGCTGGGCCTGTTCGGGCTCGACAAGCTGAAGGACGTACCCGCCAGCCTGGCCCGGCTGGAACAGGCCTTCAATGCGGTGTTCTGACCGGAACTGAAAGACCACAAATGGCCACTCTCCCGCAGCAAGCTCCCACTTTCACCCATTGGTCGCAGCGCCAGCCGACCGGTGTGCTCGATCACATTCCCGGCGAGGACGGCCTGCCGATCATTGGCAACACCTTGAGGCTGCTGGCCGACCCGATCGGCTTCGGCAACCGGATGCGGGCCAAATATGGCAACGTGTTTCGCAGCCGCGCTTTCGGGCGCCATTCGGTCATGCTGTTCGGGGCCGAGGCGAACGAGCTGGTGCTGTTTGACCGGGACAAGCTGTTCTCCAGCAAGCAAGGCTGGGGCCCGGTGCTCGACCAGCTGTTTCCGCGCGGGCTGATGCTGCTCGATTTCGATCATCACCGGGCGGACCGCCGCGCGCTGTCGATCGCTTTCAAGCCGGAGCCGATGCGGCATTACTGCGGGGCGCTCAATTCCGGCATTTCCGCGCGGGTGCAGGAATGGCGCGGGCAGCAGTTGAAGTTCTATCCGGCGATCAAGCAGTTGACGCTGGACCTGGCGGCCGACAGCTTTCTCGGCGTGCCGCTGGGGCCGGAAGCCGATGCGATCAACAAGGCCTTTGTCGATATGGTCGCCGCCTCGATCGGGGTGGTGCGCAAGCCCTTGCCGTTCACCGCGATGGGCCGGGGCGTCGCCGGGCGCAAGTTCCTGCTCGATTACTTTACCCGCGAAACCGAAAAGCGCCGCGCGGCCGGCGGCGGGCAGGACATGTTCAGCCAGTTCGCCACCGCCACGCATGAAGACGGCAGCCTGATGCCGGTTGACGAAGTGGTCGATCACGTGATCTTCCTGATGATGGCCGCGCACGATACGATCACGTCCTCTGCCACCTCGCTGGTCTGGCTGCTGGCGAAGCACCGCGAATGGCAGGACAGGCTGCGCGCCGAACTGCTGGCCGTGACTGGCGGGGCAGGGCGGCCCCTGGCCTTTGATGATCTGGGCAAGGCGACCCTGACCGAAATGGCCTTCAAGGAATCGCTGCGGCTGATCCCGCCGGTCCCTTCGCTGCCGCGCCGGGCGCTGCGCGATTTCGAATTCGGTGGATACCGGATTCCGGCCGGGACCGGGGTGGGGATCAGCCCTTCGGCCGTGCACCTGGACCCCGATCACTGGCCGGAGCCGGAACGGTTCGATCCGCTGCGTTTCACCCCGGATCAGATGGCCAAGCGACACAAGTATGCCTGGGTGCCGTTTGGCGGCGGGGCGCACATGTGCCTGGGGCTGCACTTTGCCTACATGCAGGTCAAAGTGCTGATGGCCCAGATCCTGACCCGCTATCGGATCGAGATCGCGCCGGGTTACCAACTCAAGTGGCAGCCGTGGCCGATCCCCAAGCCGAAAGACGGGCTGACAGTGACGTTCAGGCCGCTCTGATCAGAAATCGATCGCGATGCCCTTGCGCACCCAGTCACCATAGCGGGTGGGGGACAGGCCTTCGGGATCGTCGCCTTCCTTGGGCGCGGCCGGGGCGGGCACGGGATCGTTGGTCCAGTGGGCGGGCTTCTTGAAACCCTTGGGACGCTGGGTGGCGCGCTTGATCATGGCAATTCCATGCGCCCGCTGGCCCTTGATTGCAATTGCATCTAGGGGCAGGCGATGGACATTCCCGGTTATCCCGCGCGCAAGGCCGCGCTGAAATTGCTCGATGCGGTGCTGCACCGGGGCGAAACGCTCGATCTGGCGGCGCACGGCGCGCTGCAGGGCCTTCGCAGCGGGCCGGACAAGGCGCTGGCCCGCGCGCTGGCCGGGGAAGTGTTGCGCTGGCTGACCGATCTCGATGCCCTGATCGACAGCGCGACCCGCCAGATTCTCCCGCCCGATGTCAAAGTGCGCTCGGTCCTGCGGCTGATGCTGGCGGGCTGGCGGCGCCTTGAAACCCCGCCCCATGCGGTGATCGCCACCGCCCTGCCGCTGCTCAGCGGCGGCCCGCGCCGGTTGGCCCATGGAGTGTTCTCGGCGCTGGTGCGGCAGGATGCGAAGCTGCCGCCCGTGCCCAGCCTGCCGCCCGCCGTGGCGCAGCGCTGGGGCGCACGGGCCGAAGCGATTGCAGCTGGCCTGGCCGTGCCGCCGCCGCTTGATCTGACCTTGCGCGATCCGGCGGAGACGGCGCAGTGGGCCGAGCGGCTGGGCGGCACGTCGCTCGCCCCCGGGCATGTCCGGCTGGCGCGCGGCACGGCGGTGGAGAATCTGGAAGGCTTCGCCACCGGGGCCTGGTGGGTGCAGGACCTGGCGGCCAGCCTGCCTGCGCGGCTGCTCGGCGCGGGCGAAGGGCGGCGCGTGCTGGACCTGTGCGCCGCGCCGGGCGGCAAGACGCTGCAACTGGCCGCCGCCGGATGGCAGGTGACAGCGGTGGAGCTGAGCGCAAAGCGGGCCCGCCGGATCGAGGAGAACCTTGCCCGCACTGGCCTTTCCGCCAGTCTGGTGATTGCCGATGCGCTGCACTGGCAGCCAGCCGAAGCGTTCGACGCGGTGCTGCTTGACGCGCCTTGCACCGCCACCGGCACCTGCCGCCGCCATAGCGATGTGCTCCACCGGATCGGCCCGCGCCAGATCGCCGAAATGGCCGAACTGCAAGCCGCGTTGCTTGCCCGCGCCGCCGGCTGGCTGAAGCCCGGCGGGCGGTTGGTCTACGCGGTCTGCTCGCTCGAGCAGGAGGAGGGCGAAGCGCAGGTCGAGCGGGTCACGCTGACGGCGGATCCGGTGGCCGCCGAGGAACTTCCTTGCGGGATTGCTCCCGATGCCCGGGGGTGGGTGCGGACCGATCCCGCCATGCTGGCTGACAGTGGCGGGCTGGACGGCTTCTTCATCGCCCGGTTTGGGCCCTAGCCCTTCAGCTTTTCGGCAAAGCCCTTTTGCAGCTTGACCAGCTTGGGCGGGATGACGGCCAGGCAATAGGGATTGCGCTGGCCTTCGCCCTGCCAGTACTGCTGGTGATAGTCCTCGGCCGGATACCAGGTTGCCGGGCCTTCGATGGTGGTCACCGCCTGCTGGTCGGGATGGGCCGCGTTCCAGCGCGCGATGGCGGCCTCGCATTCGGCGCGCTGGGCCTCGTCCAGCGGGAACAGCGCGGTGCGGTACTGGGTGCCGATATCGTTCCCTTGCCGGTTCAGCTGGGTCGGATCATGGGTGGCCATGTGGATATCAAGCAGATCGGCCAAGGACACCACGGCTTCATCAAAGTCGATCCGGATCGCTTCGGCATGGCCGGTATCGCCCGTGCAGACCTGCTTGTAGGTGGGATCGGGAACCGTGCCGCCGATGTAGCCGCTTTCCACCGCGTTGACCCCGGCGATCGAGCGGAACACCGCTTCGGTGCACCAGAAACAGCCGCCTGCGAAGATTGCCTGTGCCATCGTGTGTCCTTCCTGTCTGGGCAGGGAGATAGGCATTCATCTGGCGCTTGTCATCGGCTCGTCAGGCTCTAGTTTGCGGAAACATCAACAGCCGAGGAGAGATATTCCATGCGCCGCATCATCCTGCCGATCCTTGCCTTCGGCCTGGCCGTCCCGGCGTTCATCGCCCAGACTGCCCCGGCTCAGTCCGCCGCCAAGAAAGCCGCGAGCAAGAAGATCAACGCCGAACTCGCGGCCGCCGTCGCTGATCCGCGCCGCGACAAGGACCGCGCCCGCGACCAGTACCGCCGCCCGGCCGAAACGCTGACCTTCTTCCAGGTCGCCCCCGACATGAAAGTGGGCGAATATGCCCCCGGCGGCGAATGGTATTCGCGCCTGCTGGGCCTCTACCTCGGCCCCAAGGGCAAGCTGGTCGGGCTCTATTTCGATCCTACCTCGGGCGCATTCAGCGAAACCGCGCAGAAGGGCATCCGCGATAGCGCGGCCAAGTACCCGTCCGATATCGCAACCTGGTCCGGCATTCCGGCCGAGCGGTTCTCGGCCTATACGCTCGATGCCGTGCCGGCGGCGGAAAAGGGCACCTTTGATCGCATCCTGATCATGCGGATGATGCACAACCTGTTCCGCTGGAACATCGCCGACCGCGAAATCAAGACAATGCGCGACCTGTTGAAGCCCGGCGGGATGATCGGGATCGAACAGCACCGCGCGCGTGCCAACGCGCCCTACAGCTATACCGATGGGTCGAAAGGCTACATGCGCGAGAAGGACGTCATCGCCTTCATGGAAATGCACGGCTTCGCCTTCGTCGGCTCCAGCCGGGCCAATGCCAATCCCAAGGACCCGGCCAACTGGCCAGACGGCGTCTGGACCCTGCCGCCGACGCTGCGCGGGGCCAAGGAAGAGGACAAGCCCCGCCTGCTGGCGATCGGCGAGACCGACCGGATGACCCTGCTGTTCCGCAAGCGGCTTTGATCGGGCGTACAGGCAATGCTAGGGGCGGCGACATGAGCACGCTGACTGTCGCCGCCCTGCAATTGCCGCTCGGTTCCGCTGACGAGGCAGAGAACATCGTTGCCGTCTCGATGCTGGTCGAGGAAGCGGCGGCCAAAGGCGCGCAGGTGATCCTGCCGCCAGAGCTGTTTTCCGGCCCCTATTTCTGCAAGGTCGAGGACGAGGCGTTGTTCGCGCTGGCCCGGCCGACGGCTGAACATCCTTCGGTCCGGGCGATGCAGGCGCTGGCCGCCAGGCTGAAAGTGGCGATCCCGACCAGCTTCTTCGAACGCGACGGACACCATTATTACAATACGCTGGCCTGGATCGATCCCGATGGCACCATCCAGGGCACCTACCGCAAAAGCCACATCCCCGACGGGCCGGGGTATGAGGAAAAATACTATTTCCGCCCCGGCAACGATGGCTTCAAGGTGTGGAGCGCCTTTGGCCACAAGATCGGGGTCGGGATCTGTTGGGATCAGTGGTATCCGGAATGCGCGCGGGTGATGGCCTTGCTGGGGGCGGAAGTGCTGCTCTATCCCACCGCGATCGGGACCGAGCCTTATGATGCGGAGCTTGATACCAGCCGGATGTGGCGCCGCGCGATGATCGGCCATGCCGTTTCCAACTGCATGCCGGTGATCGCCGCCAACCGGATCGGCAGCGAGGACAGCCCCCAGGGCCCGCAACGCTTTTATGGCCACAGTTTCATTTGCGATGAATGGGGCGATCTGGTGGCGGAATATGGCGCGGCGGAAACCGGCGTGCTGGTGGCCCGGCTCGACCTCGCCCGCGCTGCCCGCCACCGCGCCGGCATGGGCTTTTTCCGCGATCGCCGCCCGCAGCTCTACGGCCGGATCGCGCAGGATATCTAAGGCGTGGGCCAGCGCTACCTGATCGCGCTGGGTTCCAACAAGCGCCACGTCCGCCACGGCCGGCCCGAACGCGTGCTGACCGCGGCGCTGGCGGCGCTGGAGCGGGAGGGCGTGACGGTCATTGCTGCCGCTCCGCTGGTTCGCTCCGCCCCGCTCGGGCCATCGCGCCGCCGCTATGCCAATGGCGCGGCGCTGATCGAGGCGAAGCTCGATCCCGCCGAGCTGCTCGACCGGCTCAAGGCTGTCGAGCGCCACTTCGGCCGGACCCGCGCGGGCCAGCGCTGGGCCTCGCGGGTGCTCGATCTCGACATCGTGCTGTGGAGCGGCGGGGCCTGGTCGTCCCCCGGCCTGACCGTGCCCCACCCCGCTTTTCGCCAGCGGACCTTCGTGCTGGCCCCTGCGCTGGCCATTGCCCCTCATTGGCGCGATCCGCTCACCGCCCTTTCGCTCCGCCAGCTTCACGCCCGCTTGACCCGGCCCCGTCCGCTCCCTAGGTGAGCGCCGGTGAGAGGGCCCTTAGCTCAGTCGGTAGAGCAACTGACTTTTAATCAGTAGGTCGCTGGTTCGAACCCAGCAGGGCTCACCACCCAGTCCGCCAATTGGCGAGACTTTTGCGTCTCCTGCCCCATGGCCCCGATGTCCCCCCGGTCCCATCCCGGC
>JBKBSV010000145.1:0-3433 GCA_046291115.1 Novosphingobium sp. | reverse complement strand
GGGCTGGAAGTGGTGACATTCCGCGACTGGAAAAAGATCGAGGCCGAGGAAGAAGCCCGCGCCCGCGCCGATGCCCCGCGCGAAAAGTTCGTCGATGTGGCCGAAATGATCAGGGCGCGCGGGGAATAGGCAGGCCGCCAAACCGCTTGCCCCCTAAATCAAGCCATGATTTAATCGTCCGGTTAAAGCGCGTCCCGGCAGAGAGTCGCGCAAATGGAGAGAGCCCATGGCATCCTATGACCTGATTATCCGCGGCGGCACCATCGTCGATGGCACCGGCGCACCGCGCTTTACCGGCGATATCGCGGTGAAGGACGGGCTGATTGCCGCCGTTGGCACGGTCCACGGCAGCGCCGCGCGCGAAATCGACGCGGCCGGCAAGATCGTCGCCCCCGGATGGGTCGATGTGCACACGCACTATGATGGCCAGGCAACCTGGGATCAGGAAATGGCCCCGTCCAGCTGGCACGGCGTAACCACCGTGATCATGGGCAATTGCGGGGTCGGCTTTGCGCCTGCGGCGCCAGACCGGCACGAGTGGCTGATCGGGCTGATGGAAGGGGTGGAAGACATTCCCGGCACCGCGCTGGCCGAAGGAATGAAGTGGAACTGGGAGACCTTCCCCGAATACCTCGACGCGCTGGAAGCCCTGCCCCGCACGGTCGACATTGGCACCCACGTGCCGCACGGCGCGGTGCGGGCCTATGTGCTGGGTGACCGCGAACGGCCGGGCGCTGTCCCGACTGCCGAGGACATCCAGAAGATGGCCGACATCGTTGAGGAGGGCGTTCGCGCCGGGGCGCTGGGCTTTTCCACCAGCCGCACCGTGCTGCACCGCTCGATCGACGGTGAACTGGTCCCCGGCACCACCGCCACCGAAGAAGAACTGGTAGCAATCGGCCGGGCGATGGGCAAAGTCGGCTACGGCGTGTTCGAAATGGCCAGCGACCTGCGCCGCGAATGGAACGAGTTCAACTGGATGGGCCAGATTAGCCGCGAAACCGGCCTGCCGGTGACTTTCGCCGCGCTCCAGTCAATCGCCAAGGAACAGCCGCTTGACGAGCAGATCGCCAATATGCGGGCCGAGAATGACAACGGCGCCAACATCGTTGCCCAGATCGCGCTGCGCGGCAACGGCATCATCATGGCCTGGCAGGGCACGGTCCACCCGTTTCGTCTGCGTCCTTCCTGGCAGGCGATTGCCGATCTGCCGTGGGATCAGCAGAAGGCCAGATTGCTCGATCCGGCCTTCAAGGCCCAGTTGCTTGGCGAAGCCAATGATTACAGCCAGGTGCCGGAAGACATCATCGGCATCTCGATGGTTATCAGCAGCGGCTGGACCATGCAGTTTGAAATGGACCCGGACTTCGACTACGAACCGCAAGCCGATGCCTCGATCGCCGCGCGCGCGGCCGCGGCCGGGGTTTCGGGCGATGAATATGCCTATGACCTGCTGTGCCGCGACGATGGCAAGGGCTTCATCTATCTGCCGATCCTCAACTATGCCGATGGCAATCTCGATTTCCTGGAAGCCTTGCAGCAGGCCGACGACACGGTGAATTCGCTGTCCGACGGCGGGGCGCACTGCGGCACGATCTGCGATGCCGCCAGCCCCACCTTCATGCTCCAGCACTGGGTACGCGACCGCAAGCGCGGCGGGCGGATCAGCCTGGAAAACGCGGTAAAGCGCCAGTGCCGCGATACCGCGCGGCTCTATGGCCTCAACGATCGCGGGATCCTGGCGCCCGGTTATCTGGCCGATATCAACGTGATCGATCTGGACAAGATCAAGCTTGGCAAGCCTTGGCTGGCGTTCGACCTCCCGGCCGGCGGCAAGCGCCTGCTGCAGAAGGCTGAAGGCTATGTCTGCACGATCAAGACCGGCGTGGTAACCTTCGAAAACGGCCAATGGACCGGCGCCACCCCCGGCGGCCTGATCCGCGGACCGCAGCAGGTCGAAATGCTGGAAGCGGCGGAGTAGTTGCCGAGGCGCCGTCCCGGACTGCTTCGGGACGGCCGCTTTTGAGCGTCAGGGCCGGATCACGATTCCCACTGCCGGATCGGCCTTGCCGCCATGGATCGCAGCGAAAGCCTGTTGCGCTGCTGCCAGCCCATCCTGGCGGCTGACCACGACGGCCCCGCCCACCTCGGCCAGGAACCGCGCCCAGCTTTCCGCCACAGCCTCGCCAAAGGCTTTCGGGCCAAGCTCCCTGATCGCTGTCACGGCGTGATCGGGCGCGAAGAACAGGGTCGGCTCTGGGCCCGGGATCGCCCCGCTATTCTGTCCGAAGCCCGCGCCGACATGGGTCGCGCCCACGGTGCAGGAATACCTGAGGTGATCGCCCAAGGCCGTGTGGATGGCGCGGAGCAGCCCCGCGTTCCCGGCGAAATCGACTGACACCGACGGCAACCGCGGCAGATCCGCCACCCGGTCATAGGCCAGCACTTCATCGTAAAAACCGCTGGCCTTGACGAACCCGGCATTGCCAGCCGAAGTCAGCCCGATCCGCTTCACCCCCGGCGAGCGGTGACGCACCACGCTGGCCAGCGACAGCGCCGTTTTGGACGAGGCCGAAGTGATCACCGCCGCCCCTGCCCCGAACCAGTCTTCGCGGCGCATGAAGCTTTCGATCAGGAAGCCGGTCTTGAACAGCGGGCCGAAGATCATCCGCTCCGCCTCTCTGGCCGGATCGTGTTCCGGATCGCCGGCAAGACGGCTGTACTGGTTGTAGATCGGGCTCATCGGCTGGCGGTGTGCGGCACCGTCGCTGAAGCCGGCTGCGGAAACCCCGACCGGCAGCAGATCCAGATGCTGGCCCATCGGCAGATAGCCATAGACCCGTTCACCCACCGCAATGTCCGGATGGTTGGACGCTTCCACCACCGCGTGGCCCCACATCGGCACCACGCCCCAATCCCCCTCGCCGGGGAAGAAGTTCCAGTAGCCGAAGGCATCGCCAGCGATTGCGTAGGTCACATTGTTGGCAGTGACCGCAAAGCTCTCGATCTTCAGCCGCACTGCCCCATCGCCCAGCGGCGGCAGCGCGGCATCGACGATCCGCGACTGCGCAAGGTCATGGCGCTGGAACTGGACGGTCTGGCTCATGGCTGTGTCTCCCAACGCAAATGGGCGCCCCGGATGCGGAGCGCCCATTCAAGCAACTCTGGCCGGGCCCGTAAAGATCAGACCCGCATCGGCATCAGCACGTAGAGCGCCGGGCTCTTGTCGTCCTGTCGGATCAGGGTCGGCGCGCCGGCATCGGCCAGGTGCAGTTCGACCGTGTCGCCCTCGATCTGGCTGAGAATGTCCTTGAGGTAATTGGCATTGAAGCCGATCTCGAACCCGGCCGAGGTATAGCTGGCCGGGAGTTCTTCAGCCGCGGTGCCGTTGTCGGGCGATGTGACCGACAGGGTGACCCTGTCGGTTTCCAGC
>JBKBSV010000144.1:0-3482 GCA_046291115.1 Novosphingobium sp. | reverse complement strand
TTTACGGCAACCTCCTCAAGCAGCGCATCGCCAAGGGCAATGTGCAGTGCTGGCTGGTCAACACTGGCTGGACTGGCGGCAAGTATGGCACTGGCTCGCGGATGCCGATCAAGGCCACCCGCGCGCTGCTCAACGCCGTGCTCGACGGCAAGATGGACGCGGTCGAATTCCGCAAGGATCCCAATTTCGGTTTCGACGTGCCGGTGTTCGTGCCCGCCCTGGCCGAAGCCGGGCTTGACCAGACCATCCTCGATCCGCGCAGCACCTGGGCCGATGGTGCCGCCTATGATGCCACCGCCAGAAAGCTGGTGCAGCTGTTCATCGACAACTTCGCGCAGTTCGAAGCCCATGTCGACGAAGGCGTGCGCCGGGCCGCGCCCGCGCTCGTCGCCGCCTGACGGGCCAATCACCAGTTCGGGAGAGGGGCCCCGCCCGGCGCAAGATCGGAGCGGGGCCTTGTGCTTTAAAACGCAACAATGCTGCGCCACCATGGCTTGCGGTTAATTGGAGGAGAGAGGAAATGAGCATTTTCGACGGGATCCTGAAGAACATCGGCGGCGCGCCGGATGATGTGGCGAACCTGGCCAAGCAGGTCGGGCTTGATCCGGCCATGGTCGAGGCGGCGATCGGCGCGCTCGGCAAGACCCATGTCATGGAAGGCGACACGGTGACGCTGGCGTCGGAAAAGACCGGCCTGTCGCCCGATGTCCTGAACCAGATCGTCGGCGCGATCGGCGGCGAGGGTTCGCTCGCCAATTTCGCATCGGTGCTCGACCGCGACGGTGACGGCAACCCGGTCGACGATATCATGGACATGGCCAAGGGGCTGTTCGGCAAGAGCTGAGCGGCCCGCCAACCGCCCCTGCTTGTGCAGAAGGCGCAGGCGTCGCCTTACCCCTTCGCCCCGGCGATGTAGCGGCTCACCGTGTTGGCCACGACATTGAGCGGCGCGTTGCCGCCGAGGATCACGGCGGTGTTGAACGCCTTGAAGTCGTAAGCAGAGCCGAGTTCGGCCTGCGCGCGGGCACGCTGCCGCACGATTTCGCTGTGGCCGATCTTGTAACCGCAGGCCTGGCCCGGCCAGCTGCAATAGCGATCGACTTCGGAGGCGACTTCCTCGACCTTGGAACCATTGTGCTCGACGAAGAACTGGCGGCCCTGCTCGCGCGTCCAGCGCTTGGAGTGCAGGCCCGTGTCGACCACCAGGCGGCAGGCGCGGAAGGCGAGGCTTTGCAGGTATCCCAGCCGCCCGACCTTGAATTCGTCATAGGCGCCCAATTCGTCCGCGAGCTGTTCGGCATAGAGCGCCCAGCCTTCGGAAAAGGCGTTGAAGGCAAGGATCGAGCGGATCAGCGGCAGGCGGTTGGAAAATTCGCCTTCCCACACGTGGCCGGGAATGCTCTCGTGGAAGGCAAGATCGGCCAGATCATATTTGCGGTGCAGGTCGGTGGTTCTGAGATTGATCCAGAACCGCCCCGGAATACTGCCATCCTTGCTGCCCGCGCCGCCATAGGCCCCCGGCGCGCCCGGCTCTTCGACCAGCGGCAGGCGGCGCACTTCGAGCTGCGGATCGACGAGGCTGTTGAAGGCGCGCGGCATCTGCGCCTTGATCCAAGCGATCCGTTCGTTGATGAAAGCGAAGATTTCCTTGCGCCCCGGATCGCCTTCGGCAAACTGGTAGCGCGGGTCTGCGCCGAGCGCGCGCATCCGTTCCCCGACGCTGCCCCTGGTGTAACCGATCTCCTTGAGGATCGGGTCCATCCGTCCGTGGATTTCCGCCAGCTCGTCAAGCCCCTGCCGGTGGATTTCGTCCGGCGTCATGGCGGTGGTGGTCGAGGCGCTGACCGCCCAGGCGTAATATTCCTCGCCCATCGGCTGCGCCCACATGCCGGCATTGTCCCTGGCCTCGGCGCGCTGCGATGTCAGTTCGGCGCGCTGGCGTTCGAGCGCGGGGACGATGCCGCTGGTGACGATACGCTCGGCCTGCGCGGCGGCGCGGTCGGCGCCGGCGATGCCGCTGGCGGCGAGCGGCCCGGCATAGCTTTCCTGTGCGCTGGCGAGGGCCGCCTCAAGCTGGACGATGGCCTTGTCGATCAGAAAATCGGGCGGAACCAAGCCCATCGCGCGCGCGGCGCGGATGCGTTCCCGCTCGCCGTCGAGGATCGCCGGAACTTCAGCGAGACGGTCCATGTAGGGGCCGATATCCGCGACCGTGCGTAGCGGCTGGGTCGAGCCGAAGAAGCGCGGCATGTCGAGATAGCCGCCGACGTTCTGGATCACCACATAGGGCGCGTTGCGCCAGCTGCCGACCGCGACATCGCCATAGGGCATGGCCATGCCTTCCAGGGCCGTGGAGAAGGCGCTTTCGACCACTTCAAAGCCGATCTGCTGATCGCTGGTGAGACCGCCGGGGCCTGTGGCGCGCGGATAGGCGCGCGTCTCTGCCAGCAGCTGCCTGAGCGTGTCGGCATAGGCGCTGCGCCCTTCCTCGCCCGGGGTGCCGAAGGTTGCGCGCCAGGCGGCGTATTCGCCGGTGTCGACCCCAAGCCCGGTGGCCCGCCCCGGTTCGTGGGCGAGCATCCGGTAGGCAATCCGGTCGAGCGCGGCGTCGGGATCAAGCCCGGCAATGGAGCCGCTGGCGGGGGTAGTGGCAGGCGCGGCCTGGCTGCGCGCGCAGGCCGGCAGCAGCGCAAGACCAGACGCGCCGGCCAACCCCTTGAGGGTCTGGCGGCGGGTGAAATCGACGCGGTTGTCTTTCATGCCCCCGATGTGACGGGGCAGAAAACCCGAGTCAATCGCGAGCCGTTCAATCCTTGAGAATGCCGCCCACCTTGCCGCCTTCCGCGGCAAGCAGGTTGAGCACGGCGTGGTGCAGATTGATGTTTTCCTCGGCCGTGCCCTGGTAGCCTTGCATTCCCAGTTCTTCAGCAAGTTCCTTGCGATTGGCGAAGCTGGGATCAAGGCCCACCAGCTTCATCAAATCGACAATCGAGGTCTTCCAGTTCAACTTGTCGGCATCGGGCATTGCGGCGATCCGGGCTTCCATTTCGGCCTGGCTGATCGGATCGGGCGCGACCGGGGCGGCCGGGGCGGCGGATGCAGCCGGTGCCGCGGCAGGCTTGGGCGCAGCTGGGGCTGCGGCCTTATCGTCTTTGTCCGATCCCCAGATCGCGTTCTTGATCGAGCTGAAAATTCCCATCATAGCCTCCCCCGGTGGCAGCACCATGCCGCTGGTGCGAAAGGATAGGCCGCAGATGTGCAAGACTTGTGACCTTTCTCTGACAGGGATCATGCAGCGGTGATGACCGACCTTGTGCTCTCGATCGTCATGCTCGCCGCGCTGGCACTGCTGGCGGGGGCGATTTTCCTGTGGCGGCGCACCGGCGAGGCGAAGAACCCCGCGCTGATGGTGCTGCTGGCGCTGATCGCCCTGGTCAACGTGCTGATCTGGACTGTGCCGAGCAAAAGCGGCCAGGCCCCGA
>JBKBSV010000038.1:0-18656 GCA_046291115.1 Novosphingobium sp. | reverse complement strand
CCTGCGCACCGGCCGCGCCAATACGGCGCTGCTCGATCCGATCGTGGTTGAGGTCTATGGCTCGAACATGCCGCTCAACCAGGTGGCGACCGTTTCCGCGCCCGAACCGCGGTTGCTGTCGGTGCAGGTGTGGGACAAGTCCAATGTCACCCCGGTGGAAAAGGCGATCCGCTCGGCCGGGCTGGGTCTCAACCCGATCAGTGATGGCAACAACATCCGCCTGCCGATCCCCGATCTGACCGAGGAACGCCGCAAGGAACTGGCCAAGCTGGCCCATTCCTATGCCGAGAAAGCCCGCGTCGCGATCCGTAACGTCCGGCGCGACGGGATGGACGCGCTCAAGGCTGACGAGAGCAAGAAGGAAATCTCGGAAGACGACCGCAAGCGCGGCGAGGCCGAAGTGCAGAAGCTGACCGACGAGATGATCAAGGAAGTGGAAGCCGTGGCCGCCCAGAAGGAACAGGAAATCCTCGGCAAGTGAGCCTTGAGCGCGCCACCGGCGGTGCGCGCCCGCGCGCCAGGCACGTCGCCATCATCATGGATGGTAACGGGCGCTGGGCCAAGAAGCGCCATCTGCCACGTGCGGTGGGCCATCAGCGCGGGGTGGAAGCCGTCCGGACGCTGGTGCGTGCGGCGCGCGAAATGGGGCTTGAGGTGCTGACCATCTATGCCTTCAGCACCGAAAACTGGCGCCGCAGCGAGGACGAGGTTTCGACCCTGATGGGTCTGCTGAAGCGCTACATCCAGGAAGATCTCGCCGAATTTGTCGCCAACAACGTCCGGTTGCGGATCATCGGGGATTATACCGTGCTGGCCCGCGATATCGTGGAGTTGCTGGATGAAGCCCTGGCGCAGACGGCCGGGAACGACGGAACCACGCTGGTCGTCGCGCTCAACTATGGCTCGCATGATGAAATTGTCCGCGCCGCCGCCAAGGCTGCCGCGAAAGGCCCGATCACGCCCGAAAGCATCGAGGCCGAACTCGATACCGCCGGGTTGCCGCCGCTCGACCTGCTGATCCGCACCTCGGGTGAAGTGCGCCTGTCCAACTTTCTGCTGTGGCAGGCAGCCTATGCCGAGATGATCTTTACCGATGTGCTGTGGCCGGATTTCAAGCCCGCCCATCTGGCCGAAGCGCTGGAGGAATTTGCCCGGCGGGAGCGGCGCTATGGCGGACGGTAAGCCGAACAAGAACGCCGACCTGCCGGTGCGGGTGGCCTCGGCCGTGGTGATGATTGCGGTGGCGGGGACGGCCCTGGTGCTGGGCGGCTGGGTCTGGGCCGGGTTCGTGGCGCTGATCGCGCTGGGCACCTATCGGGAATTCGCCGCGCTGGCCACGGCGATCGCGCCGATTGGCGGGCGGCTGGCGGCATGGCTGCTGGGCGGGCTGGTCTACATCGCCACGGCCGCGCTGATGCTGTTCTGGCTGCGGCGGGGCGAATATGGCCTGGCGAACGTGCTGGTGGTGGTGCTGGCGGTGATTGGCACCGACGTCGGCGCCTACTTTACGGGGCGCACGTTCGGCGGACCGAAGATCGCGCCCGCAATCAGCCCGTCCAAGACCTGGTCTGGCCTGCTGGGCGGGATGCTGGGGGCAGGCGGGGGCATGGTGCTGGCCTATTGGCTCAGCTGGAAATTCGCCGGGCCGCTGGGGCCCGAAGATTTGGCCGTAACGACGCTGAACGGCGGGACGGTGACCTCTGCCGTTCCGGACTTGCAGATGCCGTGGCCGCATATCATCATTGCGGGGCCTGTTGCGGCGGTGATCGCGCAGGCTGGTGATTTCCTTGAAAGCTGGCTGAAACGCCGCGCGGGCGTGAAGGATTCGGGACGGCTGATCCCCGGCCACGGCGGGCTGTTCGACCGGGTCGACGGGTTGCTGGCGGTGCTGTTTGTGTTGGCGCTGGCGCTGGCGCTGGGCCATGGGGGAGACTGACGCGATGCGGACGATCTCGATCCTTGGGGCGACGGGTTCGATCGGGGCATCGACGCTGGACCTGATCCGGCGCGCGCCGGATGGCTGGCGGGTGGTGGCGTTGACCGCCAACGGCAACGCAGCCGATCTGGCCCGCCTGGCGCGCGAATTTGGCGCCGAAATTGCGGTTGTCGCAGACGAATCCTGCCTGCCTGCACTGCGTGAGGCGCTGGCCGGCAGCGGCATCGTGGCGGCGGGCGGCGCGGCGGCGCTGGTTGAGGCGGCGGCGCGCGGCGCGGATGTGACCGTGGCGGCGATTGTCGGCTGCGCCGGCCTTGCCCCGGTGATGGCCGCGATCGAGTGCGGCAAGACCGTGGCGCTGGCCAACAAGGAAGCGCTGGTGTCCGCGGGCGAGGTGATGCTGGCCGCCATTGCCCGGACCGGGGCCACCCTGCTGCCGGTTGATTCCGAACACAACGCGATTTTCCAGTGTTTGCACGGCAACGATCTGGCCGATGTCCGCTGGATCACGCTGACGGCCAGCGGCGGGCCGTTTCGCGACTGGACGCTGGAGCAGCTTGACGCCGCCACCCCGGCGCAGGCGGTCAAGCATCCCAACTGGTCGATGGGTGCGAAGATCAGCGTCGATTCTGCCACCATGTTCAACAAGGGGCTGGAACTGATCGAGGCGCACCACCTGTTCCCGGTTGGGCT
The DNA here is from genome assembly GCA_046291115.1 of Novosphingobium sp. Taxonomy (GTDB): domain Bacteria; phylum Pseudomonadota; class Alphaproteobacteria; order Sphingomonadales; family Sphingomonadaceae; genus Novosphingobium. Next base: position 16,027 of record JBKBSV010000038.1, on the reverse strand, counting down.
CGACAAGCTGAAGATCGTGGTTCACCCGCAGTCGGTGGTCCATTCGATGGTTGAATTCCGCGACGGTTCGACCCTGGCGCAGTTGGGGCCGTCGGACATGCGGGTGCCGATTGCCTCGTGCCTGGCCTGGCCGCAGCGGATGGATACGCCGTGCGACCCGCTCGATCTGGCGGCGCTGGGCCAATTGACCTTCCGCGCGCCGGATGAAGTGCTGTTTCCTGCCACTCGCCTGTGCCGCGAGGCGGCCGAGGCCGGCGGAGCCGCCACGGCGGTGCTCAATGCCGCCAACGAGGTGGCCGTGGCCGCGTTTCTTTCCGGACAGATTGCGTTCACCCGGATCGCGGTAATGGTAGAAGAAGTGCTGGGGCGTTATGCTCCTGCCGCACCGGCTGCGCTGGGCGATGTAGTTGCCATCGACGCCGAGGCGCGGGATCATGCGCGCCGTTTGCTGGAGCTTGCCTGACTTGATCGAATCTCCTTCGCTTGTGATGACCGTCGGCGCATTTCTGCTGCTGCTGGGGCCGCTGATCGTGCTGCACGAACTCGGCCACTATTGGGTCGGCCGCCTGTTTGGCGTGCGCGCGCTGACCTTCTCGGTCGGGGTCGGCAAGGAACTGTGGCATACCATCGACAAGCGCGGCACCCGTTGGCGGATCGCAGCGATTCCGCTGGGCGGCTATGTGCTGTTTGCCGGGGATGCCGATGCCAGCAGCAAGCCCGATCCGGCGCTGGAAGGCAAGTCGGCAGAAGAGCTGCAAGGCACGTTCCCCGGCGCGGCGCTGTGGCATCGCACGCTGATCGTGCTCGCTGGGCCCATGGCCAACCTGCTGGTCGCGGTCGGTATCATCGCCGCCTTTGCCATGGCCTATGGCGTGCCGAGCACCCCCCCGGTAATCGGTGGTTTCAGCGATCAGTCTCCGGCCCGTGCGGCCGGGTTGCAAGAGGGCGACAAGATCGTCTCGATCGACGGCAACCGGATCGACACCTTCAAGGACGTGGCCGAAGCGGTCATGATCTATCCGGGCCGCACGGTCGAAGTGACGGCTGAGCGGGCCGGGCGGAGCGTCACCGTGCCGGTGACCCTGGCCGAGCGGGTCGTGACGGACCGCTTCGGCAACGAAAGCCGTTTCGGCATGATGGGCATTGCCGGCGGGCCAATGGAGCTGCGCGAGATCGGGCCGGTGGCCGCGATTGGCTATGGCTTTACCGAAAGCGTCTCGATCATGAAGACGATGCTGGTCGGGCTGAAGCAGATCGTTACCGGCGAGCGTTCGATCGACGAGATGGGCGGACCGGTCAAGATTGCCAAATTTTCGGGCGAACGGCTCAGCATGGGCTGGCTGGCCTTTGTCGATTTCGCCGCGCTGATCTCAATTAATTTGGCATTCATCAACCTCTTGCCAATTCCCACTTTAGACGGTGGGCACCTGGCGATGTACGCCGCGGAGGCAGTCCGCCGTAAACCGCTGGGTGTCCGCAGTCAGGAATGGGCGTTCCGCGGTGGCCTGGCCCTGGTGCTTGGGGTGGCCGTGTTCGTCACTTTTAACGACGTGGCTTCGCTGTTCTTCAAGTAGGAACGACGGGCCGCCAGTGCGGGAAAACTGCGGAAGGTTGCAGCAACTTGGCTTGATCGTTGGGGACGCATCGGGCAGAGGGCGGCAACGTATCTGCAAGCTGCGGACAGACTGCGTTCAGCAGGCTTGCCGGCCAGCCAGTAATTGACGGGAATGCCGTGCCAATGACTAAGACCTGTGTGGACCGCAACCGCAACGGACGCGCCACCGCGCCGATGGCAACCCTGCTGCTGGCAACCACCATCCTGGCCGGTGTGCCCGGCGTGGCGCTGGCCCAGACCGCAGACGCCCCGGCGAGCGCGCCAGCCGCCGAGACGATCCAGTCGATCAGCGTCGTCGGCGCACAGCGGCTGGAGCCGGATACCATCCGCACCTACATCAAGCTGCGGGTTGGCCAGCCCTATACCCAGGCCGCGGCCGACCAGGCGCTGAAGGACCTGTTCGCCACCGAACTGTTCGCCGACGTGCAGATCCGCAACAATGGCGGCAACGTGGTGATCGAGGTGAAGGAAAACCCGGTCATCAACCGCATCATCCTGGAAGGGAACAAGCGGCTGAAGGCGGACAAGATCCTGCCGGAAATCAAGCTGGCCCCGCGCCAGATCTTCACCCGGTCCAAGGTCCGCGCCGACGTCAACCGAATCATCGAGCTGTACAAGCGCCAGGGTCGTTTCGCCGCTTCGGTCGAACCGAAGATGGTGATGCTGGAGCAGAACCGCGTCGATATCGTCTTCGAAATCAACGAAGGGCCCAAGTCCAAGGTTCGCAAGATCAATATCATCGGCAACGAAGCCTTCAGCGATGGCGAGCTGCGCGGCGAGATGATCACCAAGGAAACCGGGATCACCAAGATCTTCAGTTCGGGCACCACCTATGACCCGGACCGGATGGCCTTTGACCAGCAGAAGCTGCGTCAGTTCTATCTGACCAAGGGCTATGCCGATTTCCGCGTGGTTTCGGCCGTGGCGGAACTGACGCCCGACAAGCAGGACTTCATCCTGACCTACGTGGTGGAAGAAGGCCCGCGCTACAAGTTCGGCGATGTGAAGGTTGAAAGCCAGCTGCGCGATTTCGATGGCGATCGCCTGGCGGCCCAGCTGCCGATGAAGAAGGGCGACTGGTATGATGCCAAGCTGGTCGAAGACACGATCGAGCGGTTGAACCAGACGCTGGGCACTTTCGGCTATGCCTTCGCCGATGTGCGGCCCGAATATGTCCGCAACAAGGAAGAGCTCACCATGAGCCTGACCTTCCAGATTGCGGAAGCGCCGCGCGTTTATGTCGAGAAGATCGACGTGAACGGCAACACGCTAACCCAGGACAAGGTCATCCGCCGCGAATTCCGTCTGTCAGAAGGCGATGCGTTTAACTCGCTTCAGGTCAAGCGCTCGACTGCGCGGATCAAGTCCCTGGGCTACTTCCAGGAAAAGTTCGAAGTCGAGCAGAAGCCCGGCTCGGCTCCGGACCGGATCATCCTTGAAGCCAATGTCGAGGAAAAGCCAACCGGGCAGTTGCAGCTGTCGGCCGGCTATTCCAGCCTTGAAGGGCTGATTTTCCAGGGCGCAGTGGAACAGCGCAATTTCCGCGGGCGCGGCCAGACGATTGGCCTCAACATCGGCTATTCGAACTATTCCAAGCAGGTGAACGTCAGCTTCACCGAACCCTACCTGTTCGATCGCAATGTCAGCCTGGGCGTGAATGTCTATCGCCGCGATCTCAACAGCTTCAACTATTTCAACAACGATCGCAACACGATCTACAAGCAGGCCACCACCGGCTTCCAGATCCGCGCCGGGGTGCCGCTGACCGAATATGTCTCGGCCGTGGCCAGCTATACGTTGAACTATGACGATATCAGCGTCGATCGCTCGCAGTATTTCACCGACCGCCAGAATCCGCCGACCCTGGAATGCGATCCGCTGATTGCCGGGCGCTATCTGTGCGACGCGCTGGGTAAGCGGACCAGCTCGATCCTTGGCCTGTCGCTGATCTATGATTCGCTGGACAACCGTTATCGCCCGACTCGCGGCCTGTCGCTTTCGGCCACCGGTGAATTTGCCGGCCTTGGCGGTTCGGTGAAATATGCCCGTTTGCGGGCCAATGCCGCACGGTATTGGCCAGTGGGGAAGGGTTTCGTCTTTTCGATCCGGGCCGAAGGCGGGGCAATCGCTCCGATCGGCAGCAATACCGGCGCGCCGGGCGTCGATGCGATCCGTCTGACCGACCGGTTCTATCTGGGCGAACCGCAGCTGCGCGGTTTCGACATCCGCGGCATCGGACCGCGCGTGATCCGTCAGTTCATCGTCGATGACGGCACCGGCAACCCCAGCGTGATCACCGACCGCAAGCAGGTGGTCGATGATGCGCTTGGCGGCCGTTACTATTATCTCGGCCATGTTGAGCTGGAAATTCCGCTCGGTTCCGGCGCACGGGAACTGGGCCTGCGGCCTTCGATCTTTGCCGATATCGGCGCAGTCTGGGGGCTGCGGGCACCGGTCTTGCAGAGCAGTCCGTTCCCCGGCGGGATCTTCATTCCCAGTCGCGATCCCAGCGGCAATCCGCTTTTCACCCAGATCGACGCTGCCTCGCTGGTCGGTTCGATTTGCACCCCGACGAGCACTTCGACCACGACCAATCCGGTCAACCCCAATCCGCCAAGCTGCCTGACCAGCGCCAATAACACGCCGATCGGGTCAACTGTGCCGCCGTTCCAGGAAATTTTCGTCGGCAATTCTCCCAAGCCGCGTATCTCGGTCGGCATCGGGGTTAACTGGAATTCGCCCTTCGGGCCGTTCCGGATCGACTTCGCCCATGCCATCACCAAAGTTGAAGGCGATGATACCAAGTCCTTCACATTCAATGTAGGAACCCAGTTCTGATGACCAAGTTTACCAAACTGCTGTGCGGTGGCGCCCTGGCGCTGGCAATTGCCTCGCCGGTTTTCGCGCAGAAGAAGCCTGCAACGGCCTCCGCTCCCGCTCCGGCGGCAACGCCGGCTCCGGCCATCGTGCCGGGTCTGGGGATTGCCAACCTGGAAGCGGCGGTGGTCAATTCCAACGCCTATCGCGCTGCAGCCCAACAGCGGCAGACCTATTACAAGCAGTATTACGAATCTGCCGAGGCCAAGGCCAAGCAGGTCGATGCCCAGCTCAAGGTCGCGGTTGACAAGTTCAACGCCGACAAGGCGGCAAAGAAGCCCGATGCGGTGCTGCAGCAAGACCTGCTTGCGATCCGCCAGATCGAGGAGCGCGGCAAGGAGGAAATCCGCCAGATCCTGATGCCGGTGATGCTGTCTGAAGCCTACGTCGAGGAGCAGATCACCGACAAGCTGGATCAGGCCGTGCAAGGCGCCATGGCCAAGCGCGGGGTTACCATCTTGCTGCAACCGGGCACCGTGATTGCCCGCGCCAACAGCTATGAAATGACCGGGGCGATCATTGCCGAACTCAACGTGCTGATCCCGACCGCCAACCTGGTTCCGCCGCAGGGTTGGGTGCCGCGCGCGGTGCGCGAACAGCAGGCCGCTCAGCAGGGGGGCCAGCAGCCCCAGCAGCCGCAGCAGGCGACGCCCCCGGCTGCTTCGGCCCCGGCACCGCGTCCGGCCGGTCCGCAGCCCGACGGCCGCTGATCCGGGGGAAGGGGTGGCGATGAGCGACAGCGCGGCCGCTTCGGCCTATGACATCCCGAAGATCCTGGCCGCCCTGCCGCATCGGTATCCGATGCTGCTGGTGGACCGGGTGCTGGAAGTGGGAGAAGAAGCGATCACGGCCGTCAAGGCGGTGAGTTTCAACGAGGGCTTCTTCCAAGGCCACTTTCCGGGCCGTCCGATCATGCCGGGCGTGCTCCAGATCGAGGCGCTGGCCCAGGCTGCCGGGATCCTTGCAATCGAAAGTCTCGGCCTCGCCGGGACCGGCAAGCTGGTCTATTTCATGGCGATCGAGGATGCCAAGTTTCGCGCGCCGGTGGAACCGGGCGTGCTGCTGACGCTGGAGGCCGGTTTTGTTCAGAAACGCAGCCGGGTCTGCAAGTTCTGGGGCAAGGCTTCGATCGAGGGCAAGGTGACCTGCGAAGTCAACTTCACCGCGATGATTGCCGACGCTTGATTTTCCGGCGATTGGCGTTTAAGCGCGCCGCTTCCTGTTTCAGGCCGGTCGGAACCGGCCGTTAGCGAAAGAGCATTGCCATGAAGGCCGAAGGACATCCCGACTACCACATGATCAAGGTGCAGATGACGGACGGCACCGTGTTCGAAACCCGCTCCACCTGGGGCAAGGAAGGCGACACGCTGGTGCTGGAAATCGATCCCACCTCGCACCCGGCCTGGACCGGTGGCACCCGTCAGGTTGATCAGGGTGGCCGTGTGGCGCAGTTCAACAAGCGCTTCGGCGGGCTCACGCTCAAGAAGAACTGAGCGGCGCGCATCGCCAAACGAACAGGGCGGCCCTGCAAAGGGCCGCCCTTTTCGTTTCGCGCGGTGGCAGGGTTTGCTCAGTCTGATCCGATCTCGCGGGCTTCGGCCTCGCTGATCGCGCGCAGGAATTCCACCCCGGCACGGCCATCGCGGACCCAGCGGACAATCGCCTGGATGGTCCAGTCTCCGCTCAGGCCGAGGGTGATGAACATGCCGGTGCGCAGCCAGCCGGCTGCGGTCTGAACCGAGCAACCGAAAACCGAAACATCGCGCAAGCTGCCCTTGGCACGATCACCGTGGCTGGAGCGAAGCGTAACCCTGGCGTGGGCCAGAAAGCGGCTGGCGCGGCGGGTCAGCGGCCGGCCATGCTTGCTTGAAACGCTTTCAAGCTTCAGTTTTGCGGGCACTTTTTCTCTCCGCCTAGGGGTAGTTACGATGTTTCTAGGCGGCTGTGGTTAAGAATTTGCTCACACCTTAGCCGGCCCAGGGACGTTCCCGGTACCACTGGGTGATCACATATTTGCGTCCTTTGCGCACTTTCAGCGCGTGGTGCATTGTCGCCGCGTTGCACCCCCCGCCCGGCAGGCGGTTGTTCCATGCCAGCAGCTTTCCGGCTTCGGGCTGGACTGTCTTGCCAATCGCTTTGAATCGGGTTGCGCCGCCAGCGGGGACGCTGTTCAGATAGACCATGAAAGTCCAGGTGCGCTGGCCCGACTGGCCGCAGTAGCGCGCGTAATCCAGCCCCTGCGGTTCGAAGTAGTCGGTATGGGCCTTGAATTCCTGCCCTTCCTCATAGCGCTGGCCTTGCAGTGGTTCGGCATGGGCCGGGTCGATCCCCGACACTGCGGCCAGTCGCTCCACCAGCCGTCGCACGGGCGCCTCGGTGGGGGCAAGCTCGCAGGTCGAGCTGGTGCGGAACGCGGCATCGCCGTTGGCATCGGCCACGGTTGAAGGGCGATGATCCCGTTCGATCAGCGCGATCAGGGCGGTACACAGTGACTCGTCCACAAAACCGCGGAGAGTGAACAGGTCCAGCGCGGGGAAGGGCGCGCGCTGCACTCCGGGAATTGCAGCCAGATGCAAAGCGGTCGGGTCGGGCAGCAAGTTCATCGCGTCTGCCTAGCAGTTTTCCCTTCCCTTGGCGCGGGTCTTGTGCAAAGGCGCCGGCCTGCAATGCTTGCGTGATGGATACGCAGGCCGTGGCGATCGTAGCTCAGCTGGTTAGAGCGCCGGTTTGTGGTACCGGAGGTCGTGGGTTCGAACCCCATCGATCGCCCCATTTCCGTGATCCCGTTTCCGTAATCCTGGTGATGTCTGCGCCGGGTCGATGTTTGCGCTGGGTCAATGCGCCGCTGTGGTCCAGGCTGCACTTGCCCCTTGCCGCACCGGGGCGCTCCTGCCAAAGGGTGCGGCTCAATCTTGACACAGCTGGGTCTATGCACGGCTTCGCCAATCCCGCCCGCTTCCTCCGCCTTGCGCGGATACTGACAGGGCCTCTGCTTTTCACCGGAATCGGCCTTACCCTGGCTGCTCTGGCCTGGGGGCTGTTTGGCGCACCAGCCGAGCGGTTGCAGGGCGATTCGGTCCGGATCCTGTTCGTTCACGTTCCCGCGGCATGGCTGGGTATGGGCGGATGGACAGCGATTGCGATTGCCAGCCTGGCCGAGCTGGTCTGGCGCCATCCACTCGCCGCCATCGCGGCGCGGGCAATTGCCTTGCCGGGGGCGTTCTTTGCGCTGCTATGCCTGGTTACCGGATCGCTGTGGGGCCGTCCGGCCTGGGGCACATGGTGGGTCTGGGACGGCCGGCTGACCTCGATGCTGGTACTGTTTTTCCTGTATTGCGCGTTCATCGCGCTGGCCGATGCCGCCAACCGTGATGGTGAAGCCGGATCGCGTGTGCCGGCAATCTTCGGGCTGGTTGGCGCGGTCAACTTACCGATCATCCATTTCTCGGTCCTGTGGTGGAACAGCCTGCACCAGCCCCCATCGATCACTGTCGGCAAAAGCGAGATGGCCCCGGCCTTCCTCTATGGGCTGCTTGCCGCGACAATCGGTTTCTCGTTGATATTCGGCGCCATGGTGTTGATGCGAATGCGGACGATTTTGGCCGATGCCCAAGCCGATGCGCGCTTGCGCCGCCGGGCGATGGAAGCGCAGGATGGTTGATCATGCCGATATCTGAAGGTCTTAATCACTGGGGCTTCGTGATCCCCTCCTTTGCGGTGACGCTGATCGGAACCGGGTTGCTGATCGTGCAGAGCTGGCGCGCGATGCGCCGGGCCGAAGCGCGCCGCGATGCCGTCCGGCGGGAACGCGCGGAATGAGCGGCGCGGTCAAGGCCAAGCACCAGCGGCTCGTGCTGGTGGTGATTGCGCTGGTGGCGCTGATCGGGGCCGGGCTGCTTGCTGCCTGGTCGCTGCGCAGCCAGGCATCGTTCTTCTATCTGCCCGGCGATATGGTGGCCAATCCGCCGGAACCGGACCGGCCGGTTCGCCTTGGCGGCCTGGTTGAAACCGGCTCGCTCAAGACCGATGCCGACGGAGTGACGGTCCGCTTCGTGCTGTGGGATGACAAGGGCCGGGTTCCGGTGGAGTTCAAGGGCATTGTGCCCGATCTGTTTCAGGAAGGCTCGGGCGCCGTGGCCGAAGGCAAGCGCCGCGCCGATGGCACCTTCGTGGCCGACAACCTGCTGGCCAAGCATGATGAGAAATACGTGCCGCGCGAAATGAAGGACATGACCGCCGATCAGGCCCGTCAGGTGGTGGAGCAAGCCCAGTGATCGCCAGTATCGGGCTGGCTGCGCTGTGGTTAGCGGCGGGCCTTGCCCTGTTGCAATTTCTTGCCGGGGCCCAGGCGCTGACGCCGAAAGGCGGGGCCTTGGCCGCGATGGTCCGTCCTGTCGCCATCGTGCAGGGGGGGCTGGTGGCGCTATCCTTCGCCATCCTGGTGATCCTGTTCTGGAGGACCGATCTTTCGGTGTTGCTGGTTGCCAAGAATTCCCATTCGGCCAAGCCCCTGATCTACAAGCTGGCCGGAGCCTGGGGCAATCACGAAGGCTCGATGCTGCTCTGGGCCACGGTCATGGGTCTGGCCGGAGCCTTCGTTGCCTGGATCGAACGCCGCCTGCCGGAACGCACCGTGCTTGCCACTTTGGCCTCGCAAGCCTTCGTCAGCCTGGGGTTTTATGCCTTCCTGCTGTTTGCTTCCAATCCCTTTACCCGGCTTGCTCCTGTCCCGGCCGAGGGAATGGGGCTCAACCCGTTGCTGCAGGATCCCGGACTCGCGTTCCACCCGCCGACGCTTTACATTGGCTATGTCGGCCTGTCGGTCGCTTTCAGCTTTGCCGTTGGGGCGTTGCTGACCCGCGAAGTGGGCCCTGCCTTTGCCCGGGCGATGCGCCCGTGGGTGCTGGGCTCGTGGATTTTCCTGACCATCGGCATCACCGCCGGATCGTACTGGGCCTATTACGAGCTGGGCTGGGGCGGCTGGTGGTTCTGGGACCCGGTGGAGAACGCCTCGCTGATGCCATGGCTGGCGGCGACCGCCTTGCTTCACTCGGTCTCGGTACTGGCCGCGCGCGACGCCTTGCGGACCTGGACGATCATGCTGGGCGTGGTGGCGTTCTCGATGTCGATGCTGGGGACCTTCCTGGTCCGTTCCGGCATCCTCACCAGCGTTCACGCCTTCGCGGTCGACCCGACCCGCGGGGCATTCATCCTGGTGCTGCTGGCGCTCTACATTGGCGGGGCGCTGTGCCTGTTTGCGCTTCGCGCCAATACCATCAACGAGGGCAAGCAGTTCACCGTCGCCAGCCGCGAAGGCGCGCTGGTGTTCAACAACGTGATGCTCAGCGCGATTCTGGGCATTGTCCTGATCGGCACGCTCTATCCCTTGCTGGCCGAAACCATGGGCGACAAGGTTTCAGTCGGGCCGCCCTATTTCAATGCGGTCAGCGCGGTGTTCACGGTGCCGATGCTGATCGTGCTGGCGGTTGGACCGATCCTGCGCTGGCGGCGGGACAGCTTTGCCCGGATCCGCCCGCTGATCGCTTTGCCTGCGCTGGTAGCCATCGGTGCGGGGCTGATTTGTGCGATCGCCGGTGTGGCGGTGCTTCCGCTCTTGGGTGTGGCACTGGCCATGGGGCTGGCCTTTGCCAGTTTCCTGCCATTGCGCGGGCGCAAGCTGCGCACGGTCAAGCTGCCGGTCTGGGGCATGGTGATCGCTCACTTCGGCATTGCGGTGGCCTTGTTCGGCATGGCATCGGATGCTGCCTTCACCAAGGAACGCCTGCTGGCGGCCAAACTCGGGGATACTGTCGCGGTCGGACCGTGGCAGGTGACCTTTCAGGCCATTGCCCCGGTGGCCGGGCCCAACTGGACAGCGATGGAAGCCACCCTGCAAGCGCGCTATGCTGGCGGTAACGCAAGGGAACTGCACCCGCAGGCGCGAACGTTCTGGGCGCCGACGCAGGAAACCAACGAGAGCGCGCTTGCGACCCGCTGGAACGGGCAGCTCTATGCCGTGCTTGGCAATCAGGGCGAGGACGGGCGCTGGCAGTTGCGGCTATGGTGGAAACCGTTTGTCACGCTGATCTGGTATGGCGGTCTGCTGGTCGCGCTCGGCGGGTTGCTGGCGATGTTGGGCCGCCTGGCCAGTGACTTGCGGCGGATCATAGCCAAGGACAAGATTGCCTATCGCCGGATGAGGCAGGGCCGATGAGTGCGCCCGAAACGCCCCGCAGCGGAAGTGTCAACTGGGCGGTATGGCTGCCCGCGCTGCTGTTTGCCGCCTTCCTGGCGGTGGTGGCTTATAACCTCAGCCATCCGGCGGAACGGGTCGTTCGCTCCGCCCTGATCGGCAAACCCTTGCCGGAATTCGCGCTTCAGGCCGCCGTGCCGGGGCAGCCGGGGCTGGCCCGCGCGGACCTGGCAGACGGCAAGGTGCGGCTGCTCAACATCTTTGCCAGCTGGTGCGTGCCCTGTGCGGCCGAAGCGCCGCAGCTGGCACAGATCAAGGCTGCGGGCGTCGAAGTGGTCGGCGTGGCAATCCGCGATCGGCCGGACGAGTTGCAGGCCTTTCTGGCCCGGCATGGCAATCCTTTCACCCGGATCGGCGCCGACAATGTCAGCAAGATCCAGTTCTCGCTTGGATCATCCGGCGTGCCGGAAAGTTTCGTGATCGATGGCCAGGGTGTGATCCGCTATCAGCACATTGGCGAGATCCGGCCCGAACATGTGCCGCTGCTGCTGCGCCAGATCGACGAGGCCGGGCAATGATGCGTCTGTTGATCGCCGTTCTGGCCTTGTTCGTCACCGTCCCGGTCCTGGCCGATGGAACCATGCCGCCCGCACCCTATGCCTATCGTCAGCTTGATAATCCGGCGCAGGAAGCGGCGGCCAAGGCGCTGATGGAGACCTTGCGCTGCCTGCAATGCCAGGGCCAATCAATTGCCGATTCGGATGCGCCGATCGCGGGTGACATGCGGCACCAGGTGCGCGAAAGGATCGCCGCGGGCGAAGATCCCGAAGCGATCCGCGCCTGGCTGATCGAACGGTATGGTGATTACGTCAGCTATGCTCCGCAGCTTACCGCCAGGACCTGGCCGCTGTTTGCCGCGCCGCTGGTGTTCCTGCTGCTGGCCGGATTGCTGGTGCGGCGGCGCTTTACCGGAAAGGATGCGGCATGACCTGGGCCTGGGTGATCGGACTGGCGCTGGCCATTTTCGTGGTGCTTGCCTTTGTGCTGAAGGCCCCGCGCAAGGGCTGGGAAGCGATCGGTGGCGCGCTGGCGCTGGGCCTTGCGGGTTTTGCCATGCAGGCCAGCCCCAATCAGGCCGGCGCTCCCAAGGAACCGCAGCAGCGCGCCGACAAATCCGGTGCGGCGCTGATCGAGGCGCGGCGCGAGCTGGCCGGGGAAACCGCCATGGCCAACGCCCCCAACCGCTGGATGGTGATTGCCGATGCCTTGTCGCGCAATGGTCAGTTCGCCGATGCGGCCGGGGTTGTGCTGGGCGCGGTGGAGCAGGATCCGAACAATGCCGATGCCTGGCTTTCCCTTGCCAACAACCTGATGTTCCATGCCGAAGGAACTCTCACTCCGGCGGCGCAATATGCCTTTGCCCAGGCGGCGGCGGCCAATCCGCAGCATCCGGGTCCGGCGTTCTTCTATGGCATGGCGCTGATCAGCAACGGCAAGCCGGCCGAGGGCCGCGCACTATGGGCCGATCTGCTGGCGAGAACCCCAGCCGATGCGCCGTGGCGACCTGACCTTGAAGAACGGCTCAAGCGGCTCGACGCGCTGATGGCGCAGGAGCCTGTCCGGCCGTGAAGCGGTGGACCGGGGCTTGGCCCGGTGCTAATCGCACAGGCTTGCGAAGATTCGCGAGGGGGGCATGAACAGGCCAGCCAAAACCGGAATCGGGGACGATAATCGGTCCCCGCAGGCTGCTGCACCGCATGCCTACCATGGCGGAGCGCATTCCGGCGGGGTCGTTGCCCTGGCGATCGGCGCGATCGGCGTTGTCTTTGGCGATATCGGCACCAGCCCGCTCTATGCGTTCCGCGAGACCTTTGCCTCGCATCATGACGTGCCTGGCATCCAGGTTGATCCGGTTCACATCCATGGCGTGCTCAGCCTGGTGTTCTGGTCGATGATGATGGTGGTGACGTTCAAATATGTCCTGACCATCATGAAGGCCGATAACAAGGGCGAAGGCGGAAGCCTTGCGCTGCTCGCCCTGATCAACCGCAAGTCGGAAAATGCGAAGTGGACCGCGCCGTTCATCCTGCTGGGGGTGTTCGCCACGGCGCTGTTCTATGGCGATTCGATGATTACCCCGGCCATGTCGGTGCTTTCGGCAACCGAAGGTCTGCAATACGTCCACACCGGTTTCAAGGGCTGGATCGTGCCTTTGGCGGTGGGCATCCTGTTCGCCCTGTTCGCGCTTCAGGCGCGCGGCACCGAGAAGGTCGGCAAGCTGTTCGGCCCGATCATGGTGCTTTATTTCATCACGCTCGCCACGCTGGGGCTGATGCACCTGTCGGTCAATCCGGGGATCGTTCTGGAAACCATCAATCCACTGAATGCGATCAGCTTTTTCCTGACGGACGGGTTCCGCGCCTTCATTGCCATGGGCAGCGTGGTGTTGGCGGTGACGGGCGCCGAAGCGCTCTATGCCGATATGGGGCATTTCGGTCGCAAGCCGATCGGGCTGAGCTGGATGACCTTCGTTCTGCCGGCGCTGATGCTCAATTACATGGGGCAGGGGGCCTTCGTGCTGTCGCAAGATGCGGCCGGCGCAGCGGAAATCATCAAGGACCCGTTTTTTCTGATGATCCCCGAAGCGGTCCAGACCCCGGTGATCTTTCTGGCCCTGGCCGCGACGATCATTGCCAGCCAGGCGGTGATTTCCGGGGCCTTCAGCCTGACCCAGCAGGCGATCCAGCTGGGCTTCATGCCGCGTATGCAGATCAAGCACACCAGCGCCTCAACTGCAGGGCAGATCTATATCCCGGTCATCAACTGGGGCCTGATGATCATGGTGATCGCGCTGGTCCTGTTCTTCCAGTCATCCAGCAACCTTGCTGCAGCCTACGGTATCGCGGTGACCGGCGCGATGCTCATCGACACGATCCTGCTGGCTGTGGTGCTGATCACCCTGTGGCGCTGGCCGCTGTGGAAAGCCGCGCCGCTGGTCGTCGCGTTCATCGTGGTCGATATGGCCTATCTTGGCGCAAACCTGCTCAAGGTGCCGCAAGGCGGCTGGGTGCCGCTGGTGATCGGTCTGGCCGTTTTCACCTTGCTGACCACCTGGTCGCGCGGCCGGGCGCTGATGCGCCAGTCGATGACCGAAGGCACCATTCCGATGGAAGTCTTTGCCAAAAGCGCCCATTCCAGCGCCAAGCGGGTGCCGGGCACGGCGATCTTCATGGCCAGCACCAGCACCGGTGTGCCGTCGGCGCTGCTGCACAATATCAAGCACAACAAGGTGCTGCACGAACGGGTGGTCGTACTGACCGTCGCAATCCAGGACGTGCCCTATATCGACGGGGAAAAGCGCTGTGAGGTGAAGGACCTGGGGCAGGGCTTCTATCGTCTTACGCTCAAGTACGGCTTTCTTGAGGAAACCGACATTCCGGCGGCGCTGAAGCGGGTCGACATGTGCGGCGCCCCATTCGAAATGATGAAGACCAGCTTCTTCCTGTCACGCCAGACGCTGATCGCAGCGGAAAAGCCGGGCATGGCGCTCTGGCGCGAGAAGCTGTTTTCCTGGATGCTGCGCAATGCCGCCAGCGCGATGGAATTCTTCCGCTTGCCCAGCAACCGGGTGGTTGAACTGGGCAGCCAGGTCGAGATCTAGGCCTTGCGGCTGCCCTGGCTGCGGGCTGCGAACCATGGTCCGATCCGGCCGATGGCTTTCTCAACCTCGGGGGTAGAAACGGCAAAGCTGATCCGCATGAAGCGGTGCCCGTCAATCGGATCGAAATCGACCCCTGGGGCCGTGGCAACGCCGGTATCGCGCAGCAATTGCTGGCAAAGTTCGAGGCTGTTGTCGGTAAAATCCGATACGTCGGCATAAATGTAAAACGCCCCGTCCGGCGGAGCGATGCGGCCAAGCCCCATGCCCGGCAAGGCCGCCAGCAACAGATCGCGGTTGCGGGCATAGGTGGCCAGGTTGGCCGCCAGATCGGCAGTGCAGTCCATTGCCACGGTGGCGGCATGCTGGGCAAGGCTTGGCGGGGTCAGGAACAAGTTGCCCATCCGCGCCCGCGCCGCATCGATCCCGCTTTCAGGAACCAGCAGCCAGCCGAGCCGCCATCCGGCCATCGACCAGTATTTCGAGAACGAGTTGACCACCAGCGCCTGTGGCTCAACCTCAAGGATGGAGGGCGTGCGGGCATCATAGGCAATGCCGTGATAGATCTCGTCCGAAATGATCGTGATGCCCCGGTTCCTGCAGACTTCGGCAATGGCCGCCAGTTCTTCGCGCGGGATAATCGTGCCGGTGGGATTGGCCGGGCTGGCGAGGATCACCCCGTTGGGAGCGGGATCGAGCGCGGCAAGGGCCTTGGCGCTCATCTGGTAGCGTTCGGCTTCACCGCAGCCCAGTTCCACCGGCAGCACATGCAGCGCCTTCAACGTGTTGCGGTAGGCCACATAGCCCGGACGGGCAAATGCCACCCGGTCTCCCGGGGCGAAGCTCATGTTGAGAGCAAGGACCAGCGCCGGCGAGGCTCCGCAAGTCAACAGGATCTGCGCCGGATTGACCGAGACACCATACCAGTCGGCATAGTGCCTGACGATCCGGGCCTTCAGCGCCGGGCTTTCCCAGTAGCCCATCGGATCGGTATCGAGCACGCGGTGCGCCTCGGCAATCGCGGCGGCGGGCGCACCGGTGCTCGGCTGGCCGAATTCCATGTGGATGATGCTGCGCCCCTCGGCCTTGAGGCGATGGGCCAGGCCCGAGACGGCAATGGCCTGAAAGGGATCGATCTTGGCGGTCATGCACTATGCGCTAGCCATGTGCCGCCCAAAAGAAAAGCGCGGCGCCCGCCTGGGCACCGCGCCTTTCGTTCCGGTCAGGCCGAATCAGCCGATGTTGGCGCTGACCATTGCATAGAGCATCGGCAGCGACAGCAGCGTGTTGGTGCGGCTGGCATAGAGCGCGCGCGGCGCGGCGGCGGCCTTCTCCTCGGCGCTGGCTTCGACCAGGCCCAGGATCTTCTTCTGGGCCGGCCAGATGATGAACCACACGTTGAACGCCATGATCAGCGCCAGCCACATGCCAAGACCGATCAGGTTTTCGCTGGCGGTGGCGCCGTTGAAGGTGAGGGCGCGGTGGCCGTAGCCCTTGACCAGGGAAATGCCGAGGCCGGTCAGCACGGTCAGCAGCGCGCCGTAGCGGAAGAAAAACAGCACTTTGGGCGCGATGTAACCGGTAACGCCGCCCTTCAGCTCAGCCGGGATAGCCGGCATGGTCGGAACCTGCACGAAGTTCAGGTAATAGAGCAGACCGATCCAGAGGATGCCGAAGAACACGT
>JBKBSV010000037.1:0-18793 GCA_046291115.1 Novosphingobium sp. | reverse complement strand
ACCCTGACCCGCGCCCTGAAGGGGGAATGACCATGGGCGGGATGACCCTGTTCGGCCTCGGCCAGCAGGCCATGTCGGCGCAGCTGGTGCGGATGAACGCCGCGGCCTCGAATCTGGCCAACGCCGGTTCGGTGACTGGCACCGAGGGGGAGGCCTATCGCCCGATCCGCCCGGTGTTCCAGACCCGCTACGACCGCGCCAGCGGCCTTGCCACCACGGTGATCAGCGGCACGCAGCAAAGCAGCGCCGCGCCGATCAAACGCCATGACCCCGATCACCCCTTGGCCGATGCAGAAGGCAATGTCTGGGCCGCGCCGGTCGATGAAAGCGCCGAAATGGTCGAGATGCTCGATGCCTCGCGCCAGTACCAGAACCTGGTCGAGGCGCTGTCCAGCGCCAAGCAGCTGATGCTTGAAACCCTGAAGATGAAATGACCCCGGGAGGATGAAGTAATGGTCAGTGCAATCAGTTCCGCAACCCCAGGCGCAGCGGCCAGGCCCGCAAAGCAGACCCTGGGACAGGCCGATTTCATCCGCCTGATGACCACCCAGATGACCATGCAGGACCCGACCGACCCGGTCGACAACAAGGAGATGATCGCCCAGATGGCGCAGTTCTCCTCGCTGTCGGGGATCGAGACGGTCAACCAGACGCTGAAGACGATTTCGGCCCAGCTCGATCAGGTGCTGGCCGAGCGCGCCGCCACCCGGCCCACCCCCGCAGCCTAGGAGAGCTCCGATGTCGTTCTATACCTCGCTCAATGGCCTCAAGAACGCGCAGACCGAACTTTCGGTCATCGCCAACAATCTGGCCAATGCCGAAACCACCGGCTTCAAGAAAAGCCGGATCAACTTTGCCGATATCGTCTCGGCTACCGCCTCGACCAATCCCAAGCTGGTCAAGGGCATCGGCTCGACCGTCCAGTCGATCGACCAGAGCTTCACGCTTGGCCCGATCCGGCAGACCGGCGCGTCGCTCGATCTGGCGATCGGCGGCGAAGGCTTCTTTACCAAGGTCAGCCCGCAAACCGGCAAGACGCTTTACACCCGCAACGGCAATTTCGATCTCGATGGCGGCGGCTTCATTACCGATTTCAACGGCAATCGCCTCCAGATCCTGCCGGTTGATGCCGCCGGCAATGTCACCGCGCTGACCCCGCAGGATGCCGTGATCCCGCTTACCAACGGCGCGGGCAGCGAATTTGTCGGCGTAACGGTCAAGGCGGACGGTTCGATCATGGCCTCTTATGGCGATGGCTCGATCCAGTCGATCGGCAAGGTCGCACTCGCCGGCTTCTCGGCCCCGACCGGCCTGCTCCAGACCGGCAACCAGAACTGGCAGGCCACCGGCATTTCCGGCGCGGCGACCTACAACGAGGCCGGGGCAGCCCGCTTCGGCAACATCCTGTCGGGCAGCCTCGAGCAGTCCAACGTCGACATTGCCGAGGAAATGGTCGGGCTGATCACCGCCCAGCGCTATTTCCAGGCCAATGCCAAGGCGATCGACACCGCGACCCAGCTGTCGCAGACGATCATCAACCTCAGGACCTGAGGCTGATCCATGGACCGCCTGATCTGGACCGCGGTGACCGGCATGAACGCCTCGATGGCGCAGCAGCGGGTCATTGCCAGCAACATGGCCAATGCCCAGACCACCGGCTTTCGTGCCGAAGTCATGGCACAAACGCCGATGACCCTGGTCGGACCCGCGGTGCAGGTCCGGGCGATGAGCGATCCCGCCGTGCGCGGCGCGCGGATGGACCAGGGGGCCTTCATCGCCACCGGCCGGCCGCTCGATATCGCCATCGAGGGCACGGCATTGCTGGCGGTCCAGGCCCCGGACGGGGCCGAAGGCTATACCCGGCGCGGCGATCTGGCGGTTTCCCCCAGCGGCCTGCTGGTCAACGGCGAAGGCTTTGCCGTGCTGGGCGAAGGCGGGCCGATTTCGGTCCCGCCGGGAGCGCAGGTCAGCATTGCGCCCGATGGCGCGGTGCTGGCCGCCGACCCGGCCCAGCCGGATCAGCCACCCGCCCTGCTGGGCCGGGTCAAGCTGGCATCGTGGCAGGGCAGCCCGATCGAGAAAGGCCTCGACGGGCTGTTCCGGGTCAAGGGCGGCGGCGTGCTGCCAAGCGACGCTGAAGCCCGGGTGATCCCTGCCACGCTGGAAGGATCGAACGTGCGCACCGCCGAAGTGCTGGTCGACATGATCGAGGCCCAGCGCCTGTTCGAAATGCGCACCCAGCTGATCGCCACCGCCCGCCAGATCGACGAAGGCGGGGCCGGCCTGATGAGACTGTCCTGAACCTGAAGGAAACCCACTATGCCCACTTCCGCCATGCACGTCGCCCGCACCGGGCTTGAGGCCCAGGACACGCGGATGCGCGTGATTGCCAACAATCTCGCCAATGTCAGCACGACCGGCTACAAGCGCGACCGCGCCAATTTCGCGACGCTGGCCTATCAGGACAGCCGCGTAGCCGGTCAGCAGAGCTCGAACGAGACCGCCTATGCCACCGGGCTGAACCTTGGCACGGGGGTGCAGACGCAGTCGATCACCCCGATCACAACCCAGGGAACGCTGAACCCGACCGGCAATTCGCTGGACCTGGCGCTGGACGGTCCGGGCTATTTCCAGGTTCAGCTGCCGGGCGGCAAGCTGGGCTATACCCGCGCCGGCAATTTCAGCCGTTCGGCCGAAGGCCAGCTGGTAACCGCGCAGGGCTATCCGCTGCAGCCGGCGGTCACCATCCCGGAGGACGCGTCCGGCCTGACCATCGGCCCGGACGGAACCGTCTCGGTCACCACCGCTGGCAACGCCGCACCAACCGAAATCGGCCAGATCACCGTGGCCAGCTTCACCAACCCGGCGGGCCTGCAGGCCCTGGGCGACAATTTTCTGGCCGAAACCGCCGCCAGCGGCGCGGCCCAGATCGCCCCGCCCGGCGATGGCCTGCGCGGCGCGATTCGCCAGGGCATGCTGGAAGCCAGCAATGTCAACGTGGTCGAGGAACTGGTCGAGATGATCGAGTGCCAGCGCGCCTACGAGATCAATTCCAAGATGATCAGCGCGGTCGATGAAATGCTGCGCAACGCCAACCAGACGCTGTGAGGAAGACGATGAAACGGATCGCCCCGCTGTTCGTGCTTGTCTTTGCTTCGCAGGCCTGCGCCGGGCCGAGGCCCGCTGCCGGGTTCGAAGCCGCCCTGCCCCCGCCTCCGGCCGCACCGCGCGCCGCCGACGGCGCGATTTTCAATGCGAGCGATGGCTATGCCGCGCTTTACCAGGGCCACCGCGCCGGACGGGTCGGCGATCCGGTGACCATCGTGCTGGTTGAGCGGACCACCACCAGCAAGGCGGCCGGATCGAAGGCCGACAAGAGCGGCGGCTTCGGCGTGACCCCGCCGGCCACCGGGCCACTCAGCTTCATCAAGCCCGACAGCCTTAACGCCAGCGGCCAAGCGACGTTCAAGGGCAACGGAAGCGCTTCGCAATCAAGCACGCTGGGCGGCGAGGTTGCAGTCACCATCGCCGAAGTGCGGCCCAATGGCACGGCGCTGGTTCGCGGGGAAAAACGGATGACGCTGAGCCAGGGACAGGAATGGATCCAGTTTTCAGGGATAGTCCGGCTGGCCGATATCGGCCCGGACAACCGCATCGCATCGACCCGCGTGGCCGATGCGCGGATCGAATATACCGGAAACGGCCCGGTCAGCCGCGCCAGCCGCCAGGGTTGGCTGTCGCGCTTTTTCAGCGCCATCAGCCCGTTCTGAGGAAGGAGAACTGCCATGCTGCGCCTCCTGATGATCCTCGCTCTGCTGGCCGGTTCGATCGCGCCGCTGCCGGCGCAGGCCGAACGGATCCGTGATCTCGGCACTTTTCAGGGCGTCCGTTCCAACCAGCTGACCGGTTACGGGGTGGTCGTCGGTCTGGCCGGGACAGGCGATGACAGCCTGGAATACCTGACCCAGGCCATGCACGGCGTATCGGGCCGGGTCGGGGTGCAATTACCGCCCGGCGTCAATCCCGCCTTGAAGAATGCCGCCGCGGTGATGATCACGGCCGAACTGCCGCCGTTTGCCAAGCCCGGCCAGCGGATCGACGTGACTGTCTCCGCCATCGGCAAGGCCAAGTCGCTGCGCGGCGGGGCCCTGATCATGACCCCGCTCTATGGCGCGGACGGGCAGGTCTATGCCATGGCCCAGGGCAATCTGGCGGTCGGCGGCCTCGGCATATCCGGCGCTGATGGCTCAAAGCTGACCGTCAATGTGCCGACAGTTGGCCGGATTGCCGACGGGGCCAGCGTCGAACGCGCGGTGCCGACCGGTTACGACGCCGGGGAAAGCCTGCGCTGGAACCTGTTCCAGGCCGATTTCCTGACCGCAACGCGGGTGCGTGATGCCATCAATGCGCGCTGGCCCGGCACCGCGATGGTGGTTGACGGCACCACCGTGGCGCTGCGCCTGCCGGCCGAAGCCGATGCCCGCGCCAGCCGCATGGCGGCAATCGAAATGCTCGACGTGACCCCGGCCGAGGCGCCGGCCCGGGTGGTGGTCAACTCGCGCACCGGCACGGTGGTGATCAACGCCTCGGTCCGGCTTTATCCGGCGGCGATCAGCCACGGCAAGCTGACCGTTCGGGTGGAGGAAAACCCCCGCGTGATCCAGCCCGCCCCGCTGAGCCGCGGCCAGACCGCGATCGAGCCGGACTCCACCCTGTCCGCCGAACAGGAGGGGAGCCGGGTGGTCCACTTCAAGCCCGGCGCGAGCCTGGCAAAGCTGGTCGATGCATTGAACCTGCTGGGCGTTTCGCCGCCCGATCTGGTCGCGATCCTGGAAGCGTTGAAACAGGCCGGCGCGCTGCGCGCGGAAATGGTGGTGCTATGACCCGGCCGTCCGCCCCGGTCCTGCCGCTGGGCAGCCTGCCTGCCAGCCGCGGCGCCGACCGCCCCGAGCTGGCCGAAGCCGCGCGCCGGTTCGAGGCGATCTTCGTGCGCCAGATGCTGGCCGCTGCACGCAAGGCCAGCTTTGGCGAGCCACTGCTGGGCGGCAAGGGGCTGGAAACCTTCCGCACCATGCAGGACGAACGCTTTGCCGAAATTGCTGCCAGTTCCGGCGTCTTTGGCCTTGGCGCGATGATCGAGCGGCACCTTGCGGCGCAAGTGGCGCCGGAAGGCAAGCGCTGATGGCCAGCGACCTTCTCGCCATCGCCTCGTCCGGGGTGCGCGCGGCGCGCGGTGCGCTGGACGTGACCGCGCAGAACATCGCCAACGCCGACACCGCCGGCTATGTCCGCCGTTCGGTGCAGCTGAGCGAGCTGGCTTCGGCCAGCGCCTTTGGCCAGACTGGCGACCTTTCCTTCTCAGGCGTGCGGGTGATCGGCATAAGCCGCAATGCCGATGCCTTCCGCCAGGCCGAAGTCCGCCGCACCGGGGCCGACGCGGCCCGCGCCGGGGCAGAGCTGGACACCTACCAGACCGTCGAGGCGGCACTGGAACAGTCGGGTCTCTATCCGGCGATGACCGGGTTTGAACAGGCCTTGCAGCACCTCGCCGCCGATCCGGTCGATCCATCGCTGCGCACCGCCGCGCTGGAACAGGCCCGCACTCTGGCCCGCTCATTCACCCTCGCCGATCAGGGCCTGACAGCCGTGGCCGATGGCCTGACCTTTGCCGCCACTGACGGGGTAACCCAGGTCAACCGCCTGGGCGCGGAACTGGCGCGAACCAACCTGCAACTGGCCCGCTCCACCCCCGGCACGGCCGACCATGTCCTGCTGCTGGATCAGCGCGACAACCTGCTGGGCCAGATGGCGGGCTATGCCGATATCGCCACCAGCTTTGCCCCGGACCAGACCGTATCGGTGCGGATCGGCGGCACTGCCGGTCCGGTGCTGGTCGCGGGCGGAACGATCGATCCGCTGACCATGACCCAGGCCGGCGACGGCACGCTGAGCTTCGCCAGCGGCGCTGGCGCGGTCTCGCTGTCAGGCGGGTCACTGGCCGGGCAGGCCCAGGGCCTGGTGCTGGTGCGCGATAGCCGGGCGCAGCTTGATGCGATCGCCGCGGTCCTGTCCGGCACGGCCAATGCCGCCCAGGCCGCCGGGGCCGCGCTGGACGGATTGCCCGGCCAACCGCTGTTTTCCGGTAGCACCGCCGCTGCGCTGTCCGTTGCGCTGACGTCCGGCGCGCAGCTTGCCACCGCGCCGGCCGGGGCCAGTCCGGGCAGCCGCGATCCGGCGGGACTGGTCAACCTTCGCACTGCGCTCGATGCCGCCAATGTCACCGGGCAGATCGATGCCATGCTGTTCGGCATTTCCAGCGCCGCCCAGGGCCGCGCCACCACTGCCGAAGCACTGGATGCCATCGCCGGGGCCGCACGCCTTGCGCTCGATGGCCAGGCCAGGGTCGATCTCGATGCCGAAGCGGTCAACCTGGTCCGTTTCCAGCAAGCTTTTCAGGCCAGCAGCAAGGCGATCCAGGTTGCCTCCGACCTGTTCGATACCCTGCTGGCGATCCGCTAGCCCGCCCCGGAGTAAGCCACCATGCGCTTTGTCAGCACCGCCGCCTTCCATGACCGGTCCAGCCTCGCGATGGGGTCGCTGCGGCGCGAGGCAGCGAAGCTTCAAGCCGCGATCAGCAGCGGCCAGCGGCTGGAGCGGTCCTCTGACGATCCGGTTGCGGCATCGCGGCTGCGCTCGCTGGCGCGGGCCGAGGGCTTTGCCGCAGTCGATCTGGCCCTGGCCGCACGGGCCAGTGCCGACCTGGCCCTTGCCGACAGCGCGCTGCAAAGCTTCGCGCAATCGCTGATCCGGGTGCAGGAACTGGCAACCCAGGCGGCCAACGGCGTGCTCAGCGCCAGCCAGCGCGCCAGCATTGCGACCGAGCTTGAAGCCATCGCCGGCGAACTGGTAGGTCTTGCCAACACCCGCGACAGTGCCGGCCACGCGCTATTCGGCGGCGATACGGCTGGGCCGGCCTATATCCTCGATGCTGCCGGCAACCCGGTCTATGCCGGCACAGCGACCGCCAGCGACCTGCCGCTGGGCGACGGGCAGAGCGTGAAGCGCGGCCTGACCGGGCCGGAATTCCTGAACTTTACCGTCAACGGCAGCCCGACCACGGTGTTCGCCGTGGTCAAGGGGCTGGCCGACGCGCTGGCCGGGGGCAGCGCCGATCCGGCTCAGTCCGCCCGCGATGCGCTGAGCGCGCTTGATACCGGGCTTGAGGCGATTACCACCTGGCAGACCGTGATCGGCACCCGGCTCAACTGGATCGACCTCAACACCGAACGCCGCACGCAAATGGCCGAACTGCGCAGCGAGGAGCAGGCCGAGCTGGGCGGGACGGACCTGGCCGAGGCCGTATCGCGGCTTCAGCAGACCATGACCGTGCTGGAAGCCAGCCAGGCCAGCTTTGCCCGCCTGTCGCAGCTCAGCCTGTTCCAGTTCCTGCGCTGATCCGCGCGCCACATAGCTTTGGGGGATAGTTGAATGTACGCCGCAGTGGGCATCGTCATCCTGATCATCATGGTCTTCGGCGGCTTCGCGCTGACCGGCGGGGCGCTGGGGCCGGTGCTTCACGCCCTGCCGCACGAAATGCTGATCATCGGCGGCGCGGCGCTGGGCGCCCTGGTCACAGGCAACAACCTGCACGGTCTGAAAGCGCTGGGCGGCGCTTTCGCCAAGGTGTTCAAGGGCCCGCGCCACACCAGGCAAGATCACATCGACGCGATCGTGCTCACCACCCGGCTGATGAAGCTGCTGCGCGCCGAAGGCCCGGTGGCGCTGGAAAGCCACGTGACCGAGCCTCAGAATTCCGCGATCTTTGCCGAGTTTCCCCGCCTGCTCGCCAACCGGGAACTGACCGCGCTGATCTGCGACACGCTGACCCTGATCGTGGTCTCTTCCGGCACGCTGGAAGTCCACGCGGTGGAAGAGGTGATGGACAATGCCCTCAAGACCCATTTCCACGAACTGCACGAGCCGCAGCATACCCTGCAGGGGCTGGCCGATGCCCTGCCGGCACTGGGTATCGTTGCCGCCGTGCTGGGGGTGGTCAAGACCATGGGCTCGATCGATCAGCCCCCGGCGGTGCTGGGCGGCATGATCGGCTCGGCGCTGGTCGGCACCTTCCTGGGGGTGCTGCTGGCCTATGGCATGGTCGCGCCGATGGCCGGGCGGCTGAAACAGGTGATCGAGGCGGACGAGCAGATCTTTCACGCGGTGAAACAGGTGGTGATCGCAAGCCTGCACGGCTGGCCCCAGCCGCTGGTGGTGGAAAGCGCGCGCTCCGGCCTGGGCCACGATTTCCGCCCCGGCCTGTCCGAACTGCTTGACGCGCTGCGGGGACGCTAGGCGATGAGCAGCGCGAAGAAGGGCAAGAACGAGCCGCTGCCCCCGATCATCGTCAAGAAAGTGACCGTGGTCGAAGCCGGCCACCACGGCGGGGCGTGGAAAGTGGCCTATGCCGATTTCGTCACCGCGATGATGGCCTTCTTCCTGTTGCTGTGGCTGCTGGGCGCGACCAACGAAAAGCAGCGCAAGGGTCTGGCCGACTATTTCACCCCCACGCTGGTCAAGCTGAGGCAGGAAAGCGCCGGGTCCAACGGCATGCTGGGGGGCAGCTCGATCACCGATACCGACAATTATCCCAACCGCGCCGGGCAGACCGGCACCAAGGGCATCACCATCCCGCGCGATACCACCGGCGGGCCGAAGGAAGGCAGCGAGAAGATCCGGCAGCGCCAGAAGATGGAACAGAAGCTGGCCGCGCGGCTGCAATCGAGCGAAAAGCTGGCCCGCCTGACCAAGCAGGTGCGGCTGATCGATACCAGCGAGGGAATCCGGATCGACCTGGTTGATGATGCCGATTTCTCGATGTTCCAGCTCGGCACCACGGTCCTCACCCCCGATGCCGCCGCGCTGCTCGATGCGATCGGCGAGACGCTGGCGGGCGAGCCTGGCAACCTGTCGATCCGCGGCCACACCGATGCCTTGCCGTGGAACGGCGGCGCAGGGGCGAACAACTGGTCGCTCTCCGCCGGCCGCGCCGAAGCGACCCGCCAGGCCCTGCTGCGCCACGGCATTGCCGAGGCCCGGTTCCGCAAGATCGAGGGCGTGGCCGACCGCGAACCGCTGATCCGCGACAAGCCGAACGACCCCCGCAACCGCCGGATCTCGATCCTGCTGATGCGCTAGGTGCGAGAATCAGAGTTCCTGCGCTCATTCTTCGCACGGCCCAGGACCTTCTGGTCAGATGGAGGGATTGAGGGGCCGGATCGCGGTTCTGCCGTGTGGGGCACGCCGCATTCGCGGTTTACCGACAGGGCGCGCAGCGAGCTTCTGTAAACGCGCGCGCCGTTCACCGAACTGCTGGCCTGCGGCGCGCGCTTTGCGGGCACGGCCGTGTCGCTCAGCGGCCTGCGCCGGATCAGTCCTGCGCTTGGCTTTTCACTTGGCACGCCGTGCCGCGCCAGCAGGCCGGCCCCGGTGCGGTTGTCCGCGATCCGGTTGAACCTGCGCTGGGCCACCCGCCCTATTCCACCCAATCCCGGCTGCGCGCGACGGCCTTGTTCCATTTGCCGCAGAGCATCTGCCGCCGGTCATCGGCCATGGCCGGCGTCCAGCGCTTGTCCTGGCCCCAGTTGGCGGTGATATCAGCGGTCGATTGCCAGTATCCGACTGCCAGGCCCGCGGCATAGGCCGCGCCTAGTGCGGTGGTTTCGATCACTTTGGGACGGACCACCGGCACGCCGAGGATGTCGGACTGGAACTGCATCAGCAGCTCGTTCACCACCATGCCGCCGTCGGTCCTGAGCTCGGTAATGGCAACGCCTGAATCCGCGCTCATCGCATCGAGCACTTCGCGGGTCTGAAAGGCGACCGCTTCCAGCACGGCGCGGGCGAGGTGGCCCTTGCCGGCAAAGCGCGTCAGCCCGGCGATCACCCCGCGCGCGCTGGCATCCCAGTGGGGCGCGTAAAGCCCGGAGAAGGCGGGCACGAAATAGACATCGCCGTTGTCCTCGACACTGGCCGCCAGCGTCTCGATCTCGGCCGCAGTGGCGATCAGGCCCAGGTTGTCGCGCAGCCACTGGACCAGCGCCCCGGCGATCGAGATCGAACCCTCCAGCGCATAGACCGCCGGGGCATCGCCCAGCTTGTAGCCCAGCGTGGTCAGCAGACCGCGGGTCGAGGGGAACGGCTTTTCCCCGGTGTTCATCAGCATGAAGCAGCCGGTGCCATAGGTGTTCTTGGCCTCTCCGGGCGCAAGGCAGGCCTGGCCGAACAGCGCGGCCTGCTGATCCCCCAGAATCCCGGCCAGCGCCGCGCCATCGAGCACGCCGGTGCACGTGCCATAGACTTCGCTCGATGAACGGATCTGCGGCAGGCAGGCCTGCGGGATGTCCAGCAGGGCCAGGATCTCGGCGTCCCAGTCCAGCGTTTCAAGGTTCATCAGCTGGGTGCGCGAGGCGTTGGTGACATCGGTGATGTGGAGCCCGCCCTTGGGTCCGCCGGTCAGGTGCCAGGCCAGCCAGGTGTCGATATTGCCGAACAGCAATTCGCCCGCCTCGGCCCGCGCCCGAGCGCCCGGCACATGATCGAGCAGCCAGCGCAGCTTGAGGCCGGAGAAATAGGTGGCGAGCGGCAGGCCGGTCTTGCCGCGCAGCCGGTCCTGCCCGCCGTCGGCTTCCAGCTCGGCCACCAGCCGTTCGGTCCGCGCGTCCATCCAGACCAGCGCGTTGTGGACCGGGTGGCCGGTCGCCTTGTCCCACAGCACGGTCGTCTCACGCTGGTTGGTGATGCCGACCGCGGCGAGATCGGCCGGGGTCAGTTCCGCCTGGGCCAGCGCCGCACCGATCACTTCACGGGTGTTGCCCCAGATCTCGTCCGCGTCATGCTCGACCCAGCCGGGCCGGGGCATGATCTGGGCGTGTTCCTTCTGCGCGATCGAGATGATGCTGCCGGCCCGGTCGAACACGATGAAGCGCGTGCTGGTGGTACCTTGGTCGATCGCCCCTACATAGCTTGTCATGTGCTCTCCCGGTGTGGCCCTGGCCTGCTTTGCCCCGGCTATGCCATTGCCCGCGCACGGTTCCAACCACGAAGCGCGGGGACGAGCGGATACCAAGCTGGCGCAAGGGGGCTTTCGTCCTGGCCGATTGCACGGCATAGACTGCAGCGATGTCTGCCAGACTGCCTGCACTTGCCCTCGTGTCGCTTGGCGCCCTGGCCCTGTCCGGCAGCCTGTCTGCCCAGCCCGCCAACCAGAGCGGCAAGACAAACCGCGCTTCGGCGACCGAGAACGCAAAGCCCGCTCCCCCGCCCGCTCCGGCAGCGCCTGCGCCCGTCACCGCGCGCAGGCAGGAATTGCAGGTCACCCTCTCGGCCGATGGCAAGACGGTCTATGTCGTCGGCATGATCCTGGAAGGATCGTTCCACAAGTTCGACGCGGTGCTGCGAAGTGCCCCTGATGTGCGCGTTGTCCACCTCTCGTCTGCCGGTGGTTATACCATCGAGGCCCGGTTGATGGCCGCCCTGGTGCGCAAGCGCAGGCTTGATACCTATGTCGAATACCATTGCGCTTCGGCCTGCACGCAGATTTTCGTCGCCGGCCGCCAGCGGGTGATCGGCCCGCTCGGCCAGATCGGATTCCACCGGGCTGTGCAGGTGAATGAGCGCGGAATGGCCGGAAAAGTGCGCCCCCGGACCGATCGCAAACTGACCCAGACCACCGTGTTCGGGATAAGCGGCAACGATACCTTGCGTCTTGCCTACGAACTGGCCGGCGTGGACGCTGGCTTTATCGACAAGGCACTCAGCTATAATCATCAGAACATGTGGCATCCCCCGGCAAACGAACTGCTGGCGGCCCGTGTCATTACCCGGCAGGCCCACAAGGCCGAGCTTCCCGGCCCGCCCGGAGGGGCCGGGTCACGCGATGTGGTGCGCGCCAAGCTGCTCGAATCGCCGCTTTGGCAGGCGGCCATGGCCCGGATGCCAGAGATCGCCGAGGATGCCGTGTCCGATGTCTGGCGCGGTGCGAACAGCGGCCTGACCCTGCGCGAGGCAGCCGAAGGCGGACGAACGCGCCTGATCGTTGCGGTGACCAAGGGCTTTGGCCGCGCACCCGATGCCTTGCTGGAACGGTCGCTGGCGCTTTATGCCAAGGCCGCGCGCAGCCAGCGCGAGCGCGGATATCCGGCCTGCACGGTCCAGCTTGGCACGGTCATGCTGGCCAGCAGCCCCGAAGATCTTGCGTTCCAGCGCGATGAGGACCTCCTTGCCGGCGATTTCCTGCGCTCGAGCGAGCGGGTTGAGCCGATGGACAAGACCGAGGCGAACCGGCTGTTTGCGAGGGAAGTGATCCCTAAACTGACCGATGCCTATCGCGGCAGTCAGACCACCAGCGGCAGGTGCCGGCTGGGTTACCGCACTTTCGAAGCGATTGACGGGCTGCCGGAAAAGACCCGGCTCAAGGCCTACCGCGCTTTGCTTTCCCTGCCCGGGCTGGCTGCTTCCGAATAGGCTGGCGGACGGGACCACTGAACGCGCCAAACCGCCGTTCGCCCCGATCCTGCAAGAGCCGCATTTCCAGATAGAGTCCGGCCAGGGTCAGCTCTTCCGGGCTGGCCTTTTCCCAGCCGTTCTCCTTGAGGTGGAGTGACAGCTGGTCCTGCTCTGCGCGGCCGTTTGCCCCATTCAAAATCAGTCGCGCCCGGTTTTCGGCGAGGTATCCGTTGAGCGGCTCGATCGGATAGCCGAAAGTTTCGATGGCCTGTGTCAGCCCCTCGAGCAGCACGGCAGCCAGGGCATAGCCCATTGCCGCGTCGGACCGGGCCACCGACCAGTTGAACCGGGCAAGGCACTTTTCGTGCGCTTCCTCGATCAACCGGCCAACTGCCCGGACATTGGGCGAGCTCTTACTGAAGCGTCCGCCATCGGTGATTTCCCTGGCGAACAGAAGCAGCGCCATTTCGCGGTCCTCGGCCGTCATGTAATCATAGACGCACTGAACCTTGTTCCCCGGCAGCACCGGGGCAGCGGCGGGCGCGGCAGCGGGGACCGGCGCCGCCTGCGCCGGTATTTCCTGCGCCAATGCCGGTGCTCCCGCTGCAAGAGCAAGGCTGGCAAGAACAAGTGCAAAGCATTGCGGAAGCGGCGCTGTCATTATCGCGACTGTGCCGCGCCGGGACGGCCTTGTCGAGGGGGCGGGGGCGCGAAAAGGCCCGGCGGTGGGCAAACCGCCGGGCCATGCCTGGAAGGGACAGGCAATAGGTGCCGATGTGCCTAGCGCAGCAGCGACAGGACGTTCTGCTGGCTCTGGTTGGCCTGGGCGATCATCGCGGTCGAAGCCTGCGAGAGAATCTGGGCCTTGGCCATGGCGGTCGTTTCGGCCGAATAGTCGGCGTCCTCGATCCGCGAACGGGCATCGCTGAGGTTGGTCGAATTGCTGGTCAGATTGTTGACCACCGATTCAAGCCGGTTCTGGCCTGCGCCCAGCGCCGAACGGGCCGAGTTGATGCTGTCCAGTTCGGTATCGATCGTGGCCAGCAGGCCATTGGCCGCCGTAGCGGTCGACACGTCATAGGATCCGGCCGCACCGCCGCTGGCAGCCAGCGTGGTCAGATCGGCCATGGTCAGGTTGACCGTATCGGCACTGTCGGCACCGGTCTGGATCGTCACGTTCGCGGTCGTGCCATCGAACAGCTTCACGCCATTGAACTCGCTGTTGGTGATGACCTGATTGATCTGGGCGGTCAGCTCGTCCACTTCGGTCTGCATATAGGCGCGGTCGGTGGCGTCCTGATAGGTGCCCGAGGCCGACTGGACGGCCAGCTCCCGCACACGCTGCAACATGTTGGTGACTTCGTTCAGCGCCCCTTCGGCGGTCTGGGCCAGGGCGATGCCGTCGTTGGAATTGCGGATCGCCTGGTTCATGCCGCGAACCTGCGCGGTCATGCTGGTGGCGATCGCCATGCCGGCTGCGTCGTCCTTGGCACTGTTGATACGCTTGCCGGTCGACAGGCGCTCCATCGCCGAGCCGAGCATCTTGCTGGCCGAGTTCGAGGCATTGGCCGCCTTGATCGCGCTGATATTGGTGTTGATCACTGCCATTGTGGTTACTCCCGAGGATAGTCCCGTATCGCAAGCCGCCGTCGGACCATCCGGCGCGGCTGCCACAGCAAAGAGCGACCGGAATGAGGGAAAGTTAAGGGACGCAATTTTGCATCCCGCGGCGACAGGGACCGGCAGGCTAAGGATTTTCCCTGGGCCTTAAATTACCGAAGCCTTTGACGTTACGCGCGCAAGAACAGCCTCACGAAGCATGGTTAATGCATGAAGGGGCATTCACGATGAACGGACTGGCAGCAAGCGAGACAGTGGCCCGGTCGCATGCGCCGCTGGTGCAGCGCGCCGCGGCAATTCTGGGGTCCGGTGTCGGCCATTCGACTGCCAGCCTGCGGGGCAAGGGCGAAGCGGCCGCACCCGGCCCCGGTCCTGCGGTACTGATCGAGCGCGGTCGCATCAATCGGCTGGAACGCGAGGGCCAGCGCGGCCGCCTGGCCCTGACCTATTGCGATCCGACCGGCGCTGCGCCGCTTGCCGCGCTGATCGCCGCGCTGACCCCAGCCGGTCTGCCGATCGCCGCCGATCCCGAAACGTTGTCTGTGCTGGCTCTGGCCGACCGGCTGGCGGCCAGCGAGATCCCGGTCCTCATCAACGGTCCGACCGGCACCGGCAAGGAAGTGTTGAGCCGCTTCATCCACACCCGCAGCCCGCGCAAGGACAAACCGTTCGTGGCCGTAAACTGCGCTGCCATGCCTGAAGCGATGCTGGAAGCACTGCTGTTTGGCCATCGCAAGGGCGCGTTCACCGGCGCGAGCGAGGCCAATGAAGGCTTCTTCCGCGCCGCCGACGGCGGCACGCTGCTGCTTGACGAGATTGCCGAAATGCCGCTCGCGCTGCAGGCCAAGCTGCTGCGCGCGCTGCAGGAAGGCGAGGTCGTGCCGATCGGATCGACCCAGCCGGTCAAGGTCGACGTACGGGTCATCGCCTGCGCCAACCGCGATCTGCCGACCGAAGTGGCCGAGGGGCGGTTCCGCGCCGACCTCTATTACCGGCTCAACGTCTTTCCCTTGGCGCTGAAACCGCTGCGCGAACGGCAGGAAGACATCGCCCCGCTGGCCTTCGCGCTGATTCTGCGTCACGCCGCACCGGGCCAGCCGCTGCCGTGGATCTGCGATGCGGCGCTGACCATGCTGAAACTGCACGGCTGGCCGGGCAATGTCCGCGAACTCGAAAACGTCATCCGCCGCGCCCTGCTGCTGGCTGATGGCGCTGCCGAGATCACGCCGGCCCACATCGTGTTCGACCAGCCCGCCCAGCTGGTGCCTGACGGCGGCGCATCGTTGCCCGAACCTGCCGCCCGGCGCCTGTCGAACATCGTCCAGCTCAGCGAGGCCAAGGCGATCATGCAGACGCTGGATGCCTGCGGGGGTAGCCGGATCGAGGCCGCCCGCCAGCTTGGCATTTCCGAACGGACCTTGCGCTATCGCCTTGCCGCATTCCGCGAAGCCGGGATCGCGGTTGACCGCGCTGCGGCAGGAGGTCGGCGATGACCAGCCCCGGAGCAATCGGCAGCGCCGCCGGGATCCAGCAAATCCTGGCCCTGCGCCAGCAGATGCTTGATCGCAGCGCCTTGTTGCAGGAGGTACGCAGCGCAGCCCAGACCCCGTCGGCCGATCCGGTCCAGACCGCGCCAGCCGGCGGCTTTGGCGATGCGCTCAAATCCGCACTCGACGGCGTCACCGCGAGCCAACGCAAGGCCGAAAGCCTGTCCGCCGCCTATGACCGCGGCGAGGAGACCGACATCGCCAAAGTGATGCTGGCCCGGCAGGAAGCCGGAATCGCCTTTGAAGCGACCTTGCAGGTCCGCAACCGGTTGCTGTCCGCCTATCAAGACATCATGCGGATGGGGGTGTGATGAATGGCTGAGCTTTCCCCTGCTCCGAACGCAGCGCCGCCCGCGCCGCTGGCGCCGCCCAATCCGCTGGAACGGCTGGGCAGTTTCACCTCCCAGCCACTGGTCCGCCGCGCTCTGCCCTGGTTTCTTGGCGTCGCGGCACTGGGCGGTGTCGCGGTGGTCTATGCGCTCCTTTCCGCCCCGCCCCAACGCGTGCTGTATGCCGAGCTTGGCGATGCCGACCGGGCCGGTGTGGTCGCCAGCCTCGACAAGGCCGGCATTGGCTATCGCATCGATTCGGCAACCGGCGCGCTGACTGTCGGCGCGGACGATCTCTACAAGGCACGGATGGTGGTTGCCTCGGATGGGGCATTGGCCACGCCCGATCCCGTCGCTGATCTCAACAATCTTCCGCTGGGAGCCAGCAGGACCCTCGAGGGCGAGCGCCTGCGCGGCGCACGCGAGCATGAACTGACCCTGACGATCCAGCAGATCGACGGGGTGGAGTCCGTCCGGGTGCACCTCGCTGAGGGCAATCGCTCGGTCTTCGTGCGGGACGAGGCCCCGCCCTCTGCCTCGGTCATGGTCCGCATGACCAAGGGGCGCAAACTGGGCGATGCGCAAGTGGCGGCGATCGTCAACCTGGTGGCGGGGTCGGTTCCGGGCCTGTCGCCCGATGCCGTGCGGGTGGTCGATCAGAACGGACGGCTGCTGTCCGATCCCAGCGCCAAGGGCAGCGACCGGCTGGAACTGCAAGCCCGACTGGAGGACAAGCTGCGCGCCCAGCTTGATCAGTTGCTGACGCCCATGTTGGGCACAGGCAATTTCACCAGCGAGGTCCAGGTCGAACTGGACATGGACGAAGTGACCTCGGCCCGGGAGAGCTTTGACAAGGCTGGAGCGGTCCGCACCGAGACATCGCAGCAGTCACAATCGACTGGGCCAGGGCCAGTTCCCGCCGCGGGCGTGCCAGGCGCATTGTCCAACACCCCGCCACCCGCGACGCAGGCCGTGCCGGGCACGCCGCAGCCGACCACAGTGCCAGGTGCGATCGGAACCCAGCCGGTAACCGGTGAAAGCTCTGCCTCGCGCACCTATGAACTGGGCCGCGAAGTCTCGGTCGCCAATGCCGCGCCCGGCAAGGTCAAGCGGCTGTCCGTGGCCGTGGCGATCAGCCAGGAGGCAATGAAGAAAGCCAGGCCCGGTGATCTCGAACAGATCAAGGCCCTGGTTTCCGCCGCGACCGGAGCCGATCCGGCCCGCGGTGATCAGGTTCAGGTGCTGGCCCGCCCGTTCGAACCGGCGGCCAGCGAACCGCCGCCGTTCTGGGAAGCGCCGTGGTTTGCCATGGCAGTGCGCAGCGCGGTGGCCCTGCTGGCGGTTGTGCTGGTCCTGCTGCTGGGCGTGCGCCCGCTAGTCCGCGCCTTGAAGCGGGAACCGCGTGAAGCGGGGCCGGAAGGAGCCGAAGCGGAACCGGCAGCCCTTGCGCCAGCCGCAGCGGATCCGGCCAGTCTCGGGCAGCAGGTGAATCTTGCCCAGCGGATCGTTCAGGAAAAGCCCGATGATGCCCTGGTCGCCCTCAGAGCCATGCTGGCTCAGCCCGGGACGGAGGCTGCGCCATGAGCCATGGCCTCACCTCTCCCGGACTTGGCGACGCAGAACGCGCGGCGGTGATGATCATGCTGCTGGAGGAAGATCAGGCGGCCGAGATCCTCTCCCGCCTTGACCCTGAAGAACTGCGGCTGCTCGGGGAAAAGATGTGTGCCCTGGGCGATATCGGGCCGCAGCATATTACCGATGCGATCTCAGGGTTTGTCGACAGCACCGGCCAGGCCATGATCAGCGCACGTGGCCGCAGCGAGAAGGTTCGCACGCTGATGACCCGCGCGGTCGGCGAAGTGAAGGCGGAAAACCTGATGGAGCGGATCCTGCCGCCGGGAGACAGCACAGGTCCCGCCATCGCGATTGCCCGCTGGCTGACACCCAAGGCCCTTACCCCGCTTATCCGGGGTGAGCATCCCCAGGCGATCGCCCTGCTGCTGGTCCAGCTGGAACCCGAAGTCGCTGCGGAAGTGCTGCATGCGCTGCCGATCGAACAGCAACCGCAGGTGATGCATCGCATCGCCACGCTTGGCCCGGTTTCGGCAGATGCCCTGCGAATGCTGGAAGACCTGTTGGAACGGCGCATCAGCGAAACTCATGGCCGGACCATGCTGAAGCTTGGCGGGGCCCGGCAGGCCGCCGATATCATCAACAATGCCGGCAAGGCTGCCGAAAAGCGGATCATGCCGGAACTCGGCCGGATCGACCGGACCCTCGCCCGCGCGATCGAGGCCGAGATGTTCAAGTTCGAGCATCTGCTTGCGCTTGACGGCAAGGCCATGGGCACCTTGCTGCGCGAAGTGGAAAGCGACATTCTGATCAATGCCCTGAAGGGCATCCCGGAGGAGCAGCGCGAAGTTTTCTTCGCCGCGATGTCAAGCAGGGCCGCAGATGGCCTGCGCGACGAGATCGCCAGCCGCGGCCGGCTGAAGCTCACCGAAGTGGTCGAAGCACAAAAGGCCATCGTCGCGATCGCCCGCCGCCTGGCCGCCGATGGCACGATCCAGTTCGGGGTCGGCGGCGGAGATGACGAATATGTCTGACCTCGCCCTCCTCGCTCTGGCGGACAACGCAGGCTTTCGCCGCGACCCGCGCTTTGCTCCGGTCCGGGTGGAGACGGCCGATGCCGCTGATCCCCTGTCCCGCGCATGGGCCGAAGGCCATGCCGCCGGCCTTGCCGAGGCCCGCGCCGAGGCACAGGCGCAAGCCGCCGCCGAAGCCGAGGCGCGC
>JBKBSV010000143.1:0-3518 GCA_046291115.1 Novosphingobium sp. | reverse complement strand
GATCGTCCGCAAGCGCGGCGCAAGCCATGTGGCGCTGTGCCCGGCGCTGGCAGAAGTGGCGATCTACCGGGAGGCGGCGCCCGGCGGGCTCGCCGCAAGCCTGGCTGATGGCAAGACACCAGCCTGGCTGAGGCCGGTGCCGATGCCGCGGGATAGCGGTCTGCTGGTCTGGGAAGTGGCCGGGCGCTGAGCGCTCAGAACTTTTCCAGGGTCACTTCCATCTTGCGGAAGCCATGAACGAAATTGGCGCGAACCCGCTCTACCTTGCCAGTTATATTGACCCGCATCCGCCGCTTGTGCATTTCTTCCATCAGCACCTTGAGCTGCAATTCGGCCAGACGGGCCCCGACGCAGCGATGGATGCCATAGCCGAACGAAAGGTGCCGCCGCGCGTTTTCGCGATTGAGGATGACCTTGTCGGCATCCTCGAACACTTCCTCGTCGCGGTTGGCGGAAATGTACCAAAGGATCAGCTTGTCGCCCTTCTTGATCTGATGACCGAACAGTTCGGTATCGGCCGTCGCCGTGCGGCGCATATGGGCCAGCGGGGTCTGGAAACGGATGATCTCCTGCACCGCGTTGGGGATCACCGAAGGGTCAGATTCGAACAGGGCGCGCTGGTCGGGGAAACTGTCGAGCGCGTGGATGATACCCGACATCGTGTTGCGGGTGGTGTCATTCCCGCCGACAATCAGCAGGATCAGGTTGCCCATGAATTCCTGCGGGCTCATCTGGCTCATCGCGTCAGAGTGGATCATCATCGAGATGAGATCGCGGCTGGGCGGCTTGCCCATCCGGTCGATCCACAAGGTCTTGAAATACTGCGCCATCTCCTGGAAGATTTCCCAGCGCAGTTCATTAAGCTCACGCGCAAAGCCCAATTCGACGTCGCCAGCCCAGTCCGACCAGAAGGTCAGCAGACGGCGGTCCTCCCATGGAAAGCCGAACAGGATCGCCAGCATCCCGGTGGTCAGCTCGACCGAAACCTTGTCAACCCAGTCGAACTGTTCGCCATAGGGGAGCGAATCGAGCGTGGCCGCAGTGCGAGCGCGCACTTCCTCGGCCATTTTCTCAATCTCGCCCGGCGTGAATGCCGGGGCAACGGTGCGGCGCTGGCCGGTGTGTTCGGGGCGGTCCATCGCAATGAACATCGGCAGGCGGCGCTCTTCGAGCTGTTCCGGAGTCACATCCTCCGGTGGCTCGGTGATGGTGATCCCACCATACTGCCAGGACGAGGAATAAAGCTCAGGCAGTGCCTCGACATGCTGGATCGCCTTGGCGCTGACCACGTTCCAGTAAGGGCCATAGGGCGATTCGGGCACGTAGTTGACCGGCTCCTTGGCGCGCATTTCGGCAAAGATCGGCTGCCAGCGGTCCTCGACATAGATGTCGGAGCGCGACACGTCCCACGGGTGGGTATGCTTGGGCAGTTCCTGCCCGTGCTCCTTCAGCCAACCTTCAAAGGCTTCGGCCGCAGTCGGCGAGGTGCGGTAAATGAACTTTTCGGGGGCTGCTGCCTGGGTTGCCATCGCTCGTCTCTCCAATGCCCGCACCTTTGCTGGATGCGTTGCTTGATGAGACTTATCCCGCCCAACTTACCGAAATGTCAATAGCGGCGCGGCGAAGTGGGTTGCTGCCGGGTCAGACTGCGGCCTTGCGCCGGAACAGGCCGCGCCGCCCGGTACCGACCGGGCCGCTTTTCATCACCCGCTTCTTGAACAGCGCCGCCCCGCCCCGCACGAGCACCGCGACGCAGAGCGCCTGCCAGGCCAGAGCCGCGCCGTGGATCCACAAGGTACCGTCCTGCGCCGCCTTGGCCAGCATCATGAAGGGCGACGAAAACGGGACGATCATCGCCGCCGTCTCCACCACGCTACCTGGCTTGGCCATGGCATAAGAAGCAAAGAAGAAGTTCAGCAGTTGCAGCATCGTGACTGGCATCGACAGGGTCTGAACCTCGCGCACCGTGGTGGCAAGCGAGCCGATTGCGAGGAAGATCGAGCCGAGCAGGAGATAGCCCATCGAGAAATAGGCCACCCCAAAGGCAAAGAACAACGGCCAGCCGACTGCGGGTGCCGGAATGTTCGCCAAGCTGTTGCCAGCCCCCAGCCAGACCGCGCTACCAGCCAGGCCCCAGACCGCGATTCCGACCCATGACACGGCCAGCATGGCAAACAGCTTGCCCAGAAACACGGCATCCATCGGGATGGCGGCGGCAAGCACTTCGATGATCTTGTTGCCCTTTTCCTCGACCAGATTCGACAGGACCATGCCGGCCAGCAACATGGTAAGCAGGAACAGCACCGTCTGGCCGATCTGCGCGGTCACTACGCGGCTCTGGGTCTGGTCGGCGCGCGAAGTGGCGATGCTGTTGAGGCCAACTTCCGGATAGACCTTTGGCTCGGCGCCTGCTGCGTAGGCGGCCATCAGCGCCACGCGGCCCTGCCAGTCGGCAATCCGCTCCTGCGGTCCGGTCAAGACCGGCTGTTGCGGTGTCCCGGTGACAATCGCCGCCAGATTGGCCTGGTTGGATTTCATCGCCGCGACCGGATCGAACGGCTCTCCCGGCTTCAGTTTCCGGACGACCACCAGTTGCGGCATCGACGGCCCAACCCGCTCGGCCAATCGTTGCTGGGCTGCGATCATGGCATCGACATCCGCCGCGGCCATCGCAACACCGAGCAGCGGCCGATCGACACTTTGCTGCACTTGCTGGCCAATCCCTCCGGCCAGCCCGCCAACCAGCAAGGGAAACAGCGGGCCAAGCAGGAAGAAGATGAAGCTGCGCGACCACAGGATCGCGACGAAATCGCGCCGGGCCACGACAAGGGCGGCAGCCAGGGTGGAAAGCCGGCCGGTATGGGTCTCTTGGTTCACCGCCGCAGTTCCTCTTTCTCGTCTTCAAGGGCGCGGGCGGCAGCCTCACCGGCAATTGCCACGAAAGCATCGTGCAGGCCGGCTCGTTCGATCGACAGTGAAAGGATGCCCGCCTCCCCCTCAATCAGCGCCCGCAACAATGGCTCAATCCCGCTTTCGGGCAGGCTGAAGAACCAGAAATTGCCCTCATGCCGGGCATCGGTGGGCAGTGCCTTGTGCCAGGGTCCATGCTTGGCGCGCGTTTCCAGCCGCACCTGCGGTCTGATCCTGTCGCGCGCGACATCGACCGGGCCGGCAAAAGGAACCTTGCCCCCGGCGATGATCGCCACTTCATCGCACAATCGCTCGGCGTGGGCGATCACGTGGGTGGAGAAGATCACCGTGGTGCCCTTCTCCGCCAGATGGCGGATCATCCGCTCCAGCTTGCCCTGGTTGAGCGCATCGAGGCCGGAAAACGGCTCGTCGAAGACGACCAGCCGGGGATTATGGACCAGCGTGCCCAGCAACTGCACCTGCTGGGCCATGCCTTTCGAAAGCTGACGGATCTGGCGCTCGATCGCGTAGCCAAGGCCGTGCTCTTCAAGCAGTTCCTTGCCGCGCCGCCTGCCCTCGGCCAGCGGCAGGCCGCGCAGCGCACCCAG
>JBKBSV010000036.1:0-19292 GCA_046291115.1 Novosphingobium sp. | reverse complement strand
TTGATCTTGGCCCCCACGGCAAAGCTGCCAAGGTCGGAATGGACCGCATAGGCAAAGTCGACCGGGGTCGATCCCTTGGGTAACTGCAGCAGCTGGCCCTTGGGAGTGAAGGCAAAGATCCGGTCCTGGTAGATCGCCAGCTTGGTATGTTCGAGCAGTTCCTCGGCATCGTGGCTGGCATCGACGATCTCGATCAGGTCACGCAGCCAGCCGACCTGTCCGTCGGGCTTGTCCCCCTGCTTGTAGGCCCAGTGCGCGGCGAGGCCGAACTCGTTGGTCTCGTGCATGGCGTGGGTGCGGATCTGCACTTCCATGCGCATCGAGTTTTCATAGATCAGGCTGGTGTGCAGGCTGCGATAGCCGTTGCTCTTGGGGGTAGAGATATAGTCCTTGAACCGTCCCGGAATCATCTGCCAGGTGGTGTGCAGCACGCCCAGCGCGCGGTAGCAGTCTTCCGGGGTTTCGGTCAGCACCCTAAAAGCCATGATATCGGTGATCTGTTCGAAGGAAACGTGGCGTTCGGCCATCTTCTTCCAGATCGAATAGGGGTGCTTTTCCCGGCCCGATACCTCCACTTTCAGGCCCGCTTCGGCCAGCGCCTGCTTGATCGCCAGGGCAATCGCATCGACCTGCCCGCCCTCGCTTGAGCGGATCGTGGCGAGCCGCCCGGTGATGGTGGCATAGGCTTCCGGCTCCAGCTGCTCGAAGGCAAGAAGCTGCATTTCGCGCATGTATTCGTACATGCCCACCCGCTCGGCCAGCGGGGCATAGATATCCATCGTTTCGCGGGCGATGCGGCGGCGCTTGTCCTCGCTCTTGATGAAGTGAAGCGTGCGCATGTTGTGCAGCCGGTCGGCCAGCTTGACCAGCAGCACGCGGATGTCCTCGCTCATGGCAAGGAAGAACTTCCTGAGATTTTCGGCGGCGCGCTCGTTCTCGCTCATCGCCTCGATCTTGGACAGCTTGGTCACGCCATCGACCAGCCGGGCCACTTCGGGGCCGAACAGCTTCTCGATCTCCTCGGTGGTGGCCAGCGTGTCCTCGACCGTGTCGTGCAGCAGGGCGGTGATGATGGTTTCCTGATCCAGCTTCAGCTCGGTCATCAGCCCGGCGACTTCGATCGGGTGGCTGAAATAGGGATCGCCGCTGGCGCGCTTTTGCGAGCCGTGCTTCTGCACCGTGTAGACATAGGCACGGTTGAGCATCGCCTCGTCCGCTTCCGGATCAAAGGCAAGGACACGTTCGACAAGTTCGTACTGGCGCAGCATTCACCTGCTAGATGGGGGTGAAAGGGGGCAAAGGGCAAGAACAAAGGCGCGCCCGCCGATCAAAGCAGACGCGCCTTTTGTTGCAGCCGTGCCGCAGCCTAGCGGGTGACGATCTTCGCCTTGGCAAAGTGCGCGGCGTTGACGGCGCGTTGCGCCTGGCTGATGCCGGCCGGGGCCATCAGCACCGCCAGGGCCGCGCTGCCGCCGTCAAGCTGGCGGATCACCAGTTCGACATCCATGATGAACCCGTCCATGTCCATCACCGCCTTGTAGGATTCGGCCGGGGCGCCGGCAAACATCGCCTTGGTCATGCCGCCCGACTGCTTGGCCCCCAGTTCGGCAAAGAAGGCGGCGGCCAGCAGGTCGTTGGCCGGCAGCGACTCGCCCGCGTCGGGCTTGATCACGGTCAGCAGGATCGCGCCGCTGGCATCGTTCGCCATCAGGGTCAGGTTGCCGTCCTGGTCAGTCTCGCCCTTCCAGTTGGCCGGGGTGGCGATTTCGATCGCCGGGCTGCCGGTGGAAGGCACGCGCAGGGTCTGCGCCTGGGCCGGGGCGACGAAAGCGGCGACCGGGGCGGCAAGGGCGGCCAGCGGCAGCAGCAGGCGGGTAACAGGGTTCATGTCGGAAACTCCGGATGGTGCGGCACGGGGTGCGTGCCGGCTGAACAGGGATCAGCGGGTGGTGATGGTCACCCTGGCGAACTGGGCTTCGACCTTCTTGCGGCCTGCGGCATCGGTGGCTTCCGGGATCATCGTCACGCCCACGGCGATGTGACGATCACCGACCTTGCGGATCACCACGTTGAGCGTGATCGGCGGCACGCCATCGGCAGTCAGGGTCGAGGTGAACGATTCGGCCTCACCGCCGGCAAAGGTGGTGGGCTTGCCCGGACCGGGCGGCTGGGCGCCGGCCGCGATGAGGATGATTTCGGCCAGCTGGCTGTTGGCGGGGGTGGCTTCGCCCGGTCCGGCCTCGATCATGCGGAACAGCAACCCGCCCGAACGATCGTCGGCAAAGAAGGTCAGGTTGCCCATGTCGTCGTAATTCTTGGTCCAGCCATCCTGCATGTCGACGACGATGGCTGGCGCGCCGTCGATCGGGGTGCGGACGGATTCGGCCAGGGCCGGGGCAGCGAAAGAGACGGCGGCGGCCAGCGGCAGCAGCAGGCGAGTGGCAGAATGCATCATTGATTTCCCCCTGTTGGAACGGGATCTGCTTATCACGGTACGCCGCTTGCCGAAAGCTGAACGGTTTCAGCTCCAGCGCGCCTCGGGCGGCAGGCTCATCAAAATGGCATCGATATTGCCCCCGGTCTTGAGGCCGAACAGCGTGCCGCGGTCATAGACCAGGTTGAATTCGGCATAGCGCCCGCGCCATTCCAGCTGCTGCTGCTTATCCGCAGCCGTGAAGTCCATCCCCATCCGGCGGCGGACCAACACGGGGAACACGGCCAGAAAGGCTTCGCCGACATCGCGGGTGAAGGCGAAATTGGCTTCGAATGCGGCAGCATCGGGACATTCAAGGTGATCGTAGAAAATTCCGCCGACCCCGCGATGGACGCCGCGGTGGGGGATGAAGAAATATTCGTCGGCCCAGGCCTTGAACCGCTCGTAATAATCGGCCCCGTGGGCATCGCAGGCGGCCTTGAAGGCGGCGTGGAACTCGGCGGTGTCATCGGCGTAGGGAATCGGCGGGTTGAGATCGCCGCCGCCGCCGAACCAGGCCTTGCTGGTCGTCAGGAATCGGGTGTTCATGTGGACGGCGGGCACATGCGGGTTGGCCATGTGGGCGACCAGGCTGATGCCGGTGGCGGTAAAGCCGGGGTTGTCCTCGCCCGCGCCGTGGATGGTCCTTGCAAATTCGGGCGCAAACCGGCCGTGGACGGTCGAGACATTGACCCCGACTTTCTCGAACACTTTCCCTTTCATCACCCCGCGCACCCCGCCGCCGGGATCGGGATTGCCCTCCTCCTCGCGGTTCCAGCCAGTGTATTCGAACCTGGCCGGGCTGCCGGCCTCGGCCTCGATCGCTTCGAATTCAGCGCAGATCCGGTCGCGCAGGCTTTCGAACCAGGTGCGGGCGCGGGCGGTGTACGGGGTCCAGTCAGTCATGGATCCGCCCTTGCCAAGCGAATCCCGATCCGGCAAGGGAAAGCCATGGTTCCCTTTTCGTTCGCAGGTGAGGAGCTGGCCCTGATCGGCCCCCGCGCGCTGTACTGGCCGCGCGAGCGGGCGCTGGTGGTGGCTGATCTGCATCTGGAAAAGGCCAGCTTCTTCGCCCGGTTTGGGCAAATGCTGCCGCCTTATGACAGCCGCGAGACGCTGGCCCGGCTGGCCGACGCGGTGCGCGAGACACAGGCCCGGCGGGTGCTGTGCCTGGGCGACAATTTCCACGATACCGAAGGGGCTGAGCGGCTGGAGCCGCACGCCGCCGGGATGCTCGACGCG
Source organism: Novosphingobium sp. (assembly GCA_046291115.1). Classification (GTDB taxonomy): domain Bacteria; phylum Pseudomonadota; class Alphaproteobacteria; order Sphingomonadales; family Sphingomonadaceae; genus Novosphingobium. The sequence goes on along the minus strand of JBKBSV010000036.1, from coordinate 15,577 downwards.
CTGACCCGCGCCACCGACTGGGTGTGGATCGCCGGGAACCACGATCAGGGCCGGGTCCCGTCCGGCACCGTGGTCGATGAACTGGAAGTCGGCGGACTGATCCTGCGGCACGAGGCACTGGCGGGAGAGGCGCGGCCCGAACTGTCCGGGCATTACCATCCCAAGCTGAAAGTCACGGCGCGCGGCCGTTCGGTCACCCGGCCCTGCGCGGCGATGAGCGAGCGCAAGCTGATTCTGCCTGCCTTCGGCGCGCTGACCGGCGGGCTCAATGCCAGCCATCCGGCGGTCCTTGCCGCACTCGCGCCAGAGCGCGCCGCCGATGCGTTGCTGGCGGTGAAGGGCCGGCTGCTGCAATTCCCGCTGTGGCGGGCTGCGGCCTGAGCCCCCCTGCGCGGACAGTCCCGGCATGGGACGCTCCCGAAAAGCCGCTTGCCGAGCATGGCCTTGCCCGGCAGGCGCAATGGCATGATTGGCCGCTTGTTGTCTTCGATTTTCCTGTGCCTTGCAGCAGCCGCTCCGGCTGCGGCCCAGTCCGCCAGCGCGGTGGTGCCGGAACCTTCGGGCCTGGTCCTGCTCGGCATGGGTCTGGCCGGCGTGGTGGTCGGCCGCGCCCTGGCCCGGCGCAAGACCGGCGAATAGGCCGCATCCCCTGATCCTGCCCGCTTGACCTTCCCCGCGCCGCGCCGCAAGGCTGCGGTGCATGGATACGCTGTCCCGCCTTGCCGCCACCATCGCCGCGCGCCGCACCGCCGATCCTGCCACCAGCTGGGTGGCCAAACTGCATTCGCGCGGACTTGCGGTGATCGCCCGCAAGCTGGGCGAGGAAGCGGTGGAAACCGTGGTCGCCGCCCTCAGCGGCAGCCGCGAGGAGCTGGTTGGCGAAGCGGCCGACACGATCTTTCACCTGCTGGTCCTGCTCGATGCCAAGGGCATCAGCCTGGACGAGGTGCTGGCCGAACTGGACCGGCGCGAAGGGACCAGCGGAATTGCCGAAAAAGCCAGCCGGAGCGAATGATGCCGATCGACGCCACCCAGCCCTATGACGACCAGAACGTTTTCGCCAAGATCCTGCGTGGCGAGATCCCGAACCGGACCGTCTATGAAGACGAGTGGGCCTTGGCCTTCCACGATATCAACCCGCAGGCACCGTGCCACGTGCTGGTGATCCCCAAGGGCGCCTACGTCAGCTGGGACGATTTTTCGGCCAGGGCCAGCGCGGAGGAGATCGCCGGTTTCGTCCGCGCGGTCGGCCATGTCGCGCGCGAGGCCGGGCTGGTCGCGCCCGGCTACCGCTTGCTCGCCAACATCGGCGGCCATGCGCATCAGGAGGTGCCGCATTTGCACGTCCATATCTTTGCCGGGCGTCCGCTCGGACCGATGCTGGCGCGCTGACCCATCTTCCCGCAGCTGCGGGTGACGAACGGTGCGCGGTCTGAGATTGCCCGAATGCATTCCCTTGCCCTGCGACTCGCCAAGTTGCTAAGGTCAGGCCGGCATGACGTCTCCCCCCGCCTACCCTTCCGGCCTGATCGCTGGAACCACGCATCATTTCACGGTGCGGGCCTATTTCGAGGACACGGACCTTTCGGGCGTGGTCTATCACGCCAATTACCTGCGTTGGTTCGAACGCGCCCGCTCCGATCTTGTCCGCCTGCTGGGGATTGACCAGCGCGCTGTGAACGAGGCGGGGCAAGGTGCTTTCGCCGTGGCCGACCTGTCGATCCGCTATCTCGCCCCGGCCCGGCTGGATGATGGCGTGCGGATCGCGACGACCTGCGAAGACCTGCGCGCCGCATCGTGCCGGATGCACCAGCTGGCCTACCGGGAAGACGGCCAGCTGCTGGCCGATGCCCGCCTGCGGATCGGCTTTGTTGCCCCCGATGGCCGCCCGCGGCGGATGCCCGATGCCTGGCGCGCCGCCTTTGCCGCCATTACCCCGGAAGGAACCCGATGACCCAGCTATCCCTGCTGACCGCGGCCGCTGCCGCCGCGCCCAAGCATCTCGATCCGCTCGCTCTGTTCCTCCAGGCCGATATCGTCGTCCAGGCAGTAATGGTCGGGCTGGTGCTCGCCTCGCTGTGGGTCTGGGCGATCATCGTCGGCTTCAGCCTGCGCCATGCCAGGCTGACCAAGGCCTGCGATGCCTATGAACGTGAATTCTGGAAGGCCAGCGATATCAATGCCTTCCAGGCAGAGCATGGCAAAGGCGATGTGCCTTCGGCCCGGGTGGCGGCCGCCGCCATTTCCGAATGGCGCCGCTCGGCCGGGGCCAAGGCGCTGAACCGCGACGGAATGCGCCAGCGGCTGGCCCAGGCGATGGACGGGGCGATCGCGCAGGAAGCAGATAGCCTCTCGGAACGGCTCAACTTCCTTGCCACGGTCGGTTCGGTCGCGCCGTTCGTTGGCCTGTTCGGCACGGTCTGGGGGATCATGAACAGCTTCTTCCAGATCGGCTTGCAACAGAATTCCTCGCTCGCGGTGGTCGCACCGGGCATTTCCGAAGCGCTGTTCGCCACCGCGATCGGCCTGTTCGCGGCGATCCCGGCAGTGATTGCCTATAACCGCTTCTCGCACCGGGTGAACCAGGTGGAAGCGCGCCTGCAACGCTTTGCCGACCGCTTCCATGCCAGCCTCAGCCGGGAACTGGACGCGCAATGATCGGCATGGAGCACGCCCGGCGCAGCCGCCGCGGCCGCACCCCCCTGGCTGAGATCAACGTCACCCCGCTGGTCGACGTGATGCTGGTGCTGCTGATCATCTTCATGGTCACCGCCCCGATGCTCAGCGCCGCCGTACCGGTGAACCTGCCCGATGCCAATTCCAGGCCGCTGAACCAGAACCCCAGCGAGATCACTGTCTCCCTTACCGCGGACGGGGTGATCTATCTGGACGATGTCGCGCTTGATCCCGGCACCCTGGCGCAAAAACTGGCCGAAGTGCCGCCCGCGCCCGATGGCAAGCCGCCGCAGGTGGTGCTGCGGGCCGATCGCAGCCTCAATTACGGGCAGGTCATGGCCGTGATGGGTGAACTCAGCATGGCCGGGTTCACCGCGATATCGCTGGTCAACAGCGGTTCAGGTACCAGCCCATAGCCTGCCGAGATGGAGAACCGCGCGCTCCGCAAAGAAGAGGCCGTGGGCCTGGCGCTTGCCGCGCTGGGCCATGCGGCGGTGCTATGGGTGCTGGTTACGGCCAGGCCGCCCAAGGTGCTGCCGCCACCGGAACGGGTCAGCGTGACGTTGAGCGAGGAAGTGGGGGCGATCAGCACGTCTCCCGAAGCGAGCGCCAACCCTGCCCCCGACAAGGGACCACAGCCGGGCGAACCCGCACCGGAACCAAAGCCGCAAGTTGAACCCCAGCCCCAGTTCCAGTCCCAGTCCCAGCCCCAACCGAAGCCTGATCCCGCGCCGAAGCCTGCTCCGGCCCCGCCGCCCAAGGCCAACCTTGCACAGAGGCCTGCGCCAGCCCCGCAGCCCAAGGCCAGCCTTGCGCCGAACCCGCGTCCGGTCCCTGCTTCGGCCCCCAAGGCCGCGCCGACCCAAGCCGCCGCGCCCAAGGCGGCGCCGGCCAGGTCGTCTCCGGTCCGGGCCGGGACGAGCAGCTTCAACGATGCGTTTGCCAGCGGGATTCCCGGCGGCAGCGGCAAGGCCAAGAACCCGCCGGCCGCCGAGGCTTCGGCCCAGCAGGTCTCAGCCTGGACCTCGTTGATCGGCAGCAAGGTGCGCGGCCCGTGGATGTCTTGTCCGGTCAGCGGTCTTGATGTCGACAAGCTGCGCGCCTCGGTGCGCTTCACACTTGACCCGGCAGGCCGCATCGCCTCTATCGAAGATCCTGTGATTACCGGCATTACCGATGCCAACCGTCCGCAGGTGCGTCCGTTCAGCGATTGCGCGGTGCGGGCGATCCGGCTGGCCGCTCCGTTCGCCGGGCTACCCGCGGAGTTCCATGACCAGTGGAAGAACCGCCGGCTTACCTTCAGGAAAGAGTAGCAGACCCGTGAAAAAGTTCCTTGCCCTGATCCTGTTTGCCGCGCTGCCGGCCTCGGCCGTCCTGGCGCAGTCAGCCCAGCCTGCCCAGGCTCCGCAGGAGATCGAGGAGGAAGTGGTCGGCACGCTCGACAACGATGCCCGCATCGCGATTCCCGCCTTCGCCACCAATGCCGACGTGCCGACCCAGACCAGCGCCGGAACCACCTCAACGCTGGGCTTTCAGGTCGCCAACGTGATCTTCGGCAACCTCAGGAACAACGGCCTGTTCAAGCCAACCGGGCCGAGCAGCCTGCCGCGCCCGGCGCTGTCCCAGGTCCAGGCGCCGGACTATGGCGGCTGGCGCGCGCGCGGGGCGGATATGCTGATCCAGGGCTATGTCCGGGCCGAGCCGGACGGCAACATCACGGTCGGCTGCTATCTTTACGACGTGGCCCTGGGCCAGCAGCGGGCCAAGGCCGGCTGGACCGTGCCGCCGGGCGAATGGCGCCGCGCCGCGCACAAGTGTGCCGACATGGTCTATTCCCAGCTTTCGGGCGAGAACCCGTTCTTCGACAGCCGGATCGCCTACATTGCCGAAACCGGGCCGAAAAACCGCCGGATGAAGCGGCTGGCGATCATGGATTCAGACGGGGCCAACCACCGATATCTCACCACCGGGCAGGCCACCGCGCTGACCCCGCGCTATTCACCCGATTACAAGGCGATCCTTTACCTGTCCTATTTCAACGGGCAGCCGCGGATCTACATCTATGACCTGACCACCGACCGCCAGCGCCTGCTGCTGCAATCGCCGAACCCGCTGTTCGCACCGCGCTGGTCGCCCGATGGTAAGTGGATCCTCTATTCGATGGCGATCGGCGGCAACACCGATATCTACAAGATGCCGGCGGCCGGGGGCACCCCGATCAAGCTGACCGACGCGCCGGGGATCGACATTGGCGGATCGTTCAGCCCCGACGGCACCCGGATCGTGTTCGAAAGTGACCGGTCCGGAAGCCAGCAGATCTATGTGATGAACGCCGATGGCACCGGGCAAAAGCGGATCAGCTTCTTCGGCGGGCGCGCGGCCACCCCGGAATGGAGCCCGCGCGGCGACCAGATCGCCTTCACCCACATCGCCGGCAATTTCCGCATCGCGGTGATGAGCCCGTCCGGCGGCAACCTGCGCTATCTGACCGACAGCTGGCAGGATGAAGCGCCGACCTGGGCTCCCAACGGGCGGGTCATCCAGTTCTTCCGCACCACCCGCAATTCCGGCAGGACCGGGCTGTGGCAGGTGGACCTGACCGGCAAGAACGAACGCAAGCTGGAAACGCCGGTCGACGGCAGCGATCCGGCCTGGGGGCCGCTGCGGCCCTGACGATTTGAGGATGGGGTAAACCTTGAACGTGACGATGAAGGAGAAAGCCATGAAAAATCCTGTCGCCCTTATCCTGCTGATGGCCGGGGGCCTTGCCCTGTCGGCCTGCGCCAAGAAAGCCCCCGAAATGCTGCCGCCCGATCCGGGCGCTTCGGCCAGCCAGACCACTGGCGGCAGCACCGCCCCCGTGCCCGGCAGTCAGGCCGATTTCGTTGCCCAGATGATGGGGCAGGACACGATCTATTTTGATACCGACCGCTTCAACATCGACGCGACCGACCAGGCCGCGCTGGCCGCCCAGGCCGCCTGGCTGGGCCGCTATCCGGCCAAGCGGATCACGATCGAGGGCCACGCGGACGAGCGCGGGACGCGCGAATACAACCTTGCCCTGGGTGAGCGCCGCGCCAATGCGGCCAAGAATTATCTGATCAGCCTGGGGATCGATGCGGCTCGCATCACCACGGTCAGCTATGGCAAGGAACGGCCGGTGGCGCTGGGCTCGGACGAAGCCAGCTGGGCGCAGAACCGCCGGGCGGTGACAGTCACGATCGACTGACCGCGCTGCCCCTGCCGGTTGCGGAAAAAGGAAAGGCCGGGGTCTTGCCCCGGCCTTTTCATTGCTGCGGCGGTGGTTTGCCTCAGTGCAGGATCGGCAGCAGGCGGCTGAAGTCCGGGGTGGGGGCATATTCGGCATTGACCAGGACATGCATCCGCGCATCGCGCGCCAGCTGGATGCCGGCCTCCTGCCCCAATAACAAGAAGCTGACCATGGCCAGCACCGAAACGACAATCGAAAGAGCCAGTTGCCTGCTCATCACACCATCCTTCAGGCTGCCAACATGGCGCTGCCGCCTGCTTTATTCAATATGGCAATTGGGACACGGCCCAAATGCCTTGCGGGGCAGCGGCTGCTTGGCCTATCGCCGCGCAATGGGCCGGTCAACGCGATCCAACGATTGGGGCTTTCCCCGCTGGCGCGGCTACGGCAGCTCGCGCGAGGCGGCGCAGGTCCGACTGTGCGACCGGCACGGCTGCACCAATCCCGGCGTTTGCCCGGCGCCCAAATCGCCCAACAGCCCGGAACGCTGGATGTTCTGCCAGCAGCACGCGGCTGAGTACAACGCCGGGTGGGATTATTTTGCCGGCCTCGATGCCGAAGAAGCCGCCCGGCGCGAAGCCGAGGAAACCCGCGAGCATTCCGGATACCGCGAAGCCGCGCACTATGGCTGGGCCGGATCGGGCGACGGGACCCGCAGCCGCGATGAACTGCGTGCGCTGGACTTGCTTGGCCTGTCGCCCGATGCCGATTTCGAAGAGGTCAAGAAGGCCTGGCGCAGCAAGGCCAAGGAAGTCCACCCCGACCTGCGCCCTGGTGATGAAGACGCAGCGCGGGCGTTCCAGGCGCTGCAACTGGCCTATGAAGTCCTGCGCGCTGCCGAAGACCGGCGCGAGTGGAAGGGTTAGGCAAAGTCCCGGCTGGGAGCGCGCTTGCCCTGCGCGGATCGCCCGGCCGATGGACAGGACCGCCGAGGCGGGACAAACCGGGTGCCTGGTCCGCACCACTGTCAGGCGGACAAAACTACCGCGCCGGCAGCCGCTTAATCGATCCGGAGAAGGCCAGCACCGCGCGTTCCTCCCCCTTGGCGCCGCCTTCGGCATCGTAGATGATCCCGCGCACGAAAACCATCGACAGACCGGCGCGCACCACTTCGCCGCGGGCGATCAGCAGCTTGCCGGGAACGGCGGCGTTCACGAATTCGCAGTTGCAGGTCACGGTCACGCCGTGGACCTCGTTGTTCATGCCGCCGGCGATCATGAACAGGGCATAGTCGGCGAACGTCATCAGCGATCCGCCGTGGATGTTGCCCCCGGCGTTGCAGTTCTTTTCCTCCGGCCGGAAGCCGCAGATCATCTTCTTGCGTTCGGGCTTGCAATAGAACGGCCCGGTGTGATCCTCGAAGGCGTCGGAGGGTTCATAGTGATACCACCCCGCCCACGGCCCCTCGGTCACCTTTTTCAGCCCCGCGCGGGTCGGTTCATCCTCCAGCCCTTCCGGCAGCAGCTTGTCGTGCGGTTCCTCGGACATGGTCCGTCAGCCCTCCGTTGTCCCTGACCCTGCCAGCGCCACAGCAGAAAGCGCGGTGAGCCGCAAGCGCCTTCAACCCGCCAGCGCCGCCATGCTCCAGATCACTGCGACCAGCAGGAACACACCGGCCAGATCCAGCAGCAGCCCGGCTTTCAGCACGCGCGGCAGGGATACGTGGCCAGTCGCCCAGGCAATCGCGTTGGGGCCGGTACCCGACGGCAGCATGAAGCCCCAACTGGCGGCCAGCGCGGCGGGCAGGGCCAGCAGCACTGGATCGACCCCCAACGCCACGACCAGCGCGGCAACCACCGGCATGATCCCGCTGGCCGCCGCGACGTTGCTGGCAAATTCGGTGATGATCACCACGAAGCCGACCACAACCAGCACCACCACCGGCAATGGCACGGCCTTGAGCGGCAGCAACATCTGGCCCAGCCAGTCGGCCAGGCCCGATGCGCTCATCCCCATGGCCAGCGCCAGCCCCCCGCCAAACATCAGCACAACGTCCCACGGGGCGTGGTTGGCTTCGGGCCAGGTCAGCATCGGCCGCCCGGTGCCGTCGGGCAGCACGAACAGGGCCAGGCCGGCGATGACCGCGATGGTCCCGTCGGTCAGCCCGCCCTTGGGGAACAGCGGCTCGGTCCAGTACTGGGTGAACCACGCCAGCACGGTCAGCACGAACACTGGCAGCAGGCGCTTTTCAGCGATGCTCCACTCGGCCGCCTGACGGATCGCGTGGCGGGCCGATGCGGGATCGAAGCCATCTTCACCCAGGTGCTGGACGCGGGCGATGATCAGGGCTGCCAGCGGCACGGCCAACACCACCACCGGCAGAGCATAATAGGCCCATGCGGCAAAGGTCAGCTTGATTCCCAGGCTCTTGTCGAGCAGCCCGGCGGCAATTGCATTGGTCGGCGATCCGACCAACGTGCCCAGCCCGCCGATCGAGGCGGCAAAGGCGATGCCCATCGGCAGGGCTCCGGCCATGCCGTCAGTCTGGCCTTCGCGCACGCCGCCCGATGCCAGCATGGCCAGCGCCATCGGCATCATGATCAGCGTGGTCGAGGTGTTGGAAATGAACATCGAGAGCAGCGCCGTGGTGGCCATGACCGCCAGCAGCAGCCGCCCATTCGATCCGCCCGCGCGCGACAGGATGGCCAGTGCCAGGCGCCGGTGCAGCCCGGTCCGCTCGATCGCCAGGGCCAGGAACGCCCCGCCCAGGAACAGGAACATGATCGGCGAGTAATAGGCCGCCGCCGTCTTGGTGGCATCGGCCACGCCCAGCAGGGGCAGGACCACGAACGGCAGGAAGGCAGTGGCATAAAGCGGCAGCGCCTCTGACATCCACCACAGCGCCATCCACCAGACCAGGCCCGCAGTGGGCCAGGCCAGATCCGGCATTGCGGCCGGGGCGGCGGTCAGCAATGTGGCCAGAAAGCCCAGCGGGCCAAGCCAGAGGGCGATGCGCTGGATTGTCATCGGCCCTCTCCCGGCCTTCTGCGGCGGCTTACTTGGGTGCCAGCACCATCAGCATCTGGCGGCCTTCCATGCGGGGATAGCTTTCGATCTTGGCGATCTCGGCCACGTCTTCCTGCACGCGCTTCAACAGGTTCATGCCCAGCTGCTGGTGCGATAGCTCGCGCCCACGGAAGCGCAGGGTGATCTTGACCTTGTCGCCATCCTCGATGAAGCGGTTCACGTTACGCATCTTGGTGTCGTAATCGTGGTCATCGATGTTGGGACGCATCTTGATCTCCTTGATCTCCTGCGTCTTCTGGTTCTTGCGGGCGAGGTTGGCCTTTTTCTGCGCCTCATACCGGAACTTGCCGACATCAAGGAACTTGGCCACCGGCGGATCGGCGTTGGGAGAGATTTCCACCAGGTCGAGGCCAACCTCGGCCGCCTGTTCGATTGCTTCGCGGGTGTACATGACGCCCAGATTCTCGCCGTTCTCGTCAATGACGCGAACCTTGTCCGAGGTGATCATCTGGTTGTAGCGCGGCCCGCTCTTGACGGGGGGCGTCATCATGCGCCGGGGTGGGGGTGCTATAGTATTCTCTCCTGTTGCAGCAAAAGCTCGCGCGGGTCCTTAAAACGAATCCGCAGATTAGGCAATCAGCCGGATGCGGGCTGGGTAACCCGCGTGCGCGGGTGCGCGGGTGCAACACCAGCCTGCTTCAGCTCTGCTGAAACCCCAATCAACCCCGCGCCGGAAGCCCGGCAGCGCGCAAGGCGGCATGGGCATCGGCAATGGTGTGGGTGCCGAAATGGAAGATCGAGGCGGCCAGCACGGCGCTGGCATGGCCCTTGGTCACCCCTTCGACCAGGTGATCGAGCGTGCCGACCCCGCCGCTGGCAATCACCGGCACCGATACGGCATCGGCAATGGTGCGGGTCAGCTCCAGATCATAGCCGGCCTTCGTGCCATCGCCATCCATCGAAGTGACCAGCAGTTCGCCCGCGCCAAGGTCCGCCAGCTTCACCGCGTGTTCCACAGCGTCGATCCCGGTTGCCTTGCGCCCGCCGTGGGTGAAGATTTCCCACTTGCCCTGGGCCGTGCGCCGGGCATCGATCGAGGCGACCACGCATTGGCTGCCCATCTTGCCGGCAATGTCGGCCACCACTTCGGGGCGGCTGACCGCAGCGGAATTGACCGCCACCTTGTCGGCTCCGGCCAGCAGCAGCGCGCGCGCATCCTCCACCGAGCGGACCCCGCCGCCGACGGTCAGCGGCATGAAGCACACTTGCGCGGTGCGCCGCACGACGTCGAGCAGGGTCCCGCGCCCTTCATGGCTGGCGGAAATATCAAGAAAGCACAGCTCGTCCGCCCCGGCCGCGTCATAGGCGCGGGCCTGCTCGACCGGATCGCCGGCATCACGCAGATCAACGAAGTTGACGCCCTTGACCACACGCCCGTCGCGGACATCAAGGCAGGGAATGACGCGGATGCGGACGGTCACGCCCGGTTCCCGATCGCGATCGCGGCGGCCAGATCGAGCCGCCCTTCGTACAGCGCGCGGCCGGTGATCACCCCTTCGATGCCTTCCTTGGCATGGAGCGCCAGCACGTGAATATCGTCAAGGCCCTTGACCCCGCCGCTGGCGATCACCGGCAAGTCGACCTGGCGGGCAAGGTCCACGGTCGCGTCGATGTTCACGCCTTTGAGCAGACCGTCGCGGCCGATGTCGGTGAACAGCAGGCTGGCGACGCCGGCATCCTCGAACCGGCGGGCGAGATCGACCACGGCCACGTCGGACACTTCGGCCCAGCCTTCGGTGGCGACCATGCCGTCCTTCGCATCGACCGCCACGACAATCCCGCCGGGGAATTCCTTCGCCATGTCCCTGACGAACTGCGGATCCTTGAGCGCGGCCGAGCCCATCACCACGCGCGAAACGCCCAGATCGAACCAGCCTTCCACCGTCTCGCGGGTGCGGATCCCGCCGCCGAGCTGGACGTGGCCGGGAAAGGCCTCAAGGATTGCTTCCACCGCCGCGCGGTTTTCGGCCCGGCCGGCGAAGCTGCCATCCAGATCGACCACGTGGAGAAACTGCGATCCGGCTTCAGCAAACAGCAGCGCCTGGGCCGCCGGGTCATCGCCATAAATCGTGGCGCGGTCCATGTCGCCTTCGGCCAGGCGGACGACCTGCCCGCCCTTGAGGTCGATTGCCGGGAAAATGATCATCTCAGGGTTTCCACTCAAGGAAGCGGGCGAGCAGCGCAAGGCCGTAAGCCTGGCTCTTTTCGGGGTGGAACTGGACGCCGACGATGTTGTCACGCGCGACTGCAGCAACCAGCCCGCCGCCGTGATCGGTCATTGCCGCCACGTGGTGGCCGTCATCCGGCTGGAAGTGATAGGAATGCAGGAAATAGGCCTCCCCCGCCTCGACCAGTGCCGCGTGGCGGGTCACTTCGACATCGTTCCAACCCATGTGCGGGATCTTGATGGCAGGATCGGTCCGCTCGATCATCCGCACTTCGCCGCCGATCCAGCCGAGGCCCGGCGTGCTGCCATGCTCCACCCCCAGCGTGGCAAGGAGCTGCATGCCGACGCAAATGCCCAGGAACGGCGCCCCGCCGACCAGCACGCGTTCGGCCAGCACGTCTTCCAGATGCGGGATCGCCCGCAGCCCTTCGGCGCAGGCGCGGAAGCTGCCGACGCCGGGCAGGACGATCCGGTCCGCGGCGCGAACCACATCGGGATTGGCAGTAACGGTGACCCTATCGCAGCCAGCCGCTTGCAAAGCGTTGGCAACCGAATGAAGGTTTCCCGCGCCATAATCGACGAGGGCAACGACTTCAGCCATGGCCATTCTCCCGCTCATGCGGGGGCATCACCGGCCTGCGCCCCCGGCCAAACCAGCCAATGAGAATGCCCTGGCGGCGGCCGGACCGGGGGAGCGGGCCGGTGATGCGATCCAGCCGCGAATGCGGCTGGCTACCCACCAAGAACGCCCTTTGTCGAAGGGATCGCCCCGGCCTTGCGCGGATCCAGCTCCACCGCCTGCCGCATGGCGCGAGCAAAGCCCTTGTAGATGCCTTCGCAGATGTGGTGGTTGTTGCTGCCATAAAGCAGCTCGATGTGCAGCGTGATGCCCACTGCCTGCGCGATTGACTGGAACCAGTGCTCGAACAGCTCGGTATCCATTTCGCCCAGCCGTTCCTGGGTGAACCGGGCGTTCCACACCAGCCAGGGGCGGCCCGAAATGTCCAGCGCGACACGGGCCAGCGCCTCGTCCATGGCCGAGTGCGCTTCGCCGTAGCGGCCGATCCCGGCCTTGTCGCCCAGCGCCTGGGCAATCGCCTGGCCGATGGCGATCGCGCTGTCTTCGCAGGTGTGGTGCTGATCGACGTGAAGGTCGCCCTTGATGTGGCACTTGAGGTCGATCAGCGAATGGCGGCTGAACTGCTCGATCATGTGATCGAGGAACCCGATCCCGGTCGCAACGTCATAGGCCCCGGTGCCGTCGAGGTTCACTTCCACGACGATATCGGTTTCATGCGTCTTGCGGGCGATTCTTGCGGTGCGCATGGCGCCGCTATAGGCGGGAAAGTGGCAGGCGCAAGCGCTTTGCCCTTGACCGCAGCGAGGGGCGAAGCCACTTGTGAACCATGACTGATACCCCGCCCGACAGCCTGATCCCCTATGACGAAATCGTGCAGGAGGCGCTGCGCGGGGTGGTAAGCCGGGTGCTGCGCGAAGTCGAATCGGCCGGCGGCGCCTTGCCGGGGGACCATCACTTCTACATCACTTTCAAGACCGCCGCGCCCGGCGTGGAGATCCCTGCTCATCTCAGGGAACGCTTCCCGGATGAGATGACCATCGTCCTGCAGAACAAGTTCTGGGACCTGGCGGTAGAAGCGGAGCGGTTTTCGGTCGGCCTGTCGTTCAACCAGCTGCCGGCCAAGCTGGTGGTGCCGTTCTCGGCGATCACCGCCTTTGTCGATCCCGCAGTCGATTTCGGCCTGCAGTTCCAGGCCCATGGGACCGAGCCGGAGTTTCCGGACGAGGCCGAGGAAGCGCCGGAAAATCCCGGCGCGGACGATGGCTCCAATGTCGTCTCGATCGATTTCAGCCGGAAGAAGTGATGGCTGACAACCGCCTGCTTTCCCGCATCGCGCGCCAGGGCGGCGGCAAGCTGCTGAACGCCGCGATCGACCGGGTCCTGCCGGTCGATGGCGCCAAGACCGGCAAGCCCGGCCTGCTTGGCGCGGTGGCCGGAGCCGTGGCGCTGCGGGTTGCAACGCGCTCTGTGCCGGGCGCAATTCTGGTTGGCGGGGCGCTGATCGCCAAACGGGTCTATGACCGCAAGCAGGCCAGGACCGGCAAGAAGGCTGCGAAAAAGGCTGACCCCAAGGCTTGATTTGCGGCTGGCCTCTGGGGCATCAGCGCGCATGGCTTACAATACCCTCCAGCGCCGCGGGCTGATGTTCATCCTTTCCTCGCCCTCGGGCGCGGGCAAGACCACGATCAGCCGCATGCTGCTGGAGCGGGACAGCGAGATCGAGCTGTCCGTTTCCGCCACCACCCGCCCGATGCGCCCCGGCGAACAGGACGGGGTGCATTACCACTTCGTCGATCAGGCCGAATTCGACCGGATGATCGCCAATGACGAGTTCTATGAATGGGCCACGGTGTTCGGCCATTCCTATGGCACGCCCAAGGCCCAGATCCGCGCCGGCCTGAAGGAAGGACGCGATTACCTGTTCGATATCGACTGGCAGGGCACCCAGCAGCTCTACCAGAAGGACCAGCAGGACGTGGTCCGGGTATTCATCCTGCCCCCCAGCATCGGCGAACTGCGCCGCCGCCTGACCGGGCGGGGCACCGATGCGCCCGAAGTGATCCAGGCCCGCATGGACCGCGCCCGGGCCGAAATCAGCCACTGGGACGGCTATGACTATGTGGTGGTCAACGACGATGTCGAGGCCTGCTACGCTCAGGTCCTGGAAATCCTCCACGCCGAACGGATGAAGCGTGCAAGGCAAACCGGGCTGATCGGGTTTGTGCGGGAACTGATGAAGGACTAGGGCCAGCCGGCCCGGCTCGCAGCCACTTCGGCGACCAGCACCTGGCCCAGCGGGGCCTTGGCCGCCTCGGCCGCGTCTGAACTGGGTGCAACAGACATGAACAGGTGCTTGCCTTCCGGCCCGCCGAGCATGCAGGCGTAACAGGGCAGGCCGGTTTCGATCACTTCGAGCACTTCGCCGCCCGGCGCGATCAGCGCGCATTCCGGGGCGAGCGGGTTGGCGATCCACACCGCGCCGGTCGCATCAAGGCAGATCCCGTCTGGCACGCGCGGCCAGGTTGAAGCATATTCCCGCCGATTGGATAGCGTTCCGTCCGCGCCGATGTCGAAAGCGGAGAGCCGCCCGCCCAGCGTTTCGCCAACGATCAGGGTCGAGCCATCGGGCGTGATGACCATGCCGTTGGGAAAGCTGAACCGCTCGCCCGGTGCGGCATCGCTGACCGTGCCATCGCGCTGAACCAGGGCAAGGCAGGCCTGCGGGTGATCGGCAATCACGCTTTGCGCACCGCGGGCGCGCAGTTCGGCATCCAGATCGAAGCCGAAATTGCCGACCCAGGCCCGGCCGTGGCCATCGACCACCATGTCGTTGCAGAGGAAGGCGGAATGGTCCGCCAGATCGGCGTGGAGTTCAAACCGGCCGTCCGGCCAGTGCCGCCAGACCTGCCGCAATTCCATCCGCACCACCAGCAGCGATCCGTCCGGCAACCAGCCCAGCCCGGAAGGGCGGCCTTCCAGTTCCAGCTCGGTCCGCAGATCCCCGTCCAGCCCGACCGAGCAGACCCGGCCGGCATAGAAATCAGAAAACCACAACCGATCGCCATGCCAGCGCGGTCCTTCGCCAAAGTAGATGCCCTGGGCAAGTATGCGGACTGCGCGGCTCATGGCTCAATGCCCCGAAGGATCCTGGAAGGTTTCCGGAATCCAGGCGTTGACGATCCCGCCATCGATCGGGATCGTGGTGCCGACCACATAATCGCCGGCGCGGCTGGCCAGATAGATCGCACCGCCGGCGATATCCTCGGCCACGCCAACCCGCTTGAAGGGGATGCCGCGTGCGCTGGCTTCGGGATTCCTCGCCGCAGCCTTGTTCATCTCGCTGGGATAAGCCCCCGGGGCGATGCAGGTGACAACGATGTTGTCCTTGATCAATCGCGCGGCCATCCGCCTGGTCAGGTGGATCACTGCCGCTTTCGAGGCCTGATAGGAATAGGTTTCCCAGGGGTTGGGACGCAGCCCGTCGATCGAGGCGATGTTGATCACCTTGGCCGGGCGCTCGACACTGGCCGCCGCCTTCAGCAGGCCGTGCAGCTTTTGGGTCAGGAAGAACAGGCTCTTGACGTTGAGGTCCATCACCTTGTCCCAGCCCGCTTCGGGGAACTGGTCAAACTCCGCCCCCCAGGCCGCACCGGCATTGTTGACCAGCACGTCGAGCCGGGTCTCGCGCTCGGCCAGGGTTTCAGCCAGCCGCTTGATCTCGTCCATCTGGCTGAGGTCGCCAGGCAGGCCGATCACCTTGCCGGGGTACAGGGCCTCGAACTCGGCCCGCGACCAGTGCTCGCCCGCATCCGTCCCCACGAACCGCGCGTCCGGCGCGAACAGGGCGAAATAGGCG